>NZ_JAMAXX010000030.1:0-476 GCF_023712625.1 Curtobacterium sp. ODYSSEY 48 V2
GGTTAACCTTTGAGTCACTCAATAACGTTAACCTATGATATAATGACAAATGTATTTAACAGCAAGTGTAGGAGGTAGTAGAAAGTATGACTAACGAAATTTTAATCGTTGATGATGAAGATAGAATTAGAAGATTACTTAAATTATATTTAGAAAGAGAATCTTTTGAAATTCATGAAGCAAGAGATGGTAAAGAAGCCTACGAGCTTGCTCTTGAAAACAACTATGCGTGCATCCTCTTAGATTTAATGCTTCCTGAAATGGATGGAATTGAAGTTGCCTCTAAACTTAGAGAACATAAAGATACACCTATCATCATGCTTACTGCAAAAGGTGAAGAAACAAATCGTGTTGAAGGATTTGAATCGGGAGCAGATGATTATATTGTTAAGCCTTTCTCACCTAGAGAAGTAGTATTGAGAGTAAAGGCGTTATTAAGACGTACACAAACTGCAAACACTGAGCAAAGCGAACCG
>NZ_JAMAXX010000031.1:0-469 GCF_023712625.1 Curtobacterium sp. ODYSSEY 48 V2
GGGTAGGGGCGGCGTTTGCCCATTGGTTATTACGCCATAAATCGACCAAGCCAGAATTTCGTAGGGCTTTTTACTTGACAGTCCTAGGGAATCTCTTAGCTTTGGCAATCATAAGTTATATCAACATGAAAATCAGATGATTGCTTGATTGATTGATGCGCAAAAAAAATCCCTAATACAGATTAGGGATTTTTTTTGCATAAGACAATTAGATTAACTCAATGGCTAAGGCAACCGCTTCACCGCCACCGATACATAGGCTAGCAATGCCTTTTTTACCGCCTGTGCGTTTGAGTGAGTTGATAAGTGTGACTACGATACGCGCACCCGATGCCCCCACGGGATGACCCAATGCACAAGCACCGCCTTCGATATTAACCTTAGCATGATCAAGGTCATTTTCTTGCATAGCAAGCATGGTTACCATAGCGAATGCTTCATTGATTTCCCAAAGATCAACGTCTTCTTT
>NZ_JAMAXX010000032.1:0-462 GCF_023712625.1 Curtobacterium sp. ODYSSEY 48 V2
GTGGCGGTACCACTGAGGTGGCGGTTATCTCCCTGAACGGCGTGGTCTATTCCTCTTCTGTACGTATCGGCGGTGACCGCTTCGACGAAGCCGTTATCAATTACGTGCGTCGTAACTACGGCTCCCTGATCGGTGAAGCGACCGCTGAACGTATCAAGCATGAAATCGGTTCGGCTTACCCGGGCGATGAAGTGCGCGAAATTGAAGTGCGCGGTCGTAACCTGGCGGAAGGCGTGCCACGCGGCTTCACCCTGAACTCAAACGAAATTCTTGAAGCGCTGCAGGAGCCTCTGACCGGCATCGTGAGCGCGGTCATGGTTGCCCTTGAGCAGTGCCCGCCGGAACTGGCGTCTGATATCTCTGAACGCGGGATGGTTCTCACCGGCGGTGGTGCGCTGCTGCGCAACCTGGACCGTCTGTTAATGGAAGAAACCGGTATTCCAGTCGTGGTTGCTGAAGATC
>NZ_JAMAXX010000033.1:0-461 GCF_023712625.1 Curtobacterium sp. ODYSSEY 48 V2
GTATGGGGATGGCATTGCTGCGACGCTCATTCATAGCGCCTGCGCTGACGCAGGGGCGGCTGGTTAATCCTCTGGCGCAGCCCATCGCCTGTCCGCTGGCCTATCATCTGGTTTACCACGAGACCGCGCTGCTGGCGCCTGCCAACCGCTGTTTTCGCGACTGGCTGCTTGGCCAGGCCAGCGCCCGGCCGTTGCTGAGGAGCGCGCGTAGTGAGGGGGGCACTGTCCGATAAAGATCCGTGTGCGTGAATGGGCACAGGAGAATGAGGAAAATCTGTTCCATACTAAAGACGGGGCGCGGCGAACAGAAGCTTTCCCGACGAAGTTTTTCTTTTTACAGCGTACAGGTCGCGGAGAAGCGCTTTTTGTTGATAAATGAGAGCACCGTAACAGCTATACCGCAGATGAGGCTTAATCTTCCTAACCCGCAGATGATCAGTTCTGCTGAATTAATCATTTAT
>NZ_JAMAXX010000034.1:0-460 GCF_023712625.1 Curtobacterium sp. ODYSSEY 48 V2
TTATAATACAGTCAATTTTTTATGGGCAATCAAACGATAATTTTGACGCAATGCCCCTGTGGAGGATATCTTGGAACGTTGGTTTGAGTTTATGGGTCATCACCCATTTTTATTTGGCACCATGTTTGTGCTAATTGTGCTATTTTTTATGCTTGAGAACAAACGCGGCGGCAAAAAAATCAATCCAAATGCAGTGGGCTTGATGGTTAACAACCAAAACGCTCAGCTGATTGATATCCGCCCACGAAAAGATTTTGAAAAAGGCTATATCAAAGGCAGCCGCAATATCCCGTTTACTGAGCTAAAAGACCACGTTGACGCACTTCGTAGTGCTGACCATCCTATTATCATCGTTTGCCAAATGGGTATGACTGCAGGTACCGCAGTGGCAATGATTGGTAACGACAACGTTTATCGTCTCGATGGTGGTATTACCAATTGGCAAGCCGCAGGTTTACCT
>NZ_JAMAXX010000035.1:0-458 GCF_023712625.1 Curtobacterium sp. ODYSSEY 48 V2
GAGCCGACAGGCGGCCATCGCCAAATAAAGGGTGTATATGAACCTGACCGGAATTCACGCCGAATATTGGCGACAACGTAAGGCACCCATTCCGGGCTGGGCGGCCGGATTCATGCCGCGCGCCCGTGTTGATATCGATGCGTGCGTGAATCAGCACGCGGAACCGAAACCGCGACGCGCGGACGGCGTGCACGCGTGTGATAACCTGTTGGCTATCATCCGTTCGCACCGAAAGCATATCGCGCGCACGCATCGCGGCGACTCCAATGCAGAGTTCCGCGTATCCGCGCTCGCTTGCTATCTCGAAGGCATAGCGCAACAGCCGGGTACCGTGTGCAATCCCGAAAAGCGCGCGGCTTTTGCTCGCAAATGGGCGGCCCGCATCCGCAACCGTGCGCGCGACGTGGCTCGGGCGCGTGAGGAATAACCTAGGAATCGATAGGGTTATTGTTGTCGGG
>NZ_JAMAXX010000036.1:0-457 GCF_023712625.1 Curtobacterium sp. ODYSSEY 48 V2
GATAGGCCTCGGAAGTGGAGAAGACGAATTTACCGGAGGTGATATCCACCTGCCCGCCGCCGAAGTTAGGCGCAAAGATACCATAGTCGACCGATTCGATAATCTCCTGTGGCGTCGACTGGCCCGCCAGCATATAGGTGTTGGTCATACGCGGCATCGGCAGATGGGCATACGACTCACGTCGGCCATTGCCGGTCGGTGCGACGCCCATCAGGCGCGCGTTGAGTTTATCCTGCATATAGCCTTTCAGAATGCCGTTTTCGATTAGCACGTTGTATTGCCCCGGGGTCCCTTCGTCATCAATGGCCACCGAGCCACGGCGATCGGCGATGGTGCCATCATCCACTACGGTGCACAGCTCAGAGGCGACTAATTCCCCCATATGGCCGCTAAAGACCGAGGTGCCACGCCGGTTGAAATCGCCTTCCAGCCCATGGCCGACCGCTTCATGCAGCAG
>NZ_JAMAXX010000037.1:0-457 GCF_023712625.1 Curtobacterium sp. ODYSSEY 48 V2
CACTGGACCATCATCGAGGAGGCGGACGCGCAGCATCCGTTCCGGCTCGCGACGTCGCCGTCGCGCAGCTTCCTCAACACCAGCTTCAACGAAACGCCGTCGTCGCAGGCCCGCGAGGGCGCGCCGACGGTGATGATTCATCCCGACGATGCGGCCGCGCTCTCGATCGCGGACGGCGATGCCGTAACGCTCGGCAATGCGCGCGGTGAGACCACGCTGACCGCAAGTCTGTTCGATGGCGTCCGCCGCGGCGTGCTGATCGCCGAGTCGATCCATCCGAACAAATCGCATATCGGCGGTCGCGGCATCATCATGTTGACAGGGGCGGAAGCCGTCGCTCCGGTCGGCGGCGCCGCGTTCCACGACAACAAGGTCTGGATCAGGAAGGCGCCCGCCGTCGCATAATCCTGCTTGCAGTCGGCGCCGATCCTGCCGCAAATGTCGGCAGGAAACGGCG
>NZ_JAMAXX010000038.1:0-456 GCF_023712625.1 Curtobacterium sp. ODYSSEY 48 V2
GCTCAGATCCTGCTGCCAGTGATCCGCCACGCTGAGCACGGCGGTGACCAGCTCGCGAGTGCTCATCTGGCCATCGCGATGGCGGGCCCACAGCGTTTGATAGCGCGATATCCAGTCGGCGTCATCCTGTACTGGATAGCTCTCACCATCCCGCTCTCCCCGGTAAAAGGCGATCAGCGCCGCCAGGGCAAAGGTCAGACGCGGCGGCAGCGCGCCATGCGCTTTCAGCCCCGCCAGCAGCTGCGGCAGAATACGGGTGCGGTACTTGGTCATGCCGTTGAGCGCAATCGAGAGCAGCTGATGTTTAATATAGGGATTACGGAAGCGCCCTGTCACGGCGCTGGCGAATGACACCAGCTCATCGCGCGGCAGATCCAGCACCGGAATAATCTCGTCATAAATCGCTTTTTCGACAAACGCGCAAATCTCCGCATCGTTCATCGCCTCACCCACGGT
>NZ_JAMAXX010000039.1:0-454 GCF_023712625.1 Curtobacterium sp. ODYSSEY 48 V2
GTTCTCATGCTCGTGGGGTACCTGGTGATGCGGCGCGGCGCCCGGGCGTACCGGGCGGCGTAATGGGCTCGGGGACTCTGATCCTCCCCGGGTTCCTGACGCTCTCCGCGCCCCCGGGGCTTCTCGCGGCTGCGGTGGGCGCGGGGGAGCAGGGGCACGGGGGCCACGGGCAGCACGGTGGTGGTGCCGCTGGGCACGCGGACGCCGCGGTGGCCGCCCCGTGGCCGCTCTTCGAGTGGTTGGTCCTCGCGCTCGTGCTGCTCGCCGCAGTGGCGTACTGCTGGTGCCTGTGGGCCGGGCGCGGGCGACGCGGCGTGGCCACCTGGCGCCCGGTCAGCTTCCTCGCGGGACTGGCGTGCGTGGGTGCCGGGCTGGTGGGGCCCGTGGCCCAGGCCGGTCACGCAAGCTTCACGATGCACATGGTGGGGCACCTGCTGGTGGGGATGATCGGGCC
>NZ_JAMAXX010000003.1:0-431678 GCF_023712625.1 Curtobacterium sp. ODYSSEY 48 V2
GGGGGGGGCGGGGGGGGGGGGGGGGGGGGCGAGCGGGATCGTGCGGCGGTGCGGGGATCAGCGGGGCCGCACGGGTGCCGGGCCCGTGGACCCCCGGACGGTCAGGTGGGTCGGCAGCGCGACGGCGCCCGACGGGTGCTCACCCGGCGGCTCGTCGGCCGGCAGCGCATCGAGTCGACCGAGCAGCATCCGGATCGCCACCCGACCGGCGCGTTCGATCGGCGACGTCATGGTCGTCAGGGGCGGGTTGCAGAAGTCGGCACCGAAGATGTCGTCGCAGCCGACCACGCTCACGTCCTCGGGCACGCGGACGCCCCGCTCCCGGAACCGCGTCAGCATCCCGATCGCGATGAGGTCGTTGAAGGCGATGCACGCGGTGGCCCCGGCGTGCACGGCGGCGTCGGCGGCGGCCGCTCCGGAGTCGACGAACGGCGCGTGCGGGCCGATGCGGGCGACCCGGACACCCAGGCGCCCCGCCACGCGGACGAGCGCCCGCCAGCGGCGTTCGTTCGACCAGGAGCTGTCCGGGCCGGCCACGTAGAGCACGTCCCGGTGCCCGAGGGACACCAGGTGCTGCACGGCCTGCTCGACGCCTCCGGGGGTGTCGATGAGGACCGACGGCACCCCGGCCGGGCGACGGTTCACGACGACGAGCGGGGTGCGCTCGGCGAACCGGGCGATCTGCGCGTCGGACAGGCGGGACGCCGTGAGCACGGCGCCGTCGGCCTTGCCGGCGACGGCACGCAGCGCCGCGACCTCGGCCTCGGCGGACTCCTCGGTGTCGACGAGCAACTGCGTCCACCCGGCGGCGGAGAGCTGGTGCTGCGTGCCGCGGATCACGTCGAAGTAGAAGGGGTTGGTGATGTCGGACACCAGGACGGCGACCGCCCGGGTCCGTCCCGAGGTGAGCGCCCGGGCCTGCGAGTTCGCGACGTAGCCGAGCTCGCGGGCGACCTGCTGGATCCGCTGCTGGGTGTCGCGGTTGACCCGGTCCGGCAGCGAGAGCGCGCGGGAGACCGTGGACGGGGCGACCCCGGTCGCGTCGGCGATGTCCCGGATGGTCACCCGCCGCGAGGTGTCCGTGTCTGCGCTGCTCACGAGGCGAAACTAGGCCGGCGTGGCAACAAGTGGCAACCGGTTGCCGGTTGTTGCCACGGCCGGGACAGTGGTGGCACGTCGGCAGCGCAGCCGCCGTCCCGGGCACCATCGCCCGGGGGAGATGTCGAGGAGGACACCCCCGCATGAGCACAGGAAGACGCAGGACCCGCATCCTGGTCGGTGCCGCCGTCGTCGCCGTCGCCGCCCTCTCGCTGCAGGGCTGCGCGATCGTTGACGGCAGCGGCGACGACCCGGACACCCTCCGCGTGATGATGGGCGCGGACACCACCTACCCGAAGGAACGCGCGCAGTGGCAGCGGGAGACCGCCGCCGAGTTCGAGCGCACCACGGGTGCCGACATCCAGTGGGAGACCTACTCGACCCCGCAGGAGGAGCTCACCGCGATCCAGACCAGCGTCATCTCGGGCCAGGGCCCGGACGTCTACGCGATCGGGACGACCTTCACCCCGACCGCCTACGCCACCGGTGCCTTCGTCGAGATGGGGCCGGAGCAGTGGGACGCGGTCGGCGGCAAGGACCAGTTCGCACCGGCGTCCCTCGGCATCTCCGGTCCGAGCACGGCGGAGCAGATCGGGATCCCCTTCGCCAGCCGACCGTTCGTGATGGCCGTCAACACGGAGCTCCTCGAGCGCGCCGGGATCACGGACCTGCCGACGACCTGGGACGAGCTCACCGAGGACGCCCGGAAGACCACCGGCGACGGTACCTACGGCATGGCGATCGCCTACGCGGACGGCTTCGACCCGTGGAAGTTCGTGTGGGGGATGGCACAGAACGCCGGCAACACGATCATCGACGGTGGGAAGGCCGAGATCGACGCCCCCGCCGTCGAGCAGGCCTACCGCACCTACTTCGACTGGGTGACGGAGGACGGCGTGGTCGACCCCGCGGCGATCGGCTGGAACAACCCGCAGGCCCTCGCGCAGTTCGCCGACGGCAAGGCCGCGTTCTTCCCGATGACCACGACGACCTCCCTGAACTCGCTGCAGGGCTCGGCCGTCGACGGCAAGTACGAGTACGCCCTGCTGCCGACCGTGCCCCCGGGCGCGACCGAGCGTCCCGCCGACGGCATCGAGGCGGCGAGCATCCTGTCCGGGGACAACCTCGTCGTCGCCGACTACGGCTCGAAGCAGGACCTGTCGTTCGACTTCGTGCGGCAGGTGTCCTCGCCCGAGGCGCAGGAACGCTACTTCGAGCTGTTCGGGCAACTGCCGACGAACACCGTCGCGGCGGACCGCATCGCGCAGCAGAACCCCGACCTCGCCCCCATCGTCCGCGCCGGCGAACTGTCGAAGCCCACCGCCTTCACCGGCGCCTGGTCGGACGTGCAGCTCTCGCTGGTCGACGTCGTCGTGCAGTCGATCCCGTCGCTGAAGCGCGGCGAGGTCAGCGACGACCAGCTCCGGAAGCGCCTCGCAGCGGCGCAGCGGGACGCCCAGGCAACGCTCGACCGCCAGAAGAACGGAGGGCTGTGATGACCACCACGCAGACCCGACCCCGCCAGGAGACCCCGCGGGAGGTCCGCCCGCACGGGACGACCCCGCTGTACCAGCGCGAGCGTCCGCTCTGGATGCTCCTGCCCGGCGGCGTCCTCATGCTCGCCGTCATCGTCGTACCGCTGCTCGTCGGCCTGTACATCGCGATGCTCGACCTCGACCAGTACACGCTGCGCCAGTGGTTCAGCGCTCCCTTCGTCGGGTTCGCCAACTTCGCCGAGGCCTTCACCGACTCGCCGCTCCTGCACTCGATCTGGATCTCGGTGTCCCTGTCGGTGCTCGTCACCGCGGTCACCGTCCCGATCGGTGTCGCCGCGGCGGTCTCCACGCAGAACCGGTTCCCCGGGCGCGGCCTGGTCCGGTCGATCTACCTCGTGCCGTACGTGCTGCCGGCCTTCGTCGTCGGGACGTTCTTCCGCACGATGCTCCAGCCGCAGGGCGTGGTGAACACCGTCCTCGGCACCGACGTCCTCTGGCTGAACGGCTCCGCGTCCTACTGGGCGCTCGCCGGCGTCATGGTGTGGACGAGCTGGCCGTTCGTCTACCTGCTCTCGCTCGCCGGACTGCAGGCGGTCGACAACGAGGTGCACGAGGCCGCCGCCCTCGACGGCGTGACGTGGTGGGCGAAGCTCCGCTACATCGTCTTCCCGTACCTGCGCGGACCGCTGAGCCTGGCGATCATCATCTCGATCCTGCACAACATCAACAACTTCACGCTGCCCTTCGTGCTCTTCGGCAACCCCCTGCCCTCGAGCGTCGAGGTGATGCCCGTCCTGACGTACATCGCGAGCTTCCAGTCGTTCCGCTTCGGCCTGTCCGCGGCGATGGCGATCTGCTCGCTGGTGATCGTCGCGATCCCGCTGTTCGTCTACCTCCGGGCCGTCAAGCTCGACACCGGAGACGACGCGGGCCCCACCCGGAAGCAGCGTCGCGCGGACCGCGCCCTGCTCGCCGCCCCGGCCGCCGCCGACCTCGAGGGAGCCCGCGCATGAGCGCCTTCAGCCAGACCCGCACCCGTCCGACCGCGACGCTCACCGAGAGCATCACCGCCGGTGGCTCGAAGCGCCCGAAGCGTCCGTACGACACCGACGTCACCCGGCTGCTGCCGCGGTGGCTGCTGGTCACCGTGATCGCGGTCCTCGTCGCGTTCATCGCCGTGCCGGTGCTGTACATCCTGTTCGGCTCGGTGAACTCGGACGTCGCGGTCGCCCGCGGCGAGTACTTCCCGTCCGAGTTCACGCTGTCGAACTACGTGGCGATCTGGGACACCGTGGCGCTCGGGCAGGGCCTGGTGAACTCCCTGCTCACCGCCGGTGCGGTGGCGGTCGCGAGTGCGGCGCTCGCCGTGTCCACCGCCTACGTGCTCGTCCGGTTCCGGTTCCTCGGCCGGCTGACGATCCTCCGCGGGCTGCTCGCCCTGCAGTCGATCCCCGGCACCCTGCTGCTCCTGCCCGTCTTCGTGGTCTTCGCCAACATCGCGAGCGCCACCGGCGTGCAGGTGATCGGCACCCGCTGGGGCCTCTTCGTCACCTACCTGACGTTCGCCCTGCCGTTCTCGACGTGGGTGATGGTGACGTACCTGCGCGGTCTGCCGAAGGAGCTCGAGGAGGCGGCCCGCATCGACGGCGCCTCGAGCACCCGCATCCTGCGGAGCGTCGTGCTGCCCCTCTCGTGGCCCGGCATCGTGGTCTCGGCGATCTTCGCCTTCCTGCTCGGCTGGAACGACGTGCTCTTCAGCACGATCATGACGACCCCGAACACCCGCACGGTCGCCGTGGTGCTGCAGGTGCTCGGCACCGCCCAGGAGGGCGGCGCCGTCCCGATCTACGGCCAGATGATGGCCGCGTCGATCGTCTGCGCCGTGCCGGTCGTCGCGCTCTACCTCATCTTCCAGCGCTACCTGGTCGGCGGGCTCACCGCCGGCTCCGTCAAGTGACCTGGTCGGCGGGCAGGACCCGTCGAGGCCGCCGGCTCCGTCAAGGAGCGAACGCAACCACACGACGGACGGGAGGCGCGGTGCCGGCCCGCCACGCGCCTCCCGTCCGACAAGGAAGGAACACGATGACCCAGCCAACGTGGGAGCTCTCCGGCTTCGGCGACGAGATCGATGCCGACCCGGCCGTCCAGGTCGCCGTGCTGCAGGCGCTCGGCGCGAGCGCGATCGAGGTGCGCAGCGCCTGGGGCACCAACGTCGTCGACCTCGACGACGACCAGCTCGCCGGCCTCCACCGCCTGTTCGAGGAGCGCGGGCAGACCGTGTCCGCGATCGCCTCGCCGATCGGCAAGGTGGTCGTCGACCGGCCCGTCGAGCACGAGGTCGAGCGGCTGGGCCGCGCGATCGCGGCCGCGCACGCGCTCGGCACGACGAACGTCCGGATCTTCTCGTTCTACTTCGACGGGCGCACGGCGGACGAGGTGCGCGACGACGTCATGGTCCGGATGCGTGCGCTCGCCGACCACGCCGGGCGCGAGGGCGTCACCCTGCTGCACGAGAACGAGAAGGACATCTACGGCGACGTCCCCGAGCGCGTGCTCGACATCGTCGAGAGCGTCGGGTCGAGTGCGCTGCGGCTCGCCTGGGACAACGCGAACTACGTGCAGTGCGGCGTCCGGCCGTTCACCGACGGCTGGGCGCAGCTCGCGCCGTACGTCGACTACCTGCAGGTGAAGGACGCCCTGGCCGCCGACGCGTCCGTCGTCCCGGCGGGGGAGGGCGACGGCGAACTGCTCGAGACCCTGACCGCCCTCCGCGACGCCGGCTACTCCGGGTACGCCTCCCTCGAACCGCACCTCAGCGACGTCACCTCCCTCGGCGGGTTCTCCGGCCCCGCGGCCTTCGGCCGTGCCGGACGGGCCTTCCGTTCCCTCACCGACCAGATCGGAGTCACCCTGCGATGAGCACCCCCCTGAAGTTGGCGGTCGTCGGCGCCGGCGTCATCGGACGCCACCACGCCCGCGTCGCCGTGCAGCACCCGGACCTGCAGGTCGTCGCCCTCGTCGACGCCGTCCCCGCAGCCGCCACCGGCGCGGCGGACGAGATCGAGGCGACGGGCGCCGACCGGCCCGTCACCACCGCGACCGTCGAGGAGGCCATCGCGCAGACCGACATCGACGTCGTCGCGATCTGCTCCCCGTCCGGCATGCACGTCCAGCTGGCCGAGGCGGCGCTCGCCGCGGGCAAGCACGTCGTCATCGAGAAGCCGCTCGACACCACGATGCCCCGGGCGCGCCAGATCGCGGCGCTCGCCGCGGACGCCCGCTCGCGTGGGGTGACGGCGAGTGTGATCAGCCAGCACCGCTTCGACCCGGCCTCGGTCGCGGTCGCGGGAGCCGCGCACGGCGGCGACTTCGGCACCGTGACCTCCGGCGTCGCGAGCGTCGCCTGGTACCGCTCGCAGGGCTACTACGACTCGGGCGACTGGCGCGGCACCTGGGCGCTCGACGGCGGCGGCGCGGTGATGAACCAGGGCGTGCACACCGTCGACCTGCTCGTCTGGGCACTCGGTCGTCCCGAGGAGATCTCGGCGCAGGTCGGGCTCCTCGCGCACGACCGCATCGAGGTCGAGGACACCGCGGTCGCGACCGTCCGGTTCCGCGGCGGCGCGCTCGGCGTCATCCACTGCACGACCGCCGCCTACCCGGGACTCTCCGCGCGCTACGCGGTGTACGGCACGCACGGTTCGGCGATCGTCGACGACGACCGGCTCGCGTACTTCCACGTCGCACCGGACGCGGCGACGCTCGAGTCCGCGTCGACCACGGCGAACGCCACCGCGGTCGCCGACGCCGTCGACCAGAAGCACGACGTCGTCCCGCCGGAGCACGTCGTCGGCGGCCCGCCGGAGCCCGACCACTTCGCCGCGGGGCACGCCCGCCAGTACACGGACATCGTCGCCGCGATCCGCGAGGGGCGCGACCCCGGCGTGACCGTCGACGACGCCCTCGTGTCGCTCGCGACCGTCCGCGGCCTGTACGTCAGCGCGACCCTCGGGCAGCCGGTCCGGATCGACGACGTCATCGAGGGGAAGTACGACGACGTCGAACCGGTCGTCGCTCCCCGGGAAGGAGCAGTCCGGTGAAGTTCTCCGTGTTCACCGCGTCCACGCCCGACTGGACCCCGTCGCAGGCAGCCGACACCCTCGCCGAGCAGGGCTGGGACGGCATCGAGTGGCGGATCGTCGACGACCGCACCGAGGACGGCTCGTCCGGCTTCTGGGCCGGCAACCGGTCGACCTGGCAGTTCACCGGCATCGCGGACCGGGTCGGCGAGATCGCCCGCACCACCGCCGCCGCCGGCCTGCAGTACTCGGGCATCGGCGGCTACCAGCCGGTGTCCGACCACGAGGGCGTCGAGACGATGCTCCGGGTGACGAGCGAACTCGGCGCCCGCCAGGTGCGCGTCACCATGCCCTGGTACCAGCGGGAGCGCGAGCGGACCGGCGCCACCTACGGGGAGCTCTTCGACCGCACGCGCGCCGACCTCGAGTGGGCGGCGGTGCGTGCTGCCGCGCTCGGTGTCAAGGCACTCGTCGAGCTGCACCACATGACGATCACCCCGTCCGCGTCGGCCGCGCTCCGGCTCGTCGACGGGCTCGACCCCGAGCACGTCGGCGTCATCCACGACCTGGGGAACCTCGTGATCGAGGGGCAGGAGGACCACCTCGCGGCCTTCGAGCTCCTCGGGCCGTACCTCGCCCACGCGCACGTGAAGAACGCACGGTGGGTCGACACCGGCGAGACCCGGGCCGACGGCAGCCGGATCTGGCGGAACGAGTGGGTACCGCTGCGCGACGGCCAGGCGTCGGTGTCCGAGTACCTCGACGCCCTGCGACGGCACGGGTACGACGGCTGGGTCACCATCGAGGACTTCTCGACCGACCTGCCGCTCGCCGAGCGCACCGCCGACAACCTGGCGTACCTGCGCTCCCTGGTCCCGGTGACCGCATGAGTCGGCGCCCCGGCATCGCCCACCTCGGCATCGGCGCGTTCGCGCGCGCCCACCTCGCCTGGTACACGCAGCACGCCAGCGGTGATCCGTGGGGGATCACCGCCTTCACCGGGCGCTCGCCCGGAGCAGCCGATGCGCTCGCCGGGCAGGACTGCCGGTACACGCTGGTGACGCGAGCGGCCGACGGTGACACGGCCGAGGTGGTCGACTCGATCGTGGCGGCGCACCCCGGCGGCGACGGCACGGCCTGGAGGCACGTGGTCGCGTCCCCGGGGACGACCATCGTCACGCTGACGGTCACCGAGGCCGGCTACCGCGCCGACGCCGACGTGCCGGCCCGGTTGGTCGACGGGCTCGCCGCACGCCGGGCCGCCGACGGCGGACGCATCGCCCTGGTGTCGCTCGACAACCTGACGCACAACGGCGCCGTGCTCCGCGAGGCGGTGCTGGGGGCGACGGACGACCCGGCACTCCGGTCGTGGATCGAGTCGTCCGTCGCCTTCCCGTCGTCGATGGTGGACCGGATCACGCCGGCCACCACCGCCGCCGACCTCGACGAGATCGGCGACCTGCCCGGGGCGTTCGACGGCGACCGTGTGCCCGTGGTCACGGAACCCTTCGCCGAGTGGGTGCTCGAGGACGTGTTCGACGGCATCGACCGCCCCGAGTGGGAGACCGCCGGCGTCCGGCTCGTGCCCGACGTCACCCCGTACGAGCAGCGGAAGCTCTGGCTGCTCAACGGGGCGCACTCGCTCCTGGCGTACCTCGGCCTGCTGCTCGGCCACGACACCGTGGCGTCGGCGATGGACGACCCACGCTGCCGGACCGCCGTCGAGCAGCTCTGGGACGAAGCCGCCGCCGAACTCCCGCTGCCGGCCGACGAGGTCGCCGACGCCCGGGCCGCGCTCGTCGAGCGGTTCGCGAACCCGCGCATCCGGCACACCCTGCGCCAGATCGCGTCCGGCGGCTCGCAGAAGCTGCCCGTCCGCGTCGTCGACGTCCTGCGTCGGCGACTCGAGCGCGACCCCGACGCCGGGGTCGGCCCGGGAGCCGCGACCCTGCTCGCCGCCTGGTGGGTGCACTGCACCACGCAGGCCGAGCTGGTGGACGACGCCGGAGCACCCGGGCCAGACTCGGACGTGCACGACGTCCTGGGGGTCGTCGCGCCCGACCTCGACACCACCCCAGTGGTGGCCGCCGTCACCGCGGCCGCCGAACGCATCCGCGCCGCCGCGGCACCAGCACGCGGCCCCGTCGACGAAGGAGTCCACGCATGACCGACACCGGCACCACGAACCCCGCTGCGCCCGTCCCCGGCGCTGCCGATGGCGGCGGGGCGACGGACCCGACCGCCGGCCGACCGGACACCTGGGCGTCGGCCGACCGCGGACAGCTCATCGACCGGGCGGAGGTCATCGTCACGAGTCCGGACCGCAACTTCGTCACCCTGCGGATCACCACCGCCGACGGTGTCACCGGGCTCGGCGACGCCACCCTCAACGGCCGCGAGCTCGCCGTGTCCGCGTACCTGTCCGAGCACGTCGTCCCGCTGCTCGTCGGGCGGGACGCCAGCCGCATCGAGGACGCCTGGCAGTTCCTCTACCGCTCGTCGTACTGGCGCCGGGGCCCGGTCACGATGGCCGCCATCGCGGCCGTCGACATGGCGCTGTGGGACATCAAGGCCAAGGTCGCCGGGATGCCGCTCTACCAGCTGCTCGGCGGGGCGTCGCGCACCGGACTCATGGCGTACGGCCACGCCTCGGGCAAGGAGCTCCCGGAGCTCTTCGACTCGATCCGCGAGCACCAGGAGGAGGGCTACCGGTCCATCCGCGTGCAGACGGGCGTCCCCGGGCTCGAGAGCATCTACGGCATCGCGTCGAACCGGACGACCGAGGGCAACGCCGGCGTCCGGTACGACTTCGAGCCGGCACAGCGGGGTGCGTTCCCGGCGATGGAGGACTGGGACACCCGTGCCTACCTGCGCCACGTGCCGACCGTGTTCGAGGCCGTCCGGAACGAGTTCGGGCCCGAGCTGCCGCTCCTGCACGACGGCCACCACCGGATGACCCCGCTGCAGGCGGCCAAGCTCGGCAAGAGCCTGGAGCCGTACGACCTGTTCTGGCTCGAGGACTGCACCCCCGCCGAGAACCAGGAGGCGCTCAAGCTCGTCCGGCAGCACACCACCACGCCGCTCGCGATCGGCGAGGTCTTCAACACGATCTGGGACTTCAAGGACATCATCCGCGACCAGCTCATCGACTACGTGCGCGGTGCCGTGACCCACATGGGCGGCGTCACCCCGCTGCGCAAGACGATGGACTACGCCGCGATGTACCAGATCAAGTCCGGGTTCCACGGGCCGACGGACATCTCACCCGTCGGACTCGCCGCGCAGATGCACCTCGGGATGGCGATCCACAACTTCGGCATCCAGGAGTACATGCAGCACGGACCGAGGACGAACCAGGTGTTCCGGCAGACGTTCACCTTCACGGACGGGTACCTGCACCCGGGCGACGAGCCGGGCCTCGGCGTGACGCTCGACGTGGACGAGGCGGGGAAGTACCCGTACGAGCAGGCGTACCTGCCGTTCAACCGCCTGGCCGACGGCACCGTCCACGACTGGTAGTCCGACGCCGGACCGGCGGCCGACCCCGCCCCGAGCGCCCGCCCCCGCCCCCGCTTCCGAGCGGGCGACCCCGCCCCCGCCCCCGAGCGGGCGACGTACGGCACGGTCGCGCACGACGGTGACGTACGCGGCCCGCTCGGTGGAGGACGTCCGGCGTGTCCTGCCCGGTCGCTCGTGCTTCCGACGAGAGCGCGGGTGCGTCGACGGGCATGCTGGGGGCATGGAGTTCGCGGACGAGGCGAGGGAACTGCTCCTCGTCGCGCCCGCCGACTTCGTCCGGCAACGCACCGCGCGGCAGCGTGCGGTGCGGAAGGACGACCGAGCGCTCGCGACGCGCATCGGCGGTCTGCGCAAGCCCGCGCCCGCGGCGTGGGTGGTCGACCTGCTCGCGCACGAGGGCGCCCTGGACGAGGCGGTCGAGCTCGGCCCGGCGATCCGGCAGGCCCTGGCGGACGCCGACCCCGACGAGATCCGACGGCTCCGCCGCCAGCGGTCCGACGTCGTCGCCGCGCTGGCGCAGGCGGGGGCCGACCTGGCGTCCGACGCCGGGCACCCGCTGACATCCGCCGTCCTCGACCAGGTCCGCGCGACGATCGAGGCTGCGACGGCCGACGGACACGCGGGCGCCGCCGTCCGGTCCGGCCTGCTCGTCCGACCGCTCGAGAGCGCCGGGTTCGACGACGTCGACCTCGACGGGGCACTGGCCGATCCCGACGCGGTCCCGGACGCGTGGTCCGGTACCGACGCCGAACCCATCCCGATCACCAGCGCGCGACGGTCCCGGAAGGGGAGCCGAGCCTCCCGGCCGGAGCCGGAGCCGGAGCCGGAGCCGGAGCCGGAGCCGCAGTCCGAGCCGGAGCCGGAATCCGAACCGCAGGCCGAACCCGGACCGCGTACCGACCCCGCTGCCGAGCGCCGCGCCGCTCGCGAGGCCGAGGCGACCGCTCGGGCCGAGTCCCGCGATGCCGACGCGGCCCTCGATGCGGCGGAGCAGGAACTCGAGGCCGCCGAGGACCGTCGTGCCGAGCTCGAACGGCAGCTCGCCGAAGCAGTCGTCGAGGTCGAGCGGGCCGAACGCGCGCGCGACGAGGCAGCGGACGCGAGTGACCGCGCGCGGGACCTCCTGCGCGCCGCGCAGCACCACCGCCGAGACGTCGGTCGCTGACCGGCGACGACCCTCAGGCACCAGCCGATCGCTCGGAACGCACCTCCGCGACGAGCCGCTGCACGCGCGACCACCGACGACGCTCAGCGACGGCGAGGACGACCACCAGGACGGCGGTCGCGAGGACGATGGCGGGGACGAGCGGCCCCGGGGAGCCGAGCAGGACGATCCCCAGTCCGACGAGGCTCGGCAGGGTCGCCGCCGACGTCCGGCGCTGCCACCGGGTGATCGCGTCGACCAGGTCGACCGATCGCGGCGTGGGTACCTCCGCACCGCGGAGCTGTCGGCGGAGGTCCCGACGATCGGCAGCCCCGAGGAGTGCGACCGGAGACCGGGCAGGGAGGAACGGTTCGAGTCGCCCGCGCCGTCGAGCGACCGACCACGCCCCGACCGCCACGACCCACCCGAGGACCGCGACGGCGACGCGCCAGTCGAGCCCACCGAGGACCGCGAGCGGCACGTCGATGCCGGCCACCAGCGTCGCGGCGGCGGAGAGGGCGGCCTGGATCGACGGCCCGCGTCCCCGCCTCGGTCCGCGGGCGAGCGCTTCGGCTGCGCGCGCCGCCGCTGCCCACCGGTCGTCGGTGGCCGGGTCGCGCGCGGGCAGGGACTCGTTCGTCGACACGCCCCGACGCTAGCGACGCGTCCTGACCGCAGGGCTCGACGGCACCTCATCCACTCGGATGAAAGGTGCCGCCCGAGCTCGCAGCCGCGTCGACGCCCGCCCTACGCTCGCCGACATGACCTCCTTCCTGCGTCGCCGCGTCCGGCACGTGCTGCCTCCGGTCGTCGGTGCCGTGTACCTGGTGCTCTGGATCGTCGCCGAGGCCGGACGCTCCGAGCTGACCGGCCACGTGCTCGTCGTCGCCGCGTTCGCCGTCGCCATCGGGTTGACGAACTGGATGCCCGCGACGGCGCTCGGCCTGGTCGTGGTGGTCCCGCTGCTGCAGGCGCTGCACCTGCTCGACCGCCCGCGCGCGACGACGTGGCCGGAGTACCTGGCGATCGCGATCGTCGTGGGCGTCGTCGGTGCAGGGCGGTCGGGGCTGCTCCGATGGCTCGCGGTCCCGGCCCTCGGCGTCGCGAGCATCGCCGCCGCCTGGGCGATGGCGGTGCCGACGGTCGCCGACCCCGACGTCTGGGGCAACTGGACCGGGGCGCACTCGGGGACGCGGAGTGACCTCGTGCTCCTGTCGCTGGCGATCGCCGGCGCGAGCGGCATCGCCTGGGCCGCCGGCGTCGCCGTCGGTGCAGCGTGGCGGATCGGCCTCGCCAGGACCCGCGTCGTCGCGGCCGAGCGGGAGACCGAGGTCACGACCGCCGAGCTCCGCGCGGAACAGGAACGCGCCAGGATCGCCCGCGACGTGCACGACTCGCTCGCACACTCGCTCGCCGTGGTGGTCTCGCAGGCCCAGGGCGCCGCGGCGATCGCCGGTGCCGGCGCACCGGCAGCGACGGCCCTCCGCGACATCGCCGACGTGAGCCGGAGCGCCCTCGGTGACGTCCGTGCACTCGTCGAACGCATCCAGGGCGCCGGGTCGGCGGCGGTGCACGGCCTCGTGGACGTCCCCGACCTCGTCGAGGACATGCGCGACCTCGGCATGCGTGCGACGTTCGAGCAGCACGGTGTGCCCGGACCCGTCGGCACGGCGACCGGGGGAGCGGTGCACCGGATCGTGCAGGAGAGCCTGACGAACGTCCTCAAGCACCAGGGGCGGACGGCGTCGACCCGCGTCGTGCTCGACTGGCGCGGCCCGGGCCTCGGCATCGTGGTCACCTCGCGAGGGGACGCGCCCCTGGTGCAGCTCGACGGCGCGGGCTCGGGCATCGAGGGCATGCGGGAGCGGGCACGGCTCGCCGGCGGGTGGCTCCGGGCCGGCGCGGGTGACGACGTCGACGAGTTCGTCGTGACCGGTTGGGTGCCCGTCGAGGACGCCCGGTGAGCGCGATCCGCGTCGCCGTGGTCGACGACCAGCACCTCTTCGCCTCCGGCATGCGGATGCTCGTCGAGGCCCAGGACGACATGGCCTGCGTCGGCACCGCTGCCGACGGCGCCGCGGCGCTCGAGCTCTGCGCCGACGAGGACCCCGACGTCCTGCTCCTGGACCTCCGCATGCCGGTGCTGAACGGCATCGAGACCACCGCACGCCTGGCCGCGCAGGGCGGAGACCGCCCGAGGGTCGTGGTGTTGACGACGATCCGCCGCGACGAGGCCGTGCTCGCCGCCCTCCGTGCGGGAGCGGCGGCGTTCCTGACGAAGGACGCCCTGCCCGATGTGGTGCTCGGCACGATCCGCGACGTCCACGAGGGGCGTCCGGCGCCGACCGAGGCCGAGGCGCTCGACCTGCTCCGCGCCGACGGGACCCTCGTCGAGACCCCGCGCCCGGACGAGGTGCTCGACGTCCTCACCGCCCGGGAGCGCGAGGTCTTCCTGCTCGTCGCGAAGGGGCTCAGCAACCAGGAGATCGCGGCGACCGTGTTCCTCAGCGAGGCCACGGTCAAGACGCACGTCCGCGCGGTGCTCACGAAGCTCGGACTCCGGAACCGGATCCAGGTCGTCATCACCGCACACGAACGCGGACTCGTCCGCGCCTAGGGGGAACACCATGCGCATCACCCAGCGTTCCGCGAAGTCCGGCGCACTCGTCCTCGTCCTCGCCGGCCTCGGGGGAGCCGTGCTGCACAGCCTGCCCGAGCCCGCCGACCACGCCGTCCGCCCGACGGTGGAGCGCGACCTCGACACGTGGTCGATGCCGCTCGACGGCTACGCCCGGCCCGCGGTCGACGAGACGTCCTACGCCGAGGAACTGGTCGCGGAGCCGTGTCTCGAGCGGCTCGGGATCGACGGGGCACCACCGTGGGCGACGGTCTCGGGGCTCCGCGCACTGAGCGAAGCGGACGACCCGGCGGTCCGCGGCAACACCGCGCCGGCACTCGCGACGACGAAGCCGCTGCTGCCCGCACTGGCCGAGCGCCGCGGGTACCACCTCACGTCGACCATCGGCGCGAACGTCGAGGCGAGACGGTCGTGGGCCGGCTCTCCCGAGCGGACCGCGGTCATCGCGGCAGCGCCGCGGGACGCGGTCGCCGGCTGCTGGCACCAGGCCCGTCGGACGCTCGGCACGAACGGGCGCGGCGTGGAGCAGAGCACCGAGGTCGCCGAGCGGCTCACCGCCCTCGCCGCCGCCGACGCCCGTCAGGACGCATCGGTCGAGGCGACGACGGGCGCCTGGCACCGCTGCATGTCCACGGCCGGTCTGGTCGACCTCCCCGCGGCGCCGAGCGACCTGCCGTCGCAGTCGATGCTCATGGACTACGGCCTGAACTTCCGTGAGGGTGAGGTCACGAAGCCCGAGATCGCCCTCGCCGAGCACGACCTGGCCTGCCAGCAGTCGTCCGGCTACCGGGAGGCGCTCTACGACGCGCAGTGGTCCCGGCTCCTCCACGTCACCGCCACCGACGCCGCCGTGCTGGCAGCCGCCCGGCCGGACCAGCTCGCGGTCGCCGACCGCGTCGCCAGGACGATCGAGCGACTGGCGCCGGAGGCACCGGAGGACGTCGACTGACGGGCGCCGGCGACGGACCCGCGGTCGCGGGCAGGTGGACCTGGGGGGACCGGTCCGCGACCGTGCGCAGGGACGGACGGGAGGCTCGTGGCGGCACCGCCACGAGCCTCCCGTCCGGTGGTGGGCGGTGCCGCGGTGCGACACGCCCGACGTCCCCTGCTAGACTCACAAACCGACTTCGGCGAGGGCCGCGCAGCGCGCGGCCGTGATCGACGCGGTAGGGAGACCCGGCCCAGTCCTGGGAGCGTTCCTCACGCGTGCACGCGTTCGAGTTGCAACACCACAGACCCCCCGATGCCGGCACCCCGGCGTCGACCCCGACACCAGGAGGCACCATGGCCGACTACACCAAGCTCGCAGCGGAGACCCGCACCAAGTTCGGCAAGGGCGCTGCGCGCAAGCTCCGCGCCGCCGACAAGATCCCCGCGGTCGTCTACGGCCACGGCACCGAGCCGCAGCACATCACCCTCCCGGGCCACGAGACGATGCTGCTCGTCCGTACCGCCAACGCGGTCGTCGACCTCGACATCGAGGGTGCGGCCCAGCTCGCCCTCGTCAAGGACGTCCAGCGCGACCCGGTGCGCCAGATCATCGAGCACATCGACCTCGTCGTCGTGCGCCGTGGCGAGAAGGTCACCGTCGACGTCCCCGTCGTCGTCGAGGGCGAGTCGTTCTCCGGCACGATCCACGTCCAGGACCTCTCCTCGGTCTCGCTCCTCGTCGAGGCGACCGACATCCCGGAGCACGTGACCGTCGACGTCGAGGGCCTCGAGGACGGCACCCAGGTGCTGGCCTCGCAGCTCGAGCTGCCGACCGGCGCCGAGCTCGAGACCGACGGCGAGGCGCTCGTCGTGCAGATCGTCACCCCGCGTGGCACCGCTGACGACGAGGCTGCTGCCGAGGCGGGCGCCGAGGCCGGTGCCGAGGGCGGCTCCGCCCCGGTCGACTCCGAGTAACACACCCGCCGCGGAACGTCTGGCCGACGCTGATGACAGGAACGACCCTCGTCGTGGTCGGGCTCGGGAACCCCGGGCCCGGCTACGCGGGGAACCGTCACAACGTCGGCCAGATGGTCCTCGACGAACTCGCCGCCCGCATGGGTGCGACGTTCAAGAAGCACAAGACGCCGAACCAGGTCGCCGAGGGGCGCCTGGTGCCCGGCGGACCGAAGCTCGTCCTGGCGAAGCCGGGATCCTTCATGAACACCTCGGGTGGCCCGGTCTCGAGCGTGCTCGGGTTCTACAGCGCCACCCCGGCGGACCTCGTCGTCGTCCACGACGAACTCGACCTGCCGTTCGACACCGTCCGTCTCAAGGGCAGCGGCGGGCACGGCGGCCACAACGGGCTCCGCGACATCATCAAGGCGACCGGCACGAACGAGTTCACCCGGGTGCGGATCGGCATCGGCCGTCCCCCGGGTCGCCAGGACCCCGCCGACTACGTCCTGCGTGACTTCTCGCCGACCGAGAAGAAGACGCTGTCGAACCTGCTCGCCGACGGCGCCGACGCCGTCGAGGCGATCGCGGAGCTCGGGCTCCTCGCCGCGCAGCAGCGCGTGCACGCGCCCTCCTGACGCGTCCGGTCGAGTCCGCGGATCCGGCCGGGAGGCACGGTGTGGGTCGTCCACGCTGCTGTCCGGTTCCCGCCGGGTCCCCGAACTGGGGGACCGTCACGTCCCCCGGTCGTCGGTAGGTTCGCCGTCGGGGCGACCGTCCCGACGACGAGGGGGCGACGTGGGGCGAGCACGACACCGGGCAGGACCGGAAGACGTCGCACAGCGCTCCGGCACGGGGGTGCGTGCGGTCCTCGCCGTCGTCCCGGCCGCGGTCGCGCTCATCGCGGTCGGCATGGCCTCCCTGCTCACCCAGGACGGCGCGGTCGCCGGCACCGAGACCTGGACACCGACGAGCGCCGAGTCGTCCGCGCCACCGGTCGCGAGCAGCTTCTCCGCCCCGAACGACGTGCACCACGACGTCGACGGACGACTCCTGGTCGCCGACTTCGCCGGGAACGGCCTGCTGCGCCGCGGACTCGACGGCACCTGGAGCGTGGTCGCTCCGTTCGGCACGGCGCCGGGCGACATGTGGAACCCGTCGGCCGTGACCACCCTCGACGACGGCCGCATCCTCGTCGCCGAGGCCGGGCGGCGGTCGATCACGCTCCTCTCCCCGGACGGGCTCGTCGTCTCCCGGTGGGCCCCGCCTCCGAGCGGACGAGCCGTCTCCGAACTCGCGGTGCAGGGGACGACGGTCTTCGCGGCCGTGCCCGGCAGCGGATCGCTCTGGACGGCCGAGCTCGGCAGCGGGACGTGGACGGCGGTCGCGGGTCCGTGGTCCGACCCGAGCGGCGTCGCGATCTCCGCCGACGGTGGAACGCTCACCGTGACGGACGCCGGACCCGACGAGGTGTGGCAGGTCGACCGCGCGTCGGGCGTCGTCAGCGCGCTCGGGTTCCCGGCCGACGGGCAGACCCGGCTCCGCGGGGTGGCGGTCGACGACGGGGACGTCTTCGTCGTGGACAACGGGAACGGTCGCGTCTGGTCGGACGCCGGCGGCGCGTGGGCTCCGGCGTTCTCGACGGCGCCCGACGGATCGGCACTCGCGAACCCGACCGCCGTGTCCGTCGGCCCGGGTCGGAGCCTGGTCGTGGCGGACTACAACCGGCAGCGGATCGTCACCGCGACGTCGTCCGGCAGCGTCGAGGAGAGCCCGGGCACGAGCCCGACCGCACCGACGGCGGAGCCCCTGCCGTCGGACACCCCGACGCCCGAGCCGACGGCTGGCCCCACGACCGCCCCGTCTCCCGGACCTTCGGCGGAGCCGACGACTCCGGCGACCGGCGAGCCGACGACGCCGGCGAGCAGTGACCCGAGCAGCGGTTCGACCCCCTCGCCGACGGCCGACCCGACCGACCCGCCGACGCCTGACCCGACCGCCTCCCCGACCGACCCGTCGACGCCCGACCCGACTGCCTCGCCGACGTCCGACCCGACGGGTGAGCCCACCCCCGAGCCGACGTCGGGACCGACCGCCGCACCGACGTCCGACCCGACGGGTGAGCCCACCCCCGGGCCGACGTCGGGACCGACCGCAGCACCGACGTCGGATCCGACCGACCAGCCGACGCCCGCGCCGACGCCGACGCCGGCGCCGACGCCGAGCAGCGAGCCGGGTGCGGACCCGTCGGCGCCGGCGACCGACGAGCCCACCCCCGCCCCCACGGGTGAGCCGACCGACGAGCCCTCCGACGAGCCGAGCGCGACGCCGACGGTGACCCCTGCACCGACCTCGTCGCCCTCCCCGACCGACGATCCCACCGCGGAGCCGACCGCCACGCCGCAGCCCGGTCCCTCGACGGAGCCCGGTCCCTCGACGGACCCGGAGCCGACCGACGAGCCGGGCCCCACCCCGACGCCGCCCGGACCGACCACCCCGGAGCCGACCCCGACGCCGTCGGGCACCCCGGGCGCGACACCGACGACCGACCCGGACCCCCGACCCGAGCCGGATCCCGGCCCGACGTGGGAGGCGAGCGCGACCCCGACCCCCTCCGCCCCGGCCACGGCAGGACCGCTCCCGACCGGGACACCCGCGACGGGAGCGCAGCCGTCGCCCGCACCGTCCCCGACGGCCGAGCCGACCGCGGGGCCGGAGCCCGGAGCGACCTCCGCGCCGGAGCCGACCACCGCGCCCGGACCGACCACCGCGCCGGAGCCGACCACGGCGCCCGGACCGACGACCGCGCCGGAGCCGACCACGGCGCCCGGACCGACGACCGCGCCGCAGCCGACCACGGCGCCCGGACCGACGACCGCGCCGGAGCCGACCACCGCCCCCGAGCCGACCACCGCGCCCGAACCGACCACCGCGCCCGAGCCCACCACCGCGCCCGGACCCACCACGGCGCCCGAACCGGGGGCGACCACCGCCCCGGAGCCCGGACCGTCGCCCGCGCCCGACGTCTCGTCCGGACCCACCCCCGGTCCGACCGGCGCCCCCGGACCGACGCCCGCACCCGACCCCGACCCGTCGCCCGGCCCGGGCGGCACCACCGGCGGGGGAGGACCGACCGCCCCGACCCCGAGCGACCCGACCCCGAGCGCCGACCCGGGGGCGGCCCCCGGCCGCGGCGGGACCACCGGCGTGACGGGTGCCGACGCGGCGGACGGTGCCGCGCCTCCCGACCGGGCCGGCTCCACGTCTGCGGACCGCAGCCCGACCAGCCTCGCCTGGACCGGCGCCGCACCCGTCGCGCCCGCGCTGCTCGTGGCCGCGCTGCTCGTCCTGATCGGGTCCCGACTCCGTCGCCGCAGCTGACCGTGTTCGCCGCCCGCGCACGCCGGGCCGGGTGTCGGACGCCGCCGGTACCATCGTCTGAGTGACGATCTCGGGCATCATCCCTGCGCTCTCGCGCGCCTCCGCGTTCGATCGCGTCCTCCGCGCTGCCGGGCGTGACGCGGACTTCTCCGTCGTCGACGGCCTGCGGGTCCCGTTGCTCGGCGCGCTGCTCGCCGAGCGCAACGGTCCCCAGTGCCTCTTCGTCGTCACCGCCACCGGGCGCGAGGCCGAGGCGGTGCGCGGCGCCTTCACGTGCACGGTCCCCGACGCCGAGGTCCTCGAGTTCCCCGCGTGGGAGACCCTGCCGCACGAGCGCCTCAGCCCGAGCGCCCAGACGGTCGGCACCCGCATCGCGACGCTCCGCAAGCTCGCCGCGTGGCAGGACGCCGATCCGGCCGACCGCCGCACGATCGTCGTGGTCGCGAGCGTCCGCGCCGCACTGCAGCCCATCGCGGGCAACCTGACGTCGCTCGCCCCGGTCGCACTCGCGACGGGTTCACGCGGCAACGACCTCGCGGCCATCGCGTCGCAGCTCGTCGACCTGGCCTACGCCCGGGTCGACCTCGTCACCCGCCGCGGCGAGTTCGCGGTGCGCGGTGGCATCCTCGACGTCTTCCCGCCCGGTGCCGACCACCCGGTGCGCGTCGACTTCTTCGGCGACGAGATCGAGGCGATCAAGGCGTTCTCGGTCGCCGACCAGCGCACCACCGACGACGACCTCGGCTCGGTCGAGCTCACCGCCTCGCGCGAGCTCCTGCTCAGCGACGATGTGCGCCAGCGGGCACGCGAGATGCTGCACGAGTTCCCGAACCTGTCGCAGATGCTCGCGAAGATCGCCGAGGGGATCCCGGTCGAGGGCATGGAGTCCCTCGCGCCGGCCCTCGTGCAGGACCTCGTGCCGATCACCACCTACCTGCCCGAGACCGCCACGATCGCGGTCCTCTCGCCCGAGCGGGTCGCCGGTCGCGCGCACAGCCTGGCCGAGACGAACACCGAGTTCCTGCAGGCCGCGTGGAGTGCCGCGGTCGCGGGCGCACAGGCACCCATCGACCTCGACGCGGGCAACTTCCTGTCCGTGCAGCAGCTCAAGAACACCCGTGGCCAGCGCACCTGGTGGACGGTCACGCCGTTCGACTCGGGGCTCGACGAGGGTGACCGCGAGCGCGTGCTCACCGACGCCGAGGCCGCTGCTGAGGCCGGTGAGTACATCCGCGTCCGAGCGGAGTCGATCCCGAGCTTCGCGGGCAGCGCGGACGGGGCCGTCGAGCACGTCAAGCAGCTCGTCGACGACGGCTGGGGCGTCGTCGTGACGGCGCAGGGCAAGGGGCTCGTCGAGCGCGCGGTGCAGGTGCTCGCGGACGCGGGTGTCGCGGCTCGTGCCGAGGACCTCACCGCCCCGCCCGAGCCGGGTGTCGCGATCGTCACCACCGCCACCGTCGAGGCCGGCTTCGCGACCCCCGACCCGCGGATCGCCGTCCTGAGCGAAGCCGAGTTCTACGGCCGCAGCGTCCAGCAGGGCGCCCGCACCGTCAAGAAGCTCGCCGCCCGCCGCAAGAACGTCGTCGACCCGCTGCAGCTGAAGCCGGGCGACGTCGTCGTGCACAACACCCACGGCATCGGCAAGTTCGTCGAGCTCGTCTCGCGCGAGGTCAGCTCCGGCGGTCGCAACGCCGTGAAGACGCAGCGTGAGTACCTCGTGCTCGAGTACGCCCCGTCGAAGCGGAACTACCCGGGCGACAAGCTCTTCGTCCCGACCGACCAGCTCGACCAGCTCTCCCGGTACGTCGGCGGCGAGAACCCCACCCTGTCCAAGATGGGCGGCTCGGACTGGTCCGCAGCGAAGTCGAAGGCGCGCAAGGCCGTCCGCGACATCGCCGTCGACCTCGTGAAGCTGTACTCGGCGCGCATGGCCTCGAAGGGGCACGCGTTCGGCCCGGACACCCCGTGGCAGCGTGAGCTGGAGGAGGCCTTCCCGTTCGCCGAGACCGCCGACCAGCTCACCACCATCGACGAGATCAAGCGCGACATGGAGAGCCCGATCCCGATGGACCGCCTGCTCTCCGGCGACGTCGGCTACGGCAAGACCGAGGTCGCGATCCGCGCGGCGTTCAAGGCCGTGCAGGACGGCAAGCAGGTCGCCGTGCTCGTCCCGACGACGCTGTTGGTGCGTCAGCACATGGAGACGTTCCAGGAGCGCTTCGCGGGCTTCCCCGTGCACCTCCGCGCACTCAGTCGCTTCCAGACCGAGAAGGAGTCGAAGGAGACGATCGCCGGCCTCGCCGACGGCACCGTCGACATCGTGATCGGCACACACCGCATCCTGTCGCAGAACATCGCGTTCAAGGACGTGGGGCTCGTCATCATCGACGAGGAGCAGCGGTTCGGCGTCGAGCACAAGGACCAGCTCAAGAAGCTCAAGACCAACGTCGACGTGCTCGCGATGTCCGCGACCCCGATCCCGCGGTCGCTCGAGATGGCCGTCACCGGGATCCGGGAGATGTCGACGCTCGCGACCCCGCCGGAGGACCGCCACCCCATCCTGACCTTCGTCGGGCCGCAGTCCGACCTGCAGGTCGCCGCCGCGATCCGCCGCGAGCTCCTGCGCGAAGGTCAGGTCTTCTACGTGCACAACCGCGTGAAGGACATCCAGTCGGTGGCGTCGCACCTGGCCGAGATCATCCCCGAGGCCCGGATCCAGGTCGCCCACGGGCAGATGTCCGAGGGCACCCTCGAGCAGGTCATGGTCGACTTCTGGGAGCGCAAGTTCGACGTGCTCGTGTCCACGACCATCGTCGAGACGGGCTTGGACATCGCCAACGCGAACACGCTGATCATCGACAAGGCCGACAAGTACGGGCTGTCCCAGCTCCACCAGCTCCGAGGTCGCGTCGGCCGCGGGCGTGAGCGCGGGTACGCGTACTTCCTCTACGACGCCGACAAGCCGCTCTCCGAGACCGCGCAGGACCGTCTCGAGACCATCGCCGCGAACAACGAACTCGGCGCCGGTATGCAGGTGGCCATGAAGGACCTCGAGATCCGGGGTGCCGGCAACCTGCTCGGTGGTGAGCAGTCCGGGCACATCGCGGGGGTCGGGTTCGACCTCTACCTGCGGATGATCGGCGAGGCCGTGTCCCAGTTCAGGGGAGACGTCGCCGAGGGGCAGACCGAGCTCCGGCTCGAGATCCCGGTCGACGCGCACATCCCCGAGGACTACGTCGAGTCCGAGCGGCTCCGGCTCGAGGCGTACCAGAAGCTGTCGGCCGCATCGGCCCCGGCTGCGCAGCCCGAGGCGATCGACATGGTGCTCGACGAGCTCACCGACCGCTACGGCCAGCCGCCGCAGCCGGTGCTCACCCTGGTCGAGGTGTCGCGCCTGCGGCGCATGGCGCAGCAGGTCGGCCTGTCCGACGTCGTCGTGATGGGGTCGAACCTGCGGATCGCGGGCAAGGAGCTCGCCGACTCGGCCCAGGTCCGGCTGAAGCGCATGTTCCCCGGCGCGCGCTGGTTCCCGCAGCAGGACGCCGCGAGCATCCCGCTGCCGAAGCCGCACGGCGAGACGCTGCCCGACGACGGGCTCATCGAGTGGGTGGAGAGCATCCTGACGGCCGTCTACGGCGCGTCCAAGGCCCCCGCGGAGGCGCCCGCCTCCTGACACGGTCCGGCGCGAAGTGACGCGGCCCGACGCGGCCTGGAGGCGCGGTGCCAGCCGGTACCGCGCCTCCAGGCCGTCGGGTGGCCGTCTTCCGACATCGCACGTGTCGTCGTCCGACATCGCACGTGTCGATCGACCCGTGCGGAGTCGTACGATGCGCCTGCAACGACACGTCCGCGGTCGTCCGACCGCGGACGTGTCGCAGCGCAGCGGCCGCTCGGTGCGCTACTCGGTGGCCTCGGCCTCGGCGAGCTCGCGTCGCGCGCGGTAGCGGCGGGCGCGCAGGCTGACGACGACGGCGGACGCGAGGATCGCGATGCCGGACCCGACGAGCACGGCGAGGACGCCCTCGTCGAGGATCTCCTCGTTCCGGGCGAACGCCAGCTCGTTCATGAGCAGCGAGACCGTGAAGCCGATCCCGCCGAGCACGCCGACCGTCACGATCGACCAGAACGAGAGCGTCGATCGACCGGGGGCGCGGAAGATGCGCGTCGCGACGGCACCGAACAGCGTGATGCCGATGACCTTGCCGACCGGGAGCGCGAGGACGACGGCCCAGAACGTGGGGGAGAGCTCGCCGATGCCGACGCTCGGGATCACGACCGCCGCCGAGGCGAAGGCGAACACCGGCAGGACGACGGCGTTCGACCACGGCTCGACGTTCTCGTGCAGCGTGTGTCCCGGACGGCGGGGCAGGACGAGACCGAGCGCGACGCCGGCGATGGTCGCGTGCACTCCCGAGTGGTAAACGAGCCACCACGTCACGAGGCCGACCAGCACCATCGCGGCGATGATCCACACGCGGCCGGTGCGGCCCGGACGCAGCAGCCGACCGAGCACCGCGAAGACGGCGAGGGCGACGACCGCACCGCCGAGCGCGAGGAAGTCGGTGCCGTGCGCGAAGACGACGGCGATGATGACGATCGCGATGAGGTCGTCGAGCACCGCGAGCGCGAGCAGGAAGACGCGGAGCGTGGAGGGCAGCCCTCGACCGAACATCGCCAGGACCCCGAGCGCGAACGCGATGTCCGTCGCGGTCGGGATGGGCCACCCGTGCTGGTAGGGCGTGCCCGAGGTCACCAGGAGGAAGATCCCGGCCGGCACGAGCACGCCGCCGACCGCGGCGATCGCCGGGATGACGGCCGTCTTCGGGTTCGAGAGTTCCCCGTCGAGCAGCTCCTGCTTCAACTCGATCGCGACCAGCAGGAAGAAGACCGCGAGCAGGCCGTCGCTGATCCAGTGCGACATGGACAGGTCGAGACCGACCGCTCCCCACGGCGAGTGCGCGTCGAGGGCTCGTTCGAGGCCAGGTCCGAGCGGCGAGTTCGCCACGAGGAGGCCGAGCACGGCGGCGGTCAGGAGCGCGATCGCGCTGAAACGGGGGGAGCGGACGAGTGCCGACATGGATCTCCGACGGTGTGCGGGTACGGGTACGGAACCGTCGACCAGACTTCCCGACACACCAGGGGTCAGCCTACCGGAGCGGCCTGCGTGCGAGCATGACGCCATGACCGCCGTCACGGACCTCGTCGAAGTCGTCGACCGCCTGCTCGCCCCCGACGGCGGTTGCGTGTGGAACCGTGCACAGACCCACGCATCGCTCGCGCGGTACGCCGTGGAGGAGTCGTACGAACTCGTCGACGCCGTCGACTCCGGCGACGACGACGACCTCCGCGAGGAACTCGGCGACGTGCTCTACCAGGTCGTGTTGCACGCCGGACTGGCTGCAGTGCAGGGCCGGTTCGACCTCGAGGACGTCGCCGCCGGTTCTCGCGACAAGATGGTCCGTCGGCACCCGCACGTGTTCGGTGCCGAACGGGCGAACACGGAGGCGGAGGTCGTCCGGGTGTGGCGGGCGGCGAAGTCGGCCGAGAAGGCGTCGCGCACGAGCGTCCTCGACGGGGTCCCGAGGGCGATGCCGCCGCTGGAGCGAGCCGTGAAGCTGCTCGAACGCCTGGAGGAGCGTGGCGACGCCGCCACGGTCGTCGCCGCCGCCGTGCGCGCATCGGGGCGGGAGATCGGGAAGACAGACGGGTCGGCGGACGTGGGCACGGTCGGGTCGGCGGGTGCGAACGCTGTGGACGAGCGGTGGGGCGCGCGCATGCTCGCCGAGGTCGCCGCGGCGCGCGAGGCGGGCATCGACGTCGTCGCCAGCCTGCGGGACGCGGTGAGCCGGCTCGAGGCCGGCGCGCGCGTCGGGGAGTGAGCTGCGCCTCCAGTTCGGAGACGCGGGGGAGTGGGCTGCACCTCCTGTTCGGAGCGTGCGGGTGAGTGGGCTGCGCCTCCTGTTCGGAGCGCGCGGAGGAGTGCCGGACGGGCAGACGAGAGAGCGGGCACCCTCCCAACCCGAAAAAGGAGGGTGCCCGCGAGCGGGCCACGACGTGCCAGGGGGGACACGACGATAGGGACGCCCGCTCGAACCGCGGGGCACCGTTGCAGCACACCGGCCCCGCGAACGATCTGGTGGCCGGATCAGGAGGCCGCCAGACCGAGGTTCTGCATCCAGAGTATCAGTAGACCGGATGCGGCGCAAGGTCGTGCCCTGGTTCTGGCAGGATTGGCGGCATGGCGACGACCGTGACGGCTCCCCGTGGCATGCGTGACTTCCTCCCGGCGGACAAGGCCCGTCGCGAGCACGTCCTCGGGGTGGTCCGGGACGTGTACGCGCGACACGGGTTCGACGAGATCGAGACCCCGGTCGTCGAGGACGCCGCACGCCTGCACTCGGGGCTGGGCGGCGACAACGAGAAGCTCGCGTTCGCGGTGATGCGCCGAGGGCTCACCACCGAGGATCTCCAGCAGGCGGATGCGCCGCTCGACCTCGCGGACCTCGGGCTCCGCTTCGACCTGACGGTCCCGCTCGCCCGCTTCTACGCCTCGCACCGCGCCGAGCTGCCCTCGGTGTTCCGTGCCGTGCAGATCGCACCCGTGTGGCGTGCCGAGCGTCCGCAGAAGGGGCGCTACCGGCAGTTCGTCCAGTGCGACATCGACATCCTCGGCGAGCCGGGGCAGCTCGCGGAGATCGAGCTCATCCGCGCGACCACCGCCGCGCTCGACGCGCTCGGCATCGCGGACACCACCATCCGCATCAACGACCGTCGCATCCTGCTCGCGCTGCTCGCCTCGTGGGGGATCACCGACCCGGACGCCGCGGACCGGGCGCTGATCACGGTCGACAAGCTCGACAAGATCGGTGCGGACGGGGTGGCCGCCGAGCTCCGCGCGACGATCGGCGCCGACCTGCCGGGCCTCGAGGACACGATCCGTGCGCTCGAGGCCGCGGACTGGGCGTCCGTCGAGGGGGCGCCGTGGCTCGATGCCGAGGCGTTCGCGGACCTGCTCCGCCTCCGCCGGGCCCTGCCGGGCGTGGACCTGCGCTTCGACCCGACACTCGTGCGCGGCATGGGCTACTACACGGGCACGATCTTCGAGGTCGCCCACCCCGACTTCGGCTACAGCCTCGGCGGCGGCGGTCGCTACGACGGCATGATCGGACGCTTCCTCGGGCAGGACGTGCCCGCAGTCGGGTTCTCGCTCGGGTTCGAGCGGCTCGTCGACCTCGTCACGCTGCCGGAGTCGGCCGAGTCGGACGCCGTCGTGCTCCTGTACGACAAGGACGTCGACCCGGTCCGCCTCGCGGCGCTCAAGACCGAGGCCCTCGCGTCGCACCGTCGCGTCCGGCTCGAGCGGCGGCCGAAGAACACCAAGAACCTGCTCGCGAGCCTCGCCGAGCAGGGCTTCGCGGCCTTCGCCGGTGTGCGGGCCGACACGGAGACCCTGGAAGGTGTCGAGTTCCGCCCGCTGGCGTGAACTCCTCCACACCCGACGTCATCCGCGGCGAGGCGTCCACCGCGCCTCGGTAGGATCGACCCGCTGTCCACCACAACCGAACTCGTAGGGAGTACCCCGTGGCCCAGATCGATGCCGTAGGCGCACGCGAAGTCCTCGATTCCCGAGGCAACCCGACGGTCGAGGTCGAGGTCCTCCTCGACGACGGCGTGGTCTCGCGCGCGCTCGTCCCGTCCGGTGCCTCCACCGGTGCGTTCGAGGCGTACGAACTCCGCGACGGCGACGCGAACCGCTACGGCGGCAAGGGCGTCCTGAAGGCCGTCGACGCCGTCCTCGACGAGATCGGCCCGGCGCTCGAGGGCTTCGACGCCACCGACCAGCGCCTCGTCGACGCCGCGCTCATCGAGCTCGACGGCACCGAGAACAAGTCCCGCCTGGGCGCCAACGCGGTCCTCGGCGCCTCGCTCGCCGTCGCCCGTGCCGCCGCCGACTCGGCCGACCTGCCGCTGTTCCGCTACCTCGGTGGCCCGAACGCGCACACGCTGCCCGTCCCGCTCATGAACGTCGTCAACGGTGGCGCGCACGCCGACACCAACGTCGACATCCAGGAGTTCTTCCTCGTGCCCTACGGCGCCGAGAGCTTCTCGGAGGCCCTGCGCTGGGGCGTCGAGACCTACCACGCCCTCAAGGGTGAGCTGAAGAAGCAGGGTCTCGCGACCGGCCTCGGCGACGAGGGCGGCTTCGCCCCCGAGCTCGCCTCGAACCGTGCTGCGCTCGACTTCCTGCTCGCCGCGATCGAGAAGGCCGGCTTCACCCCGGGCAAGGACATCGCGCTCGGCCTCGACGTCGCCGCGACCGAGTTCTTCCACGACGGCAAGTACGCGTTCGAGGGCAAGCAGCTCTCGAGCGAGGAGTTCACCGGGTACTTCTCGGACCTCGTCGCGAACTACCCGCTCGTCACCATCGAGGACGCCCTGGCCGAGGACGACTGGGAGGGCTGGAAGCACCTCACCGCCGAGCTCGGCTCGAAGCTGCAGCTCGTCGGCGACGACCTGTACGTCACGAACCCGAAGCGTCTGCAGCGGGGCATCGACGAGCAGGCCGGCAACTCGATCCTGGTCAAGGTGAACCAGATCGGCACGCTGACCGAGACCCTCGACGCCGTCTCCCTGGCGCACCGCCACGGCATGACCGCGATCCTGTCGCACCGCTCGGGCGAGACCGAGGACACCACCATCGCCGACATCGCGGTGGCCGTCGACGGTGGCCAGATCAAGACCGGTGCCCCGGCCCGCTCAGACCGCGTCGCGAAGTACAACCAGCTGCTCCGCATCGAGGAGGAGCTGGGCGATGCCGCCGTCTACGCCGGCCGCACCGCGTTCCCCCGCGCCGCTGCGCTCTAGGTCGCACCCGCACCACCACGAGACGCCGTCCTCCTCCGGGAGGGCGGCGTCTCGCCGTCTCCGGGCGCTCTCGTCGCCGTCGAACTGATCCGCCCTCGCCCTCGAATCGGTCTGCTCTCGCCCTCGAGCGGGCAACATCTGCGACGTCCGGCGCAGCAGTCCGACGGATCTCGCCCACTCGGCGGACGCGAGCGGCACGTCCTGCCCGTTCGACGGCCAGCTGGCTCAGCGGTGGACGCTCGGCGGTGGGTGGCGGACGGGAGGCGCGTGGCGGCCGTGCGCCGCGCCTCCCGGCCGCTGGGAGGGTGCCGAGCGACGCACGACGGTCCGCGTGCCGGGTCACGTGACCGTGCCGTGCCGGGTTATCGTCGAGCCGTGCCCAGCCAGAAGCCCCGCGTCCGCCGCATCCCCGTGGCCGTGCCGGAGTCCGGTGCGCACGAGCAGCCCTGGTACCGGTCCATCCGGTTCTCCGGCTTCAGCCTCCTCATGCTCGCGATCATCGTGCTGTTCGTCGTCGTGCTCGCCCCCTCGCTGCGGACGCTCATCCAGCAGCAGGAGCAGATCGCGCAGCAGCAGCGCGAGGTCGCAGCGCAGAAGGCCGACGTCGCGCAGAAGAAGCAGGACGTCGCGCGGTGGGACGACCCGGCCTACATCGAGGCCCAGGCACGCGACCGGCTGCTCTACGTGTACCCGGGCGAGGAGAGCTACCTCGTGATGGGTGCGGAGCAGGCGAAGGGGTCGGACCGGGCCGAGACCGACTCCGGCAGCCCGGTCAGCTCGACGGTGCAGACGCCGAAGGTCGACTGGGTGCAGGCAATGCTCTCCAGCGTGCTGCAGTCAGGACTGACCGAGAAGACCACTGAGCAGCTCGTGGCGCCCGACGTCTCCGGCACCGGAGACCCGACCGGCGCCGCGACGAGCGACAGCAAGTAGGGCAGCCGGGGGCGCCGCGGCGTCACGGAGTGGGACGGCGACCAGGACTCGGGTAGGCTCACGTGCCCGTGACGACCCCTCCCTTCGATCCGCCGTCCGACCGCGACATCCAGGTCGTCTCGGCGCAGCTCGGGCGACCGGCCCGCGACGTCGTCGGGATCGCTGCACGGTGCGCCTGCGGCAACCCCACCGTCGTGTCGACGAAGCCCCGACTCGCGAACGGCACCCCGTTCCCGACGTTCTACTACCTGTGCCACCCCGCCGCCACCGCGGCCGTGAGCACGCTCGAGGCGAACCACGTCATGCCCGAGCTCGCCGCCCTGCTCGAGGACGAGACCGTCGCGGCGCAGTACCGCGCGGCCCACGAGTCCTACCTGGCGGACCGCGAGTCGATCGAGCACGTCGACGAGATCGACGGCATCAGCGCGGGCGGCATGCCCACCCGTGTGAAGTGCCTGCACGCGCTCGTCGGCCACGCCCTCGCTGCCGGACCCGGCGTCAACCCCATCGGCGACCTCGCGCTCGAGCGCGTGGACTGGTCGCCCTCCCGCTGTGAGTGCCGGGCGTATGATGGCATCGCAGACGCTGGAGTCGGGGCGGGTGGCGGCGAAGACTGACCAGCCTCCCGGCAAGCAACCACCCCACTCCAAGGAGATCATCCCCCGTGCCCAAGATCCTCGTCGTCGGCGGCGGCTACGCCGGTTTCTACACCGCCTGGAAGCTCGAGAAGCACCTGCGTCAGGGTGAAGCCGAGGTCACCATGGTGGACCCGCTGCCGTACATGACGTACCAGCCGTTCCTGCCCGAGGTCGCCGCCGGCTCGATCGAGCCGCGTCACGCGATCGTGTCGCACCGTCGTCACCTGAAGAAGACCCGTGTCGTCACGGCGAAGGTCACGAAGGTCGACCACGCCACGAAGACCGCGACGATCACCCCGGCCGAGGGCGAGGCGTGGGAGGAGTCCTACGACCAGATCGTCATGACCGCCGGTGCCGTCTCGCGCACCTTCCCGATCCCGGGCGTCGCGGACGAGGCCATCGGCCTGAAGACCATCGAGGAGGCCGCGGCGATCCGCGACAAGATCCTCACGAACTTCCACAAGGCGGCGAACCTGCCGGCCGGTCCCGAGCGCGACCGCCTGCTCACCGTCGTCGTGGTCGGCGGTGGCTTCGCCGGCATCGAGGTGTTCGCCGAGCTCCGCTCCTTCGCGTCCGACCTGCTGAAGAGCTTCCCGCAGCTGTCCTTCGATGACACGCACTTCCACCTGGTCGAGGCGATGGGCCGCATCATGCCCGAGGTGTCGCTCGAGACCTCGCACTGGGTGCTCGAGAACCTCGCGTCCCGCGGCGCGACGGTGCACCTCGAGACCCAGCTGGCCTCGGCCGAGGGCGGCGTGTGCCAGCTCAAGGCCAAGGACGAGTCGATCGAGACCATCGAGTCCGACCTCATCATCTGGACCGCCGGCGTCATGGCGAACCCGATGGTCAAGGGCACCGACTTCCCGCTCGAGCAGCGCGGTCGCATCCGCGTGCAGCCCGACCTCCGCGTGGTCGACGACAACGGCGTGATCGCCGACGCGTGGGCCTGCGGTGACGTCGCGGCCGTGCCGGATCTGACCGGTGGCGGTGTCGGCGGCTTCTGCGTGCCGAACGCCCAGCACGCCGTGCGTCAGGCGAAGCAGCTCGCGAAGAACCTGGTCGCGGTCGTCCGCGGCGAGGCGACGACGGACTACAAGCACGAGAACCTCGGTGCCGTCGCGGGCCTGGGTCTCGGCACGGGTGTGTTCCAGTCCGGCAAGTTCGCCATGAAGGGCTTCCTGGCCTGGGGCGCCCACCGCGGGTACCACGGCCTGGCGATGCCGTCGTGGGAGCGCAAGTGGCGCGTCATCGGCGACTGGGTCGGCGGCTTCTTCCTGGGCCGTGACATCGCGTCGCTCGACGACCGTGAGACCCCGCGTGCCGCGTTCGAGGCCTTCGCGTCGCGCCCGAAGCCCGCTGCAGCCGAGGAGCCCAAGGCCGTCGCTGCCCCGGCTCCGGCGGAGGGTCAGCCGGCCGACGCCGCCGGCCCCGCGTACGCCACCCCGGCCGAGGACGTCTCGAAGGACGCTGCGCCCGTCGCAGCCCCGGCGGACGCCAAGTAGCACCAGCACCAGCACCAGCACCGACGGCCGTCGCCCCACGTGGGGCGACGGCCGTCGTCGCGTCGGTAGGCTGTTGCGGCCCGCCCCCGTGGCCCAATCGGTAGAGGCACGCGACTTAAAATCGCCGAGTTGTGGGTTCGAGTCCCACCGGGGGTACGCGAGGCGCGGGTGCGCCGCCGGCCGCGCCCCGCCGCCTGCCAGCGGGCGAGTCTCGGCTCCGCGGACAGTTTCGCGGATCGGCCGTCGCGAACGTGTCCGCACAGGCGAGTCTCGTGCGAGCGCCCCGCCCGCACAGACCCCAGCCGCGCAGTAGCATCGACGTCCGTGGTCGGACTCGGAAGCGCTCTCGCGAACCTGCGCAACGCGCTCAACCGACCCGAGGCGCACGTCGAGGTCGTCGACGGCGAGACGGTCCCCACCGGGATGCTGCTCGGGACCCTCGGCGCCCTGCTGCTCGACGCCGGCAGCTCCGTCACCGACGTCCGCTCCGCGCTCGAGAAGGCCCGCGACGCTGCCGGGGTCGGACCGACGCTCGCCGTCGGCGTCCTGCCCGCACTCGTCATGGTCAGTGAGGTCGCCACCGGCGCCGCCACCATCGTGAACGCCGAGGGCGTCGAGCTCTCGTCGCGTCAGGCAGCGCGGGCGAACCGCCTCGTGCTCGGCCTGGAACGCGGTTCCATCGCCCTCGCCGAGATCCCCGCCCGGGTGCGCGCGATCCGGACCGGTACCGTGCCGCCGCCGGCGCTGCCGTGGATCACCGGGAACGCCCTCACCTCGGTCGGACTGGCCGTCGTGTTCCGCTGCCCGTGGTGGGCGATCGTGCTCGCGCTCGTCGTCGGTGCCCTGGTCGGTGTGCTCAGCCTGGTGCTCCGACGCTTCCGCGAGGCCGTCGCGATCATCCCGTTCCTGGCCGCGTTCATGTCGACGAGCGTCGTCGGCCTCGTCGCCGCCGGCACCGGGTTCGACCACGTGCCCCTGTTCGCGGTGTGTGCGCCCGTCGCGGTCTTCGTGCCCGGCGCGCTGATCACGAACGCGCTGCTCGAGCTGACGGCCGCCGACATCGTGACCGGAGCCTCGCGCCTGGTGCAGGGGCTCATCACGCTCGGCTTCATGGCCGCCGGGATCGCCGCGGGGAGCGCCCTCACCGGCCTGCGCGTCGACCCGTCGTCGGCGGCCCTCGTCGGCGAGGTCGCCGGCGTCGGCACGCTCCGCGGTGGTTGGGAGGCCGTGCCGTCCTACTGGGTGTCCTGGGTGGCGGTGGCGGGCCTCGCCGTCGGCCTCGGGCTCGTGTTCCGCTCCGGCTGGCGGCTCACCGTCGTGTCCGTCGCCGTCATGATCAGCGCGTACGCGGTCGTGAGCGGGACGACGCCGGTGTGGGGCAGCGTGGTCGCGACCGGAGCTGCGGCCGCGCTGCTGTTCGTCGCGACGCGGTTGCTCGAGCGTGTGGTCCCGGTGATCCCGGCGACGGTGTCGTTCTTCCCCGCGTTCCTGCTGCTCGTGCCCGGCACCGTGGGACTCGTCGCGGTGACCACGTTCGACCCCGTCGCGCTCGGCACGCCCCTGGCGACGTTCGTCAGCCTGTGCATCGGGACGAAGATCGGCGGCCTGCTGCCCGGTCTGTTCCGGCGGAACGTCCCGCACCGCGTGGCCTGAGACCTGGGGCGCGCGGCGGTCGGGAGGCGCGCAGCCGCCCCGTCACGCGCCTCTCGTCCGACCGGTGCGGGCCGGGAGGCGCGTGGCGGGCGAGCCCGGCGTCTCCCGTCCGGTGGGTGGCGGGCCGGGAGGGGCGTGGGTGGCGAGCCCGGCGTCTCCCGTCCGGTGGGTGGCGGGCCGGGAGGGGCGTGGGTGGCGAGCCCGGCGTCTCCCGTCCGGTGGGTGGCGGGCCGGGAGGGGCGTGGCGGGCGAGCCCGGCGCCTCCCGTCCCGTGGACGGACCGGTCAGCGGTGCTGTGCGGCGGTGCGCGAGCCGCGCAACCAGACCCAGCAGCAGGCGACGGCGGCGGCGCACAGGGCGGACGCCACCGCGGTCTCGGTCGGTGAGGGGACAGCGGGAGCTCCCGCGCCCGCCGTCACCGCCGCCAGCGCGACCCCAGCGGCGGTGAGGCCGACCCAGCGCGCACGCGCCCCGGCGACGAGCACCGCACCCGTCGACCCGGGCAACGGCAGCAGCGACACGACGAGTGCCCCGACCGCGCCGACGCAGAGCGTGGTGGCGAACTCGGCCGTCAGCGTCGTCCAGAAGCCCGACCCGTGCACCAGCGAGTGCAGGACCCAGCCGACGGTGGCGACGCCGAGCAGCGCGGCCGAGCGGGCCGTGGCGCTCCGGACCCCGCGGGCGAGGCTCGAGCCCAGTCGCAGGGCGGCGGTGTCGGCGCCGGGGCGGCCGACCGGGACGAGGACGGCCCCGACGACCAGGGCGGGGGAGAGGTCGGTGACGCGGGTCAGGGCGCAGCCCAGCACGGCGGCGAGCACGAGCCAGGGGGAGACGCGGAAACCGACGGCGGCGCGGTCCTTGCCGGCCGCCCAGCGGGTGGCCAGGACGACGACCCCGGTGGTGACCGCCGAACCGAGCAGCACCGCGAGCGCGAGCCGGACGTAGCGGGCCTCGAGCGCGACGCCGACACCGAGGAGCGTCGTGACGACCACGATCCCGACGCCGACGGCCGCCGCGGCCCAGGTGGGCAGGACCTCGTCCCCGAGTCGTCGCTCCGTGCGCGAGCGGTTGCGGCCGAGCAGCGCGGCGAACGGGTTGTGCAGGCGACCCCGGGCCGCGGCGCCGACCACCGCGAGCGGCACGGCGACGAGCACGAGGAACCCGGCGGCGACGCCGGTGGCGAGCAGGACGGTGCCCCACGAGAACGAGGCCTGGATCGTCGGGACGCCGCGGTCGTAGGCGGTGTCGGCGGTCCAGTCGCCCGCGGGGCCGGACCAGTCGGGCACCCCGCTGGTGCTGCCCCCGGCGCCTGCCGTGCCGCTGCCCCCGGCCGTCCCGGTCGACCCGCCGCCGCTCGTGCCGGTGTCGGTCGGGGTCCCGGTGCCGTCCGTCGCACCGGACGTGTGGTCCGGCGTCGTCCCCGGCGTGCCGGACGACGACGTCTGCCCGCCCGGGGCCCCGGAGGCACTCGCGCTCGGCCCGGCGCTCGGCGCTGCGGTCGCGTCGCTCAGCACGACGCGGACCCCAGACGACGACGGTGAGGAGTTGCCCGCGGCGTCCTGCTGCATCGCGCTCACCACCCGGGTCCCGGCGGGTGCGGTCGCGCCCGTCGTCGTGCACGCCCACCGGCCGTCGGCACCGACGTCGGAGCGGCACACCGGCGAGCGGTCGACGTACACGGTGAGGACGGCGCCGGGCTCACCGGTGCCGCGCACGGTGAACGGCTGGGAGCGGACGCGCTCGTCGGACTCCGGCGTGGTGACGACCGGTGCTGCCGGGGCGGTCCGGTCCACGACCACCGTCCGCGGGGCCGAGGGGGCGCTCCGCAGGTCCGAGCGGAAGCCGTTCGCGGTGCTCGCGGTCTGCGCCGCGGAGACCGTGATGCGCCCGTCGCGCGCGCTGCCGGGCAGCGCGACGGTCCAGCGACCGCCGGCGTCCACCCGCGCGGTGCGGTCGGTCGGGGTGCCGGAGACCGACACGGCGACGGTCGCTCCGGGCAGGCCGGTGCCGGACACGGGACCCGAGGTGGGACCGTCGGTCATGACGGCCGGCGGGACGACGACGTCCGAGGCCGGAGCACGGGACGACCCGAGCGCGGCGTCGGTCTCGTCGGCGACCGTGAAGACCTGCTGCGGGCCCGAGCGGACGGTGGCGATGCACGACCAGGACCCGTCGGTGGCCACGGTCGTCGTGCAGCCGCTCGAGCCCGTGGCCGCCGGTCCGGTGACGCGCAGCCGGTGCCCGGGGGTGCCGGCGCCGTGCAGCCGGACGGTGGCGGTCGTGACGTCGCCGGGGTCGGCGATGCTCGGGCGGACGGCGGGGCGGTCCGTCGGCGAGGGTGCCGGGGAACCGGTGTCCGGTGGCAGGGTGCCGAACTGGGGGAAGGGCGTCGGGGAGGCGGTCCGGGCCGCGTCGTCGTCCTGCTGCGGCACGGTGTCGGTGGTGGACGTCGTGGACGTCGTGGACGTCGTGGTCGTGGTCGTGGTCTTGGACGTCGTCGCGGGCGCGGCTGCGGCGGGCTGTGCGCCGAGCAGGACCGTCCCGGTGGCGAGCACCGTCACCAGCGCCGCGGCCAGCAGCCCGACGCGCGATCGGGGTCGACCGACGGGACCGCCGCCCCCGACGGTCCCCTCCTGCGCGTTGTCCCCGAGCCTGTCCACCGTCTCCATCACACGCGATCATCGGGCTCGGGTCAATCCACCACCCGGATGATGTGTCCCGGGACCGATCCCCGGCTGGGGGTCCCCGGACGGTGGGTGTGCGCCACTCGGGAATCCCCCGTGAACCAGACTGCGCGAACGGGTCGTGCCGGTGCGCCTCGGTACACTCGTGGACGGTCGTCCCACGGCCATGCACCGGCCGCGGTCCCACTGCGCCGGACCCGAAGCGCAAAGGAGTACGCCCAGATGGACACCGGACTCGTCACGACGCTGATCGTCGTCGGAGTGGTGGTGGTCCTGCTCGTCGTGGTCGGGATCTACCTCTGGGTGACCTACAACTCGCTCGTCACGCTGAAGCTGCGCGTGGACGAGGCGTGGAGCGACATCACGGTGCAGCTGAAGCGCCGCGCGGACCTCATCCCCACCATCGTCGAGACGGTGAAGGGGTACGCCGCGCACGAGAAGTCCGTGTTCGAGTCGGTGACGCGCGCCCGCGCCGAGACCCTCGGCGCATCGGACGCCTCGAGCGCCTCGGTGGCCGAGGGGCACATGCAGAAGGCCCTGAAGGGTGTGTTCGCCGTCGCGGAGGGCTACCCCCAGCTGCAGTCGAGCCAGAACTTCCTGCAGCTGCAGTCGGAACTCGTCGACACCGAGGACAAGATCCAGTCCGCCCGGCGCTTCTACAACGGTGGCGTGCGCGAGCTGAACACGAAGATCCGGGTCTTCCCCAACTCGACCTTCGCGAAGAGCAAGGGCTTCAGCGAGGCGACGTTCTTCGAGACGGCCGAGCCCGCGGCGATCGCCGAACCGCCGCGCGTCCAGTTCTGACGCCGACCGGGGCGGCCTGACCCGTGTACAGCGCCATCGCGCGGAACAAGCGCAACACCGTCGTCATCATCCTGGTCTTCCTGCTCATCGTCGGGGCGCTCGGGTTCCTGGGCGGCTACCTCGCGGGCAACGTCTCCGTGGGCGTCATCGTGCTGCTCGTCGCGCTCGGGTACGCGGTGCTCCAGTACTTCCTGGCCGGGCGGCAGGCGACGGCCATCGCCGGCGGCGTCGAGATCGACCGGAACACGGAGCCGCGGCTCTGGCGGACGGTCGAGAACCTGGCGATCACGAACGGCATGTCGATGCCGCGGGTGTTCGTCATCGAGGACCCGGCACCGAACGCCTTCGCCACCGGACGGGACCCGGAGCACGCGATCGTCGCGGCGACGACCGGGTTGCTCGCGATCATGGACGACAGCGAGCTGCAGGGCGTCATGGCCCACGAGCTCGGTCACGTCAAGAACTACGACATCCGCGTCTCGACCATGGTGTTCGGCCTGGTCGTCGCGGTCGGGTTCCTGGCGGACGTGCTCCTGCGCATCTCGATCTTCAGCGGGCTGAGCGGGCGCGGGCGGAACAGCGACTCCGGGGGTGGAGGTGGCAACCCGATCGTCCTCGTCGCGGGGATCGTGGCCGTGCTCGTCGCCCCGATCGCGGCCGCGGCGGTGCAGGCGGCCGTCTCGCGGCAGCGGGAGTACCTCGCCGACGCCACGGGTGCGATGACCACGCGGTACCCCGAGGGACTCGCCCGTGCGCTGGAGAAGCTCCAGGCGTACGGCCGACCGACCCGGTCGCAGAACTCCTCGATGGCGCACCTGTGGATCGCGGACCCGATGCGACCGGGCGTGATGGACCGGTTGTTCTCCACGCACCCGCCGCTGCCCGACCGGGTCGCGCGACTCCGGGGGAGCCTCGACCGGTTCTGACGGGCGCTGCCGCCGTCACCGCCGTCGCCGTCGCTGCGATGCCGGCGCCGAGACGCCGGTGTCCACACGAGACGGACTCGTGCCGGCGAGACGCCCTCGGAATCCGCGGCGCCTCGACGACGATGCGGCGTCTCGACGACGCTGCGGCGTCTCGACGACGTAGCGGCGTCTCGGCGACGACGCGGCGTCGCCACGACACGGCGGCGTCTCGCGGGCCGTGCACGACCGGCGCGACGGAGCGGCGGGTGACGGGGCCACGACCCGAGCCGGACGGGCGGGGCGGACGGGCGCCGTGCCTCCCGGCCGCTGGTCACACGACCGTTTCGTCCTCGGGAGCCGGAGCATCGGCGTCGTCCGCCGCCTCGTGCGGGACGAGCGCGACCCCGAGCGCCGCGGCCACCGCACCCGCGGCGGTGCCGCGATCCGTGACCTCGACGCCGTCGAGGCCCTGCCACGCCGCCGCCCGCCGCAGCGTCTCGGCGAGGCGCTCCGCGTCGAGGTGCTCGCCGGGCTCCTGCCAGGCAGTCCGGACCCGGAGCACGCCGCGCTGCCGATCGCTCTTCAGGTCGACGCGTCCGGTCAGCCGGTCGTCCTGCAGGACGGGCAGCACGTAGTAGCCGTACACACGCTTCGGCGCCGGCGTGTAGATCTCGATGCGGTAGTGGAAGTCGTACATGCGCTCCGCGCGACGCCGGAACCACACGACGGGGTCGAACGGGCTGAGCACCGCGTCGGCGGCGACGTGGCGCGGGACCCTGGCGTCGACGTGCAGCCAGGCACGGTCCCGCCAGCCTGCCACCCGGACCGGCACGAGTTCGCCGCGCTCCTCGAGCTCCGTGATCGCGGCGGCGGTGTCGTCCGCACGCAGGCGGAAGTAGTCGGCGAGGTCCGCGCGGGTCCCGACGCCGGATGCGCGCGCGGCGCGCCGGACCAGCTCCGTGACCGCGGTGTGGCGGTCGGGCGCGGCCTCGAGCGTCCCCACCGGCAGCACCTGGTCGGGCAGGGCGTAGACACGCTCGAACCCGGCGCGTCCGGCGCTCACGACCTCGCCCCAGCGGAACATCTGCTCGAGCCCCGCCTTCACGTCGCTCCACCCCCACCACGGCCCGCGTCGGACGTTCGCCTCGTGCTCGACCGCGCTGGCGGGCAGGGGCCCCTCGGCGGCGAGCAGTGCGCGGAGCTCCCGGCGGACGCTCGCGGTCCGTTCCACGCCGGCGATCCGGTTCGGTCGGGCGTCGCGTTCGCGGTACGCGTCCATCCGCCACCGGAAGAGCGGGAGGTCCGTCCGCGGCAGGAACGCCGCCTCGTGCGCCCAGTACTCCGCGTAGGGGCCGGAGCGCCGCATGGTGAGCCGGTCCAACGTGTCCCGGTCGTAGGGACCGAGGCGGGCGAAGAGGGGCAGGTAGTGGCTGCGTTCGAAGACGTTCACCGAGTCGATCTGCAGCAACCCGAGCCGGCCGATCGTGCTGGTCAGGGTGCGGGTGCCCACCGCGTCGCGCGGGGGTGCGCCGAAGCCCTGGGCCGCCAGCGTGACGCGGCGGGCCTCGGCGGCGGAGAGCGTGGACCGGACCATGGCACGACGCTACCGATCGACGCCGACACCGGGGTCGGGCCGACGTATGCCGCATCTGGAACACACACCGGCACGCGTCGGTACACTCACCGCATGGCCTGGGGAAAGAAGACGCATCCGGATCCCGTCGTCGAGCAGGTCGTGCCGACGGGCATGCGGATCGCGGGCGCGTGGTCGTGGCGCGTGCTCGTGGTCGTCGGTGTGGTCGCGGTCTTCATCTACCTCGTGACGTTGTTCAGCGAGGTGCTCATCCCGTTCCTCATCGGGATCGTCGTCGCCGCCCTGCTCGTGCCGCTGTCGAACTGGATGCAGCGCCACCACGTGCCGAAGTGGATCGCCGTCGTGGTCAGCCTCGTCGGGGGCCTCGCGGCCGTCGGCGGACTCATCTGGCTCGTCGTCGACCAGATCGCGGCGGCCTACCCCTCGCTCCGCGACCGGACGCTCTCGCAGTACGACAACATCCGCGAGTTCGTCCTCAGCTCCGGTCTGGGCATCAGCCAGTCCGACCTCAACAACTACCTCAACCAGGCGACCGACTGGCTGTCGAGCAACTCCGGCTCGATCCTGTCCGGGGTCGCGAGCGCGGGATCGTCGCTGACGCACCTGCTCACCGGCTTGTTCGTGGTGATCTTCACGGTGATCTTCCTGCTCATCGACGGCAAGAACGTGTGGCGCTGGACCGTCCGGCTGTTCCCGAAGAACGCCCGCGCCGCGATCGACGGCGCCGGGGTCGCCGGGTGGACCACCCTGACGAGCTTCATCCGCGTGCAGATCTTCGTCGCGTTCGTCGACGCCGTCGGCATCGGCATCGGTGCCGCCGCGCTGCAGCTGCCGCTCGTCATCCCGATCGCCGTGTTCGTGTTCCTCGGCGCGTTCATCCCGGTTGTCGGCGCCATCGTCACGGGCTTCCTCGCCGTCTTCATCGCCCTGATCTTCAACGGCTGGGTCGCGGCGCTCGTCATGCTCGGCGTGATCCTCGTCGTGCAGCAGGTCGAGGGGCACATCCTGCAGCCGCTCGTCATGGGCAGCGCGGTCAAGGTGCACCCGCTCGCCGTCGTCCTCGGCGTCACCGCGGCGTCCGGGCTGGCCGGCATCGCCGGAGCCTTCTTCGCGGTGCCGCTGATCGCGACCGTGAACTCGATGGTGACGACGATCGCGAGCGGCCGGTGGAAGGGGCTCGACTCCGACCACGTGCTCGAGGCGAAGCAGCGCGACCACCACGCGAGCGTCGAGGCGAAGAAGCGCCGTCGCTGGCGGAAGCGCCACCCCGACGGCGTCCCGGCGCCGGGCAGCGACGAACAGCCCACCGCCGCGAAGGGGACCGCGGGCTGAGCGGGCGTTCACCGACGGACCGTCACGAGTTCGCCGTGACGGCTCCGACGGACGATGATGGGTCCGTGACCGACACCTCCGCGCCCCAGCAGCAGACCGACGCGTTCCCGACGCTCGCGGACATCGAGGCCGCTCGGCAGACCATCGCGGGCGTCGCACGCGTCACGCCGATGGAGACGTCGCAGTTCCTCGCCGAGCTGCTCGGCTCGCCGGTGCACCTGAAGTGCGAGAACCTGCAGCGCACGGGCGCCTACAAGGTGCGCGGCGCCTACAACCGACTCGCCGCCCTCAGCCCCGAGCAGCGAGCGGCGGGCGTCGTCGCCGCGAGCGCCGGCAACCACGCGCAGGGAGTCGCCCTCGCCGCTCGTGAGCTCGGCATCCCGGCCACGATCTTCACCCCGGTGGGCGTCGCGCTGCCCAAGCTCCAGGCGACGCGGCACTACGGCGCCGAGGTCGTGCTGCGCGGCCACTCGGTGGAGGAGGCGCTGAGCGCCGCCAAGGACTTCGCCGCCCACACCGGTGCGGTGTTCATCCCGCCCTTCGACCACCCGGACGTCATCGCGGGCCAGGGCACGCTGGGCCTCGAGATCATCGACCAGGTGCCCGACGTCGACACGGTGGTCGTGCCGATCGGTGGCGGCGGGGTCATCTCCGGCATCGCGCTGGCGGTGAAGGGCATGTCCGAGCGCCTCGGTCGTCCGATCCGGGTGATCGGCGTGCAGGCGGAGAACGCCGCGGCGTACCCGTCGTCGATCACCGCGGGAGCACCGGTCACGATCACGACGAAGCCGACGATCTCGGACGGCATCGCGGTCGCCCGACCCGGCGACCTCAACTTCCCGATCATCCGCGACCTGGTCGACGAGATCGTGACCGTCTCGGACGACGACACCGCCCGTGCCCTGCTGGTGCTGCTCGAGCGCGCGAAGCTCGTGGTCGAGGCCGCCGGCGCCGTCGGCGTCGCGGCGATCATGTCCGGCGCCGTCCGCGACACCGGCCGCACCGTCGTGCTGCTGAGCGGTGGGAACATCGACCCGCTCATGATGGAGCGCATCATCACCCGCGGTCTCGTCGCGGCGTCGCGCTACATCGGCATCCGGATCATGCTGCCCGACCGCCCCGGCCAGCTCGCCCGCGTCGCCCAGGTCATCTCGGACGCCGGCGCCAACGTGGTCGAGGTGCTGCACACCCGGCACGGGCAGGGCCTGGTGATCAACGAGGTGGCCCTGGACCTGTCGATCGAGGCACGCGGTCCCGAGCACGCGCAGGAGGTCATCCAGCGCCTGCACGAGGTCGGCTTCCGCCCGGAGCTGCTCGAGAACTGACGCCGCCGCGCTGCACGCGTCGGTGTCAGCGGTGCGCACGGGACGGCCGCGCAGGCGTCAGGGTCGCGTGAGCGACACCGCGGACGGCCGGGAGGCGCGTGGAGCTCCCGTCATGACCCTCACGTCGATCCTGCCCTCGCTTCGCGACGTCGTCGCGCACTGACCGGCGCCGAGAGCCCAGTCGGCCCCGCACAACGAAGAGCAGCTCGCGCCACGTGGTTCCGTGGTGCGAGCTGCTCCTCGCTGTGCACTGGCACGTCGCGCCGCGGGCCGGCCCGCCGCGCGCTCTGCGCCGCCCGCCCCGGCCGTCGCGCCGGGCGCACTGCGGCGCCGGGCACCTACGGCTCGTAGCGCTCGACCTTCGTCACCTTGGCGCTGATCTCCTTGCCGTTCGGCGCGGTGTAGGTCGTCTCGTCGCCCGCGCGCAGCCCGAGGATCGCGGCACCGACCGGGCTCACCGGGCTGTACACGGTCAGGTCGGACCCCTCGGCCACGATCTCGCGGTTGCCCACGAGGAAGGTCGACTCGTCGCCGGCGATGACCGCCGTGACGACGGTCCCCGGCTCGACGGTGCCGTCGAAGTCGGCCTCGCCCACGGTGGCGTGCTTGAGCAGCTCGGTGAGCTGCCGGATGCGGGCCTCGATCTTGCCCTGCTCGTCCTTCGCGGCGTGGTAGCCGCCGTTCTCCTTGAGGTCGCCCTCTTCACGCGCCGCCTCGATGCGGTCCGCGATCTCCTTGCGGGCCGGGCCCGACAGCTGTTCGAGCTCGGCCGTGAGACGGTCGTGCGCCTCCTGGGTCAGCCAGGTGGTCTGCGTGTCGTTGCTCATCGGTCTCCCTTTCGACAAAGGACGAGACCGGCCGGTGTGGCCGGTCTCGTCCGCGAATCAGTCGAGTCTAGGGAACCCAGCAGTCGTGGATCAAGCCGGTCACGCCGCGGGTCGTGGTGTTCACCTCGGTCGAGATCGAGCGGGTGCGCTGCTCGGATGCCGGCAGCGTCACCTCCTTCCACCCGACGATCGAGTACGACTTGTCGAGCACCTGCACGGCGCACCGGACCTCGGTGCCCGGGTCGGCCGACACCTGTGAGTGCACGACGGTGCGGTGGTCGGAGACGACGGTGTACCCGAGCTCGGTGTTGTCGAGCCCGTGTGACTCCTGGTCGAGGCCGGCCCAGACCACCCACGCGACGAACACGAGCACGACGGCGATCGCCGCGGCGACCCCGAACAGCTTCCCGCGGCGCCGACGATCCGGCGTGCGCCCGTACCGGTCGTCCAGCGACGCGGCGGTGGCCGTGGCCGTGGCCGACGCAGCGGTGGGGGTGGGGTGCAGCGGTTCGGACAGTTCGGGGCTCCTGGGGTGATTATCCTGGTCCCAGGGTAGTTCACGCCCCGCTGTGCGCTGCCCCCACGCCCGGGTCGATCCGTGCGCGTTCCGCCCGCTCCGTCACCCGTGAGGATCCTCCGTGCCGTACCGCCTGCTGGCCGTCCACGCCCACCCCGACGACGAGTCGAGCAAGGGTGCCGCGACGGCCGCGAAGTACGTCGCCGAGGGGCACCAGGTGATGGTCGTCTCCTGCACCGGCGGCGAGGCCGGGGACATCCTCAACGACCAGCTCGGTGAGCCGGCGACGAGCCGCGCCCACCGCGACATGGCGGGCTACCGGCGCACCGAGATGGCGGCTGCGCAGGCAGCGCTCGGCATCGACCACGTCTGGCTCGGCTACCACGACTCCGGGCTGCCGGACGCCGAGAAGGGCGAGACGGTCCGTCCGGGCACGTTCTCGACGGTGCCCCTCGAGTACTCGACCGAGGCACTCGTCCGCGTCGTCCGCCGCTTCCGTCCGCACGTGCTCGTCACCTACGACGAGAACGGCGGCTACCCGCACCCCGACCACATCCGCACGCACGAGGTCTCGGTCGCCGCCTGGCGCGCCGCCGCCGACCCCGCGGAGTACCCGGACGCCGGGGAGCCGTGGTCGATCAGCAAGCTCTACTACGAGCGCACCATGAACCCGCGCCGCTTCCGCACGATCTACGAGGCACTGCGCGAGCGCGACCCGGACAGCGCCGCCGTCGAGCAGCTGCGCGAGTGGGTGGAGCGGTTCGCCGACCGGCCGGACCTGGCGACGACCCACGTCGACGTCCGCGACCACTTCGACGCCCGCGACGCCGCCCTGCACGCGCACGCCAGCCAGGTGCCGCCGGACAGCGTCTTCTTCTCGTGGCCGAACGACCTCCTCGCGACGGTGTGGCCCACCGAGGACTACCAGCTCGTCGAGGCCCGCGTGCCCACCGACCTGCCGGAGTCCGACCTGTTCGCGGGGCTCCCTGACGACGAGGACACCACCGCGTGAGCACCATCCTGACGGCCATCGCCGCCGCCCCCAGCCCGAGCCCGTCGGTCGTGCCCGACGTCGACGTCACCCCCGGGGTCGCCGGCTTCGTCGCGATCGCGGTCGTCGCGGTCGTCACGATCCTGCTCGTGGTCGACATGACCCGCCGGATCCGTCGGACCCGCTACCGCGCGGAGATCCGCCAGCGGCTCGAGTCCGACGCGGGCGACGGCACGTCGACGGACGAGCCGGTGCGTCGCGCCGACGAGGACGGCCGGACCGACGTGGGCGACGACACCGAACGCGGCTGAGCCCGCGACGTCGGCAGCGGCGACACCAGCAGCGGCGACGTCGGCAGCAGCGACGTCCCCAGCAGACGGACGGGAGGCCCGTGGCGAGCGTGCCACGGGCCTCCCGTCCGTCGTCCGGTCGCCCCTGCCGGCCGGTGCCGCGGTCCGCAGCGGCTGCGGTCAGCGCACCGGGTCGAGGGCCACGATGAGCACGCCGACCCACTGCGCGGCGAACGCGACGACGGTCAGTGCGTGGAAGACCTCGTGGAAGCCGAACACGGTCGGGGCGGGGTCGGGGCGCTTGAAGCCGTAGACGAGGGCACCGATGACGTACGCCAGGCCGCCGGAGAGCACGAGGACCGTCATGGGGACGCTCGCGGCGAAGAACTGCGGGAGCAGACCGAGCGCGGCGCACCCGAGCACGAGGTAGATCGGCACGTACAGCCAGCGCGGGGCGCCGATCCACAGGACGCGGAAGGCGATGCCCAGCGCGGCTCCGGACCACATCACCCAGAGCACGACCACCATGAGCGTGTGCGGCAGCGCGCAGATCGCGATCGGCGTGTAGGTGCCGGCGATGAGCAGCAGGATGTTCGTGTGGTCGATCCGCTTGAGGACCTTCTTCACCGTCGGGCCCCACGGGAAGCGGTGGTAGGTCGCGGAGACGCCGAACATGAGCAGCGACGTCGCCATGAACACGGCGCTGCCGGCCTTCGCGGCCCCGCTGTCGGCCAGCGAGATGAGCACGATGCCCATCGCGATGGCGAACGGGAACGTGCCGAGGTGGATCCAGCCGCGCCAGGCGGGGCGCGGCGGCTCGGTGGTGTCCGCTTCCTCGGTGAACGGGACGTGGGGGAGCGTGGCGGTCTCGTCCTGCATGGGGCGACAGTAGGGCCCCCGGCCGAACGGCAGCAGGGAATGCACAGCCCCGCACGACCGGCGCCACGGTGCACTACAGTCGTGGCGTGACCGGCAGGGTGGGATGGGCAGGGCGCGGCGTCCTCTACCGTGCCTACCAGCGTCGTATCCGCCGCCAGATCGACGGCCAGGCGATGCCGAAGCACGTCGCCATGATCGTCGACGGCAACCGTCGCTGGGCCAAGCAGCTCGGCCTCGAGTCGGCCGCCCACGGGCACCGTGCAGGCGCCGCCAAGATCCCCGAGTTCCTCGACTGGTGCGACGAGCTCGGCATCGAGGTCGTCACGCTCTACCTGCTGTCCGCCGACAACCTGACCGGTCGGGGCGGCGAGGAGCTCGAGCAGCTCGTCGGCATCATCGGCGACCTGGCCGGGACGCTCGCCGTGCACCGCGACTGGCGCGTGCAGCACGTCGGTTCCGACGAGGGGCTGCCCGCGGGTCTCCTCGGGGCGCTCGCGGACGCCGAGGCCCGGAGCGCAGCCCACACCGGCCTGCACGTCAACCTCGCGGTGGGCTACGGCGGACGCCGGGAGATCGCCGACGCCATGCGGAGCATCGTCCGGGCGCACGGCGAGGGCGGCGGCACGCTCGACACCCTGGCCGAGGTGCTGACGCCCGAGCTCATCGGCGACCACCTGTACACGCAGGGCCAGCCCGATCCCGACCTGGTGATCCGCACCTCGGGTGAGCAGCGGTTGTCGGACTTCATGCTGTGGCAGAGCGCGCACAGCGAGTTCTACTTCGTCGAGGCCCTCTACCCGGACCTGCGCGAGGTCGACTTCCTGCGGGCCGTGCGCGACTTCGGCCTGCGCTCCCGTCGTTTCGGCGGCTGATCGCGGGAGGCTCCCGACGGCGGTGGCGAGTGCGTCGGGCGGCTCAGGTTCGCGCGGCCTCCGTGCGTCCCAGTAGACTCACAGGGTTTTCGTCCCACGGAAGGTTGCCCCTGTGAACATCGCCGAGTACGCGGCCGGCTTCGACGAGGAGCCCGGGTACCTCGACCACGCCGCCTTCGGGCCGGTGCAGACCGCCGTGCTCGAGGAGCAGCGGGTGCTCGGGACGATCCAGGAGCGCATGCGCTTCGGCGCCGTGGAGACCCTCGACGAGCAGGACGCCCGGGTGCGCACCGTCGCTGCCCGGCTCGTCGGCCGTCGCGAGGACCAGGTGGTCTCGCAGACCGCCACGACGCCGGGGCTGCTGCACACGGCGTTCGGCCTGACCGGCGGTGTCCTGGTGGCCGCCGACGAGTACCCGTCGCTGCCGCTCGCACTGGCGAGCGCCGCCTCGGCGACGGGTGGCCGCGTGCAGCCCGTCGTCGTCGAGTCCGGTGCCGGCTGGATGACCCCGACGCTGGTCCGGGAGCGCCTGACCGACGACGTCGCCGCCGTCGCCGTGTCGCTCGTCGACTGGCAGACCGGGTACCTCGCCGACCTCGCTGCGATCCGGGAGGTCATCGGGGACCGCCTGCTCATCGTCGACGCGATCCAGGGCTTCGGCGTCGTCGACGCCCCGTACGAGGTCGCCGACGTCGTCGCCACCGGCGGGCAGAAGTGGCTGCACGCCGGGTGGGGCACGGGTTTCCTCGCGTTCAGCGACCGCGCCCTGAACCGCCTGCGCCCGGCGCTGTCCGGGCCGCACGGCACGACCGGCTGGCCGACCGAGGTCCCCTCGGTGAAGCCGGGCGCCGCGGGGTACCAGATGACGCGCGTCGACCCGGTCGCCCAGGCCCGGATGGCGGTGTCCCTCGAGCGGCTGGTCTCCGTCGGGGTCGGAGCCGTGCAGGAGCGCGTGGCCGACCGGGTCGAGCGGGTGCTCGACATCGCCGACGAGTTCGGCCTGTCGGTCGAGTCCAGCCGTGACCCGCGCGAGCGTGCCGGCATCGTCGTGCTGCGTCCGCCGCAGGGTCGGCTCACGGCGCTGTCCGCGGCGCTGCACAACCACGGGGTCACGGCGACGACGCGGCTCGGGGTCGCGCGGGTGTCGGTGTTCGCGTCCACCACGGACGCGACGCTCGACATGTTCCGCGACGCGTGCCTGTCCTACGCCACGATGCAGTAGCGCGCCCGCCGGCCGCCCGCCGGCCCGCCGGCCCGCCGGCCGGCCGCCGGCCGCCCGCCGGCCGCGGTCCGCGAGACTCGGCCGGGCGGACGTGTTCGCGCCTCCCAGCCCGCGAATCCGTCCGCGTCCGCGAATCTCGCCGCTGCGCGCCTGCGCCCGAGGCGGCCGGGAGGCCCGTGGCGGGCCCGCCACGTGCCTCCCGGCCGTCGTGGTGCGCGTTCACGTGACCGTAACCTCGGGGACCGCGTGTCGCGGTCCGGCTGTCGGGGGCCGGTCGTAGCTTGGCCCCACCGGGCACGGTGCCCGGTCGGAGCGGCCAGGCAACGGTGCTTCGGGACCGCTCTCCGGCCGCGTCGAGGACAGTGACCGGGCCGAGCGCGGCCCGGGGATGGAGTGGTCGTGACCTCTCGCAACGTCGCTCGCGAACCCGCCCAGCGGTCCACCGCGGACTCGTCCACGTCGGTCGCCCAACGCACGTACGTGCTCGACACGTCGGTGCTCCTCAGCGATCCGCGGGCGCTGTTCCGCTTCGCCGAGCACGCCGTGGTGCTGCCCGTGGTCGTCGTCAGCGAGCTCGAGTCCAAGCGCGACGACCCGGAGATCGGGTACTTCGCGCGCCAGGCCCTGCGGCTGCTCGACGAACTGCGGGTCGAGCACGAGCGGCTCGACTTCCCCGTCGCACTCGACGACGGCGGTTCCTTCCGCGTCGAGCTGAACCACTCCGAGCAGTCCGTGCTCCCGTCCGGGCTCCGGCTCGGGGACAACGACTCGCGGATCCTCGCGGTCGCGTCGAACCTGGCGAACGACGGGCTGGACGTCGTCGTCGTGTCGAAGGACCTGCCGCTGCGCGTGAAGGCGTCGTCGATCGGCATGGCCGCCGAGGAGTACCGCGCCGAGCTCGCCGTCGACTCCGGCTACACGGGCATCACCGACCTGCAGGTCTCCGGTGAGCAGATGAGCGACCTGTACGAGCACGAGGAGATCCGGTCCTCGCGGCTCGACGGCGTCCCGGTGAACACCGGCGTCGTCATCCACTCGGAGCGCGGGTCGGCGCTCGGCCGCGTGCACGAGGCCGGCGCGGTGTCGCTCGTCCGCGGCGACCGCGAGGTCTTCGGGCTGCGCGGACGCTCCGCCGAGCAGCGGCTCGCGATCGACGCCCTGCTCGACCCGGAGATCGGCATCGTCTCGCTCGGGGGATCGGCCGGCACCGGCAAGTCGGCGCTCGCGCTCTGCGCCGGGCTCGAGGCGGTGCTCGAACGACAGCAGCACAAGAAGATCATGGTGTTCCGGCCGCTCTACGCCGTGGGCGGGCAGGAGCTCGGGTACCTGCCGGGCGACGCCTCCGAGAAGATGAACCCCTGGGCGCAGGCCGTCTTCGACACCCTCGGCGCGCTGGTGTCCGACAACGTCCTCGACGAGGTCGTCGAGCGCGGGATGCTCGAGGTGCTGCCGCTCACGCACATCCGCGGGCGGTCCCTGCACGACGCGTTCGTCATCGTGGACGAGGCGCAGTCGCTCGAGCGGAACGTCCTGCTCACCATGCTGTCGCGCATCGGGCAGAACTCGCGTGTGGTGCTCACGCACGACGTCGCCCAGCGCGACAACCTGCGGGTCGGCCGGCACGACGGTGTCGCGAGCGTGATCGAGCGCCTGAAGGGGCACCCGCTGTTCGCGCACGTGACGCTGACCCGCTCGGAGCGGTCGGCGATCGCGGCGCTCGTGACGGAGCTGCTCGACTCGCCCGACCTCGGGTAGCGCGGCTGGTCGGCCGCCGGCGGGACTCGCCTGGGCGGACACGTTCGCGGTCGCAGGACTGTGAACGTGTCCGCAGGCGCGAGTCTCGGGGGCGACCCGACGACGGACGGGAGGCGCGGTGCCAGCCGGCACCGTGCCTCCCGTCCGTCAGTGGGTCCCGTGGGTCAGTTCGGGTGCGTCATCGACAGCACGTCCAGCGCGCTGTCGAGCTGCTCCTCGGTGACCTCGCCGCGCTCGACGTGCCCCAGGGCGACGACCGCCTCGCGCACGGTGATGCCCTCGGCGACGGCGTACTTGGCGACCTTGGCCGCGGCCTCGTACCCGATGACGCGGTTGAGCGGCGTGACGATCGACGGGGACGACTCGGCGAACGCGCGGGCGCGCTCGAGGTTCGCCTGCAGCCCGTCGATGGTCTTGTCGGCGAGCACCCGCGAGCTGTTCGCGAGCAGGCGGATCGACTCGAGCAGGGCCGTGCCCATCACCGGGATCGCGACGTTGAGCTCGAAGGCACCCGAGGCGCCGGCCCAGGCGACCGTCGCGTCGTTGCCGATGACGCGTGCAGCGACCATCAGGGTGGCCTCGGGGATGACCGGGTTCACCTTGCCGGGCATGATCGACGAGCCGGGCTGCAGGTCCGGGATGTGCAGCTCGCCGAGGCCCGTGTTCGGACCCGAGCCCATCCAGCGCAGGTCGTTGTTGATCTTCGTCAGGCTGACCGCGATGACCTTGAGCGCACCCGACGCCTCGACCAGTGCGTCCCGGGCACCCTGTGCCTCGAAGTGGTCGAGCGCCTCGGTGATCGGCAGGCCGGTGTCCGAGGCCAGACGGGCGATGACCTGCTGCGGGAAGCCCTTCGGCGTGTTGATGCCGGTGCCCACCGCGGTGCCGCCGAGCGGGACCTCGGCGACGCGGGGGAGCGTGGCCTGCACGCGCTCGATGCCGAGCCGGACCTGGCGGGCGTAGCCGCCGAACTCCTGCCCGAGAGTGACCGGGGTGGCGTCCATCAGGTGGGTGCGTCCGGACTTCACGGCGTCGGCCCAGAGCGTCGCCTTGGCCTCGAGCGACTCCGCCAGGTGCTCGAGCGCGGGGACGAGCGTGCGGATGAGGGCCTCGGTCACGGCGACGTGCACGGAGGTCGGGAAGACGTCGTTCGACGACTGGGACGCGTTGACGTGGTCGTTCGGGTGGACGTCCGTGCCGGCGATGCGGGTCGCCAGGGTCGCGAGGACCTCGTTCATGTTCATGTTCGACGAGGTGCCGCTGCCCGTCTGGTAGACGTCGACCGGGAACTGGTCGTGGTGCTCGCCGCCGATGATCGCGTCGGCCGCCCGTGCGATCGCGTCGGCCACGGTCGAGTCGACGATGCCGAGGGACCCGTTGACGACCGCTGCGGCGCGCTTGATCCGGGCGAGGGCGACGATCTGTGCCGGCTCGAGTCCGCTGCCCGAGATCGGGAAGTTCTCGACCGCGCGCTGCGTCTGGGCGCGGTAGAGGGCATCCACCGGGACCCGGACCTCGCCCATCGTGTCGTGCTCGATGCGGAAGCCGTCACCGCCCGTCGCGGTCCGGTCGGTCGCGGTCTGGTCGGGCTCGCTGGTGTGGGTCACGTCGTCGTGGTCCTTCCTGTGGTGCACGGCCGGAGCGGTCGCCCCGGTGTCTTCGGCGGCCCGGTGGTCTCCGGGCGTCGCGTCGTGGCGGCCGGTCAGGCCTGGCCCACGACGGTGTCGATGGTGACCTCGCCCGTGGAGAGGTCGTAGGTCGCCCCGACGACGGCCAACCTACCGTCGGCGACCGCGTCGGAGACGACACCGGACCGCTCGATCACCTGGCGGAGCGTGGCCTCGAGGTGCGCGGCACCGACGGCCTCCTGCGGGAGCTCGGCGTCGGTCGCGCGGACCCGCTCGACGCTCGGCGCGATCGCGTCGACGAGCGACTGCAGGTGCGGCGCGGGCACGGGCTCGCCCGAGCGCGCCGCGGCGACGGCTCCGCACGCGGTGTGGCGGAGGACGACGACGAGCGGGGTGCCGAGGGCGACGACCGCGAACTCGATGGAGCCGAGCACGACGTCGTCGACGATCTGACCGGCGTTGCGGATCGCGAACAAGTCACCGATGCCCGCGTCGAAGACGTGCTCGAACGGCACGCGTGAGTCGGAGCAGCCGAGCACGGTCGCGAAGGGCGCCTGCGAGCCCGTGAGCTCGCCACGGCGGTCCGGGTCGATCCGGCCGGTGCGGCGCTTGTCGGCGGCGAAGCGGGCGTTGCCCTCGACGAGCAGGCGGAGGGCGTCGGACGGGGTGGAGGCGGCGCGGTCGGGCATGGTCTTCCTCGTGCTTCGGGTTCGGTCGGGCGGGGTCAGTTCGCGAGCTGCTCGGTGACGGCCTTCGCGACGGTCGTGAACGACGAGTCGTCGGCCGTGCCGGACAGGACGATGGTGTCGCGGCCGAAGGTGTGCACGAGCGAGTACGCGTGGTTCCCGGCGTCCTTGCCCTCGTCACGACGGTCGTACACCGTCCACTTCGTGCCGTCGATGGTGCGGTCACCGGTGGCGGGCTCCTGGTCGAGCTGGTTGGCCACCCACGACGCGTTCGCATCGATGCCCTGCTGGAGGCCGATGTACTGGCGGTCCGGGGTCACGAGGCCGACCGTCCAGACCCGCACGCCGTCCGACGTCTTGTCCTGGAAGTCGGCGCGGTTCGAGGTGAAACCGTCGGGCAGGTCCGGTGCCGCGAGCGTCACGCCGGGCACGTCGGCACCGGCGGCGACCTGCTGGTAGTCCACGGACCGGTCGACGGTCTGGTCCGGTCGCACGACCACGGCGACCAGGAAGAGCACGATGCCGAGCGATGCGATGAGCGCCAGCACGAGGTTGAATGCGGTCTGGTGCTCGCGGCGGGAGCGTCGCGCGGCGTCCTTCCGGGCCCAGGTCTCCTCCGGGGTCTCCGGGCGGCCGAGCTCGGCGACGATCGGGCGTCCGTCGGGGTCGGTCACCGTGCTGCTCCGTCCGGGTCGCCTGCGGTGTCCGCGGTGCCGTCACCGGCAGACGCGGCACGGGCGGCGTCCAGCCGGGCGCGCGCGCCGACGAGCCACTCCTCGCACCGGGCCGCGAGGGCTTCGCCACGCTCCCAGAGCGCGAGCGAACGCTCGAGCGTCGCGGACCCCTGCTCCAGCTCACCGACGACGCGCACGAGTTCGTCGCGCGCCGCCTCGTAGCTCAGCGACTGCACGTCGGACGGCACGGGTTCCTGCTGGGATGACACACCCCGATCCTACCGAGCACCCTCCGTCGGCGGTGCACCGCCGACGGAGCCCGTGGAGACCGGGCTACGCCCCGGAACCGTCCGGCCCCGGTCCCTCCGGCTCGAGTGTCCCCGTCGCCGTGCCCGCGCCGAGGGTGACGTGGACCGGCGTCGCACCATCGAGGTCCTCGGTACCGCGCACGACCCCGCCGTCACTCCGCTGCACGATGGCGTAGCCGCGGCGCAGGGTGTCGCGCGGCGAGAGCGCGCGCAGCCGCCCGGTCAGGTGCCCGACGTCGCTGTGCGAGCGCTCGAGGCGTCGGTCGAGCAGCTCACGGGCACGGGACAGGTCGCGTGCGACCTCCTCGGCCCGGGTGTCGACGAGCCAGGCGGTCGACGCCAGCGCCGGGCGCGACCGGAGGGCGGCGATCCGGTCGGCCTCGACCGACAGGGTGTGCGAGAGCCGCAGCCCGAGCCGGGCCCGGGCCTGGCGGACGTTCGCGAGCTCCTCGGCCACGTCGGGCACCACGCGCTTCGCGGCGTCCGTGGGGGTGGAGGCGCGCAGGTCGGCGACCTCGTCGAGGATCGGGCGGTCCGCCTCGTGCCCGATGGCGGAGACGATGGGAGTGGTGGCGGCAGCGGCGGTCCGGACGAGTCCCTCGTCGCTGAAGCCGAGCAGGTTCTGGAAGTCGCCGCCACCCCGGGCGACGATGATGACGTCGACGGTCGGGTCGGCGTCGAGCTCGACGATCGCGGCCGTGACCTCGCCCACGGCCCGCTCGCCCTGCACCGCCGTGTGCACCGTGCGGAACTCGACCTGCGGCCAGCGGAGCTGCGCGTTCCGCTTGACGTCCTTCTCGGCGTCGGAGTCCTTGCCGGTGATCAGGCCGATCCGGTGCGGCAGGAACGGCAGACGCTTCTTGCGGGACGGGTCGAACAGGCCCTCCGCCGCCAGGGTGCGCCGGAGCCGTTCGAGCCGCTCGAGCAGGTCACCGAGGCCGACGTGCTTCATCTCGACCACCTGCATGGTGAGCGAGCCGCCCTTGACCCAGTAGTTCGGCTTCACCGCGGCGACGACGCGGGCGCCCTGCCCCAGGTCCGCGGGCACCCGGGAACGCACGCTCGACCAGATCGAGAAGGACACGGTCGCGTCGACCTCGACGTCCTTGAGCTTGCCGTAGACGTTGCCGCCGGCGACGTTCCACTGCGTGATCTCGCCCTCGACCCAGGCGGTGCCGAGTCGGTCGATCCAGTCGCGGAGCTTCGCCCCGAGCAGGGCGACGGGCCACGGGTTGTCGGCCGTCGGCGGGCCCTGTTCGATCGCCATACCCACCATCGTGCCGCATCCCGGCGACAGCGCCGGCCCGCGGCGCCGCACGCCGGTGCTCCACCACGTCGTCACGGCCCGGCTCGGCCCCGGACGCACCCAGGCCCCGCGCGTGCCCGGCACCTATCATCGGGGACGTGACGATCACCAACGGCCGCACGGTCCCACTCGCCCCGCCGCGGGTGCACGCAGCGCGTGGTCGGCTGCGGGACGAGCCGGTCGCCGGCACGAAGAAGGTCCTGCTCGCCGCGCCCCGCGGGTACTGCGCGGGTGTCGACCGTGCCGTGGTCGCCGTCGAGAAGGCGCTCGAGCAGTACGGCGAGCCGGTCTACGTGCGGAAGCAGATCGTCCACAACGTCCACGTCGTCTCCACGCTCGAGCAGCGCGGCGCGGTGTTCGTCGACGACGTCGCCGAGGTCCCGCGCGGCGCACACGTCGTCTTCAGTGCGCACGGCGTCGCACCCGCCGTCGTGGCCGGTGCCGCAGAACGCGACCTGCACGCGATCGACGCGACCTGCCCCCTCGTCACCAAGGTCCACCGCGAGGCCACCCGCTTCGCGAAGGCGGACCGCACGATCGTCCTGATCGGCCACGCCGGTCACGAGGAGGTCGAGGGCACCATGGGCCACGCGCCCGAGCGCACGATCCTGGTCAACGGACCCGAGGACGTCGCCGCGCTCGAGGTGCCCGACCCCGACAACCTCGTCTGGCTGTCGCAGACCACCCTGAGCGTCGACGAGACGATGGAGACCGTCCGCCTGCTCCGTGAGCGGTTCCCGTCCATCGAGAACCCGCCGTCGGACGACATCTGCTACGCCACGCAGAACCGCCAGGTCGCGGTGAAGAAGGTGGCGCCCGACGCCGACCTCGTCATCGTCGTCGGTTCGGCGAACTCCTCGAACAGCGTGCGCCTCGTCGACGTCGCCCTCGAGTACGGTGCGGCGTCCGCCCACCGGGTCGACTACGCCGAGGAGATCCGCCAGGACTGGCTCGACGGTGTCCGCACGGTGGGTGTGACCAGCGGTGCCTCGGTGCCCGAGGAACTCGTCACGGAGGTGCTCGAGCAGCTCGCGGACGCCGGCTACGGCACCGTGGAAGAGGTCGTGACGGCGCACGAGGACCTCATGTTCTCGCTCCCCAAGGAGCTCCGCACGGACGCCGCGGGCAACCCCACCCGCGCCCTCGGCGGGCGTCGCTCGTGAGCGGCCTCCGCGGCGACTGGTCGTCGGCACCGGCCCGTGAACCGGGGCACGTGGACGAGACCGCCCTCGGCCTGGAGGCCCGTCCCGCCTCCGCCGCACCGGCCTCCGGTCGACGGGACGGCCGGGTCCACGGCACGCCCGCTCCCGAGTACGGCGAGTACGCGCCGGAGGGCTGGGTGAACCCGGTCCTGGTCGAGCAGGAACGGCGCGACCGGCAGCGGCGCGAGGCCGACGACCGTGCCCGCGCGGCACCCCAGGGGCCGACCGACCGTGGCACGGCACGCACGACCCGTCCGACGGACCGCCGCACTTCCGGTGGCACCGGCGCCGGGCCGTCGCGGGGTGCCGCGGCCGGTCAGGAGCGGCCGACGCTCTCGAGCCGCTTCGGGGCGTCGCAGTTCGACTTCGTGGTGACGGTCGCCCTGTTGGCGTTCGGTCTGCTGTCGGTCGTGCAGTCGCTCGCCGTGAGCGACGTCGCCTCCGCCGTGCGCAGGGCGTTCGAACAGCAGGGCCTGGAGCTCTCCGACCCCACGGCGCTGTCGACCGCCGCTGCCGTCGGAGCCATCGGCAACGTGGTCGTGTTCGCCCTCGTCGCGTGGTGGTCCCTGCGTCGGCTGGCCGCTCGGAGGTGGACGTTCTGGGTCCCGCTGCTCGGCGGGGCCGTGGCGTCGCTCGTCAGCCTGGTCGCCTTCGCCGTGGTGATGTTCCAGGACCCGGGCTTCGTGCAGGTGCTGATGCAGCAGTCCGGGGCCTGACCCTCGGGCCCTCGCTGTCGTGTGCGGGCCGTGCGCTCGTCAGCGACCGGTGTCGAGCAGTCCGGTGACCCGGTCGACCGTGGCGTCGAGGTGGTCCTGCAGCGGTGTGCCGTCCGCGTCCTCGAGCCACGTCTCGAGCGCGGTCTGCAGGACGAGGACCGTGAGCCCGGCGACGGAGCGGGCGGTCCGGTCGTCCTCGCCGCGGCGACGGAAGCCGTCCCGGACCGCCGCCCGCAGGTCCTCCTGCTTCCGCAGGTCCCGCTCCCGCAGGTCGGGCTCCTCGCTGATGATCCGTCGTGCGGCGAGCACCTGGTCGCGGCGGGGGTCGAACCGCTCGGCCGCGAGCCGCCGGAGCCCGTCGAGGACCACGCGCATCGGTGCCTCCTCGGCCGGCGCGGTCTCGATCATCCGGGTCGCGATCGCGGGGATCTCGTCATCGCCGAAGAAGACCTCGCGCTTGTCGCTGAAGTGGCGGAAGAACGTGCGCCGGGTGACGCCCGCCCGCGCGACGATGTCGGGGACCGTCGTCGCATGGAAGCCGCGTTCCGCGAAGAGCTCCATCGCGGCCGTCCGCAGTCGCTCACGGGTGTCCGGTGCCCATCTCGCCATGGGGACACCCTAGTGATGACACTCGGTGCCGAGGGCGGGTAGAGTGACGACACCAGGTGTCATCGCTCGTGACGAAAGGCCCGCCGTGCCCGACAACTCCGCCGCTCTGCTCCGTGAACCCCGGGGCGCACTCGTCGTCGACCGGGTACCGGTCCCCGTCCCCGCCGAGGACGAGGTGGTCGTGCGCGTCCGCGCCGCTGCCGTCAACCCCGTGGACTGGGTGATCCAGGGCACGGGGCCGGTGACCTACCGCTGGCTCCGGACGCCGGCGGTGCTCGGCTCGGACGTCGCCGGCGAGGTCGTCGCCGTCGGCTCCGGCGTCACCCGCTTCGCGGTCGGCGACCGCGTCGTCGGACTCGCGACCGGGACCGACCGTGGCCGCGACCCGGTGCACGAGGGCGCGTTCCAGGAACACACCGCGCTGCTCGAACGCCTGACCGCCGCGGTGCCGGACGACGTGCCCCTCGAACAGGCCGCGGTCCTGCCGCTCGGGGCCTCGACCGCCGCCTGCGCGCTGTTCCAGCCGAAGCACCTCGGGCTCCCGCTCCCCGGGGCCGCCGACGCTCCGTCGGACCGCTCCGGCGTCGTCGTGGTCTGGGGTGGTTCGACGAGCGTCGGGATGAACGCGGTGCAGCTCGCCCGTGCCGCCGGGTACGCGGTCGTGAGCACCGCGTCGCCCCGGAACGCCGCGACCGTCCGGTCGCTCGGGGCCGACGTCGTCGTCGACCACGGTTCGCCGACGGCGGTGGACGACCTCGTCGCCGGCGTCGCCGGACGCCCCGTCGTCGGTGCCGTCGCGCTCGGGACGACCTCGACGGCCGCGTGCATCGAGGTGCTCCGCCGGACGGGTGGCACCGCGCTGGCGATGGCGAGCACGCCGGTCTCCCTCGACCGGATCGCCGGCCGTCGGCGACTCTTCCCGGCGATGCTCCCGGTGTTCACCCGCCTCGGACTCGCCACGCTGGCGCTCACGCTGCGTGCCCGTCGTGCGGGGATCCGGGCCGCGTTCGTGTGGGGGAGCAGCCTGCGCGACGACGACCTGGGCGCGGAGCTGTGGGGCCGGGTCCTGCCCGAGGGGCTCGCCGACGGCTCGATCCGACCGATGCCGGAGCCGCTCGTCGTCGGGCACGGGCCGGGCGCGGTGCAGGGCGCGATCGACCGGCAGCGCGCAGGGGTGTCCGCGCGCAAGGTGGTCGTGACGCTCTGACCAGCGGGCCAGCCGGCGCTGTCCGGCCGGGCAGGCCGTGACCCGCCTACCCGGCGAGGAAGGCGGCGACGGCGCCGTGCAGTGCCGCGAGGTCGTCCACGTGCACGAGCTCACGGACCGAGTGCATCGACAGCAGGCCGACGCCGATGTCGATCGTCGGGATGCCGAGCCGCGTCGCCGCGATCGGGCCGATGGTCGAGCCACCGGGGATGGTGTTCACGTTGACGAAGGGCTGCCAGGAGACGCCGGCGGCATCACAGGCGGTCGCCCACACGGCCTCGCCCTTCGCCTCGGTCATGTAACGCTGGTTCGCGCTGATCTTCAGGAGCGGGCCCGCTCCCGGACGCGGACGGTTCGTCGGGTCGTGCTTCTCCGGCTGGTTCGGGTGGACGAGGTGTCCGGCGTCGCTCGACAGGAGCCAGGACGCCCGGAACGCCCGGGCGGCCTCGGAGCGGGTGGCACCGAGCCCCTCCTGCACGCGGCCGAGCACGTCCTCGAGGAACGGGCCCCCGGCACCGGACGGGGTCGAGGAACCGATCTCCTCGTGGTCGAACGCCGCGAACACCGGGATGTGGTCGCCGTCGGTCGGCGCGTCGACGACCCCGCGGAGCCCGGCGTGCACGCTCGTCAGGTTGTCCATGCGGCCGGACGCGAGGAACTCCCGATCGATGCCGATGCGCGCCGGGGGCTGCGTGTCCGCGAGGAAGAGGTCCCACGAGACCGCGTCCTCCCCGAGCCGGCCGCGCAGCCACCCGAGCACGTCGGTGCCACCGGTGGTGCCGTCCGTGCCGACGACCGGCAGGGTGTGGCGCTGCCGGTCGATCTCCTTGCCGTCGTTCACCCCGCGGTCGAGGTGGATCGCGAGGTTCGGGATCCGCGCGACCGCGTCGGTCGACACGAGCCGCACCGATCCGTCGGCGTCGACCACACGTCCGGCGATGCGGAGGTCGCGGTCGAACCAGGTCGACAGGAGCGCGCCGCCGTAGACCTCGACGTTGAGCTGCTCCCACCCGCCCACGCGCACGGCCGGGTTCGGCTTGATGCGGAAGCCGGGGGAGTCGGTGTGGGCACCGAGGATCCGGAAGGGGGTGGTGGGCGTCGCCGACTCCGGCAGACGCCAGGCGATGACCGCGCCGTCGCGGACGACGACGTAGGCGCCCGCCTCGGTCGGCCAGGCGTCGAGTTCCGACAGCTCGGTGAACCCCGCTGCGACGAGCTGGTCCCGCGCGACCGCGGCCGCGTGGAACGCGGTGGGGGACTCGGTGACGTACTGGGCGAACGAGGAGGCGATGGCGTCGGAGGTCACCCGCCCATCGTGGCACGGGCGGTGGCGGTGACCGGACGCGGAACGGGGCGCGTCCTTGCGGACGCGCCCCGTTCCTCCCGGCTGGTGGTGCCGATCAGCCCTTGCTGTTGCCGGCCGAGCCGAGGACCTTCGCCGCCTCGACGACGCGGGCCGCCATGGCGGTCTCGGCGACCTTGCCCCAGGCACGCGGGTCGTACTGCTTCTTGTTGCCGACCTCGCCGTCGATCTTCAGCACGCCCTCGTAGTTCCGGAACATCGAGTCGGCGATCGAGCGCGTGAACGCGTACTGCGTGTCCGTGTCGATGTTCATCTTGATGACACCGTTGCGCACGGCCTCGTGGATCTCGTCGTCGGTCGAGCCGGAGCCGCCGTGGAAGACGAGGTCGAGCGGGTTCTCACCGGTGCCGTGCTTCTGCGCGACCGAGGCCTGGATCTCGCCGAGGAGCTCCGGGCGCAGCTTGACGTTGCCCGGCTTGTAGACGCCGTGCACGTTGCCGAACGTGAGCGCGGCGATCCAGCGACCCCGGTCGCCGAGCCCGAGCGCGTCGACGACCTTCTCGACGTCGTTCGGGGTCGTGTAGAGCGCGTCGTTGGTGCCCTCGTGCTGGACGCCGTCCTCTTCTCCGCCGACGACGCCGATCTCGACCTCGAGGATCGCGTTGATGTTGCGCGTCTTCTCGATCATCGTGCGCGCGATCTCGATGTTCTCGTCGAGCGGCACGGCCGACCCGTCCCACATGTGCGACTGGAAGATCGGGTTGCGGCCCTGGCGGACCTCCTCCTCGCTCGCGGCGATGAGGGGCATGACGAAGCCGTCGAGGGCGTCCTTCGGGCAGTGGTCCGTGTGCAGCGCGACCGTGACGTCGTAGTTCTTCGCGACCTCGTGGGCGAAGCGGGCCATCGCGAGGGCGCCGGCGGCGCGGTTCTTCACGGTGTGCCCGGCGAAGTAGTCGGCGCCACCGGTCGTGACCTGGAGGATGCCGTCCGAGCCGGCCTCCTGCAGGCCCTGGAGGACCGCGTTGATCGTCTGGGAGGAGGACACGTTCACCGCGGGGTAGGCGAACTTGCCGGCCTTCGCTCGTTCGAGCATCTCGGCGTACTGTTCCGGCGTTGCGATGGGCACTGCGATCTCCTTCGACTGGTGGTTCCCCGCCGAGCCTAGTCAGGGCTCCTCAACGGGTTACAGCGTGCACGTCCGTGCACCCGTGCGGCCGCCCCGGAGCCCGGTCGGTAGGCTCTGGTCGTGACTCCCACGACTGAGACCGGCTCCCTGTTCCTCCAGCCCGACCGCAACCTGGCGCTCGAGCTCGTGCGTGCGACGGAGGCCGCCGCGATCCGTGCGCAGCCGTGGGTCGGCCGGGGCGAGAAGAACCTCGCGGACGGCGCAGCCGTCGACGCGATGCGGAAGTTCCTCGGCACGGTGAACTTCGACGGCGTGGTCGTCATCGGCGAGGGCGAGAAGGACGACGCCCCGATGCTCTTCAACGGCGAGCACGTCGGCAACGGCCACGGCCCGGCCTGCGACATCGCGGTCGACCCGATCGACGGCACCTCGCTCACCGCCGCCGGCCGGCAGAACGCCATCTCCGTGATGGCCGTCTCCGACCGCGGCTCGATGTACGACCCGTCGGCGGTGTTCTACATGGACAAGATCGCCGCGGGCCCCGAGGGTCGTGGCGTCCTCGACCTCGAGAAGCCGATCGGCGAGAACATCCGCGCGCTCGCGAAGGCGAAGCACAAGGACATCGAGGACATGCAGATCGCCGTCCTCGACCGTCCGCGCCACGACGAGCTCATCCGCGCGATCCGCGCAACGGGCGCCGGCACGCGCCTGCTGCTCGACGGCGACGTCGCCGGTGGCATCTCGGCGGCACTGCCCGGTTCGAAGATCGACATGTGCGTCGGTGTCGGCGGTACGCCCGAGGGCATCATCACCGCGTGCGCGATCAAGGCGCTCGGCGGCGTGATCCTCGGCAAGCTCCAGCCCAAGGACGACGAGGAGCGCCAGAAGGCACTCGACGCCGGGCACGACCTGGACAAGGTCCTCGACCAGGACGACCTCGTGACGGGCGACAACACGTTCTTCGTCGCGACGGGCGTCACCGACGGTGTCCTCGTGGACGGCGTCCGCCGGTCGCGCGGTGTCATCCACACCGACTCGCTCGTGCTCCGCTCGCGCTCGAACACGATCCGCCGCATCCAGGCCGACCACCGCGCCGAGAAGTGGTTCTGATCCGTCCCGGCCGCTGACGGCCGTCGGGACGCCTGACCGCTCGCACGACGAGAAGCACCCCGAACCACGCGATCACGTGGTTCGGGGTGCTTCTCGTCGTGCCGGAGCACCTCGCGCCGTGGCGCCTCGTGCCGTGGCGCCGCGCGGTCAGTCCTCGTCGAGGGCGCCGACGAGCTCCGGCGCGGTGAGCAGCCGCGGCTCGTCGTCGATCGTCGCCGGGTCGGCGAGCACCTTCGACTCGTCGAGCAGCGACAGCCGCCGGGCGCTCGGCAGCACCTGGCGCTCGAGCGACCCCACGAAGCGGTTGTAGTCGACGACGGACCCCCGGATCGCCCGGCCGAGCTTGTCGACGTGCCCGCCCATGGTGGCCAGGCGGCCGTACAGCTCGCGGGACACCCGGAAGAGCTCGCGTGCCTCGGCGGTGACGACGTCCTGCTGCCACGAGAACGCCACCGTCTTCAGCACCGACCACAGCGTGACGGGTGACGCCAGTGCGATGCGCTTGCGGAAGGCGTGGTCGAGCAGTCCGGGGTCGGCGGCCAGCGCGCTCGAGACCAGCGACTCGGACGGGATGAACGCGATCGTCAACTCGGGCGACGCGTCGTAGCCCGTCCAGTACTCGCGGGCGGCGAGGGCGTCGACGTGCGCCCGGAGCGCCTTGACGTGCTGCGCGATGAGCTGCTCGCGCCGGGCACCCTCGGCACCCGTCGCGCTCGCCGGGATCTCGGCCGCCTGCAGGTAGGCGCTGAACGGCACCTTCGCGTCGACGGCGATCGTCTTGCCGCCGGGCAGGTGCACGACCATGTCGGGTCGGGCGGTCCCCGCGGTCGTCGTGACGGAGGACTGCACGTCGAAGTCCACGCGTTCGAGGAGCCCCGCGGCCTCGACGACGTTCCGGAGCTGTGTCTCGCCCCACACGCCGCGGGTGCTGTTCGAGGACAGGGCGCTCGCGAGGGTGTCCGCCGTCGCGCGGAGCCGTTCCTCGGACTCGGCGGCGGATCGCAGCTGCGCGGAGAGGGCACCGTACTGCTCGCTGCGGGACTGCTCGAGTTCGGCGATCTTCGCGCGCATGACGTCGAGCGTCTGCGCGACCGGGCTCAGCGCCGACAGCACCTTCGACTCGCCCTGGTTCCGCGCCGCGTCGGCGCCGTGCATGCGCTGCACGAGGTGCTCGAGCTCGGCGGCACGGCGTTCGAGGGAGTCGACCTGCCGGCGGTACTGGGCGTCCTGGGCGTCGAGGCGCTCCTCGGCGTCGGCGCGCACCGAGTCGAGCTGCGCACGCAGCACGTCGGCCGTCGCCCGTGCGGCTGCCGCGTCCACCCCGGCGCGCGAGCGGGCGAGCGACCACGCGACGACGGCACCGACGGCCGTACCGAGGACGAGGCCGATGACCAGGGCGAGGATCTGCATGTCGTGACCCTGGCAGGTCCCACCGACACGCGCCTCCGGGCCGGAGAGGCGCCCGACAGCAGCCCGGTCCATGTACTGACATCAGCGCAAAGTCCGTGTACAGTCGTGCTCGTCCGCCGATGAAGCCGCCCGGAAGGTCCCGCGTCGCATGACCGACGAAGCCCCGCACGTCCACGACGTGATCACGATGGGACGCGTCAGTGTCGACGTCTACCCACAGCAGACCGGACCGCTCGAGGACGTCACCACCTTCTCGAAGTCCGTCGGTGGGAGCGCGACCAACGTCGCCGTCGCCGCCGCCCGGCACGGCGCGGACGCAGCGGTGATCACCCGCACCGGCAACGACCCCTTCGGCCGCTACATCGCCCGCACCCTGCCCGAGTTCGGCGTCGCGAACGACTTCGTCGAGCCGGTCGAGGGCCTCAACACGCCCGTGGCGTTCTGTGAGATCTTCCCGCCGGACGACTTCCCGCTCTACTTCTACCGCGCGCCGAAGGCGCCGGACCTGATGATCACGTCGGAGTCCCTGCCGCTGCACGCGATCGAACGGACGCGGGTGTTCTGGACAACCGTGACGGGACTCAGCGAGGAGCCGAGCCGCAGCGCGCACGACGCGGCCGCCGCGGCACGGAGCGCGGCACTGCGGGCGCCGGGCGCCACCGGGCGGCACACCGTGCTCGACCTCGACTACCGAGCGGTGTTCTGGCCCGAGCCGGCGGCCGCGACGCGCGAGGTCGCCGTCGCTCTCGACCACGCCACCGTCGCCGTCGGCAACCGTGAGGAGTGCGAGATCGCCGTGGGGGAGACCGACCCCCTGCGCGCCGCCGACGCCCTGCTCGAGCGCGGCGTCGAGCTCGCGATCGTGAAGCAGGGCCCGAGGGGCGTGCTGGCGAAGACCCGCGACGAGACCGTCGCGTACCGACCGCACGCCGTCGACGTCGTCAACGGCCTCGGGTCCGGCGACGGGTTCGGCGGAGCACTCGTGCACGGGCTGCTGCAGGGCTGGAGCCTCGACCGCACCCTCGCCTTCGCGAACGCGGCCGGGGCGATCGTCGCCACCCGGTTCGAGTGCTCGACCGCGATGCCGACGAGCGACGAGGTCGAGGGCTTCCTGCGCACGAACCCCGCGCCGGCGACCGCGGAGGAGGGCGTCGGTGCCTGAGGTCAGCCCGGCCGACTTCGCCCGGTTGCGCGACCTGCGCGCCGGGTCACCGGAACACGTCGCGGAGGTCCTGCGGACCCGGATCCGCCGTCCGCTGCTCGCCGAGGACGGCAGGCTCCTCATCGTCGCCGCGGACCACCCCGCGCGCGGTGCGCTCGCGGTCCGCGACGACGCCTCGGCGATGGCCGACCGGTACGACCTGCTCGAACGGCTCGTCGTGGCCCTCGGCCGCCCGGGCGTCGACGGGGTCCTCGGCACGCCGGACGTCCTCGAGGACCTGGCGCTCCTCGGGGCGCTCGACGGCAAGGTCGTCGTCGGCTCGATGAACCGCGGCGGCCTGCGCGGAGCATCGTTCGAGCTCGACGACCGCTACACCGCGTACTCGGCGCAGGCGATCACGGACGCCGGGCTCGACGTCGCGAAGCTGCTCGTCCGGATCGCGCTCGACGATCCCGGCACCGCCTCGACGCTCGAGGCGACGGCGCGGGCGGTGACCGAGGCCGCGGCCCTGCAGCTTCCGATCATGCTCGAGCCGTTCATGTCCTCGTGGCGGGACGGCAGGGTCGTCAACGACCTGAGCGCCGACGCCGTCATCACGTCGATGGCGATCGCCGCCGGCCTGGGCGAGTCGAGCGCCTACAGCTGGCTCAAGGTCCCGGTCGTCGACGACATGGCACGCGTGATGGCTGCGACCACCCTGCCGACGCTGCTGCTCGGCGGCGACCCGTCGGGCAGTCCGGACGAGACGTACGCCGCCTGGGACGACGCGCTCGCCCTGCCGGGCGTCCGCGGGCTCGTCGTCGGTCGCACCCTGCTCTACCCGCAGGACGGCGACGTCGCCGCCGCCGTCGACGTCGCCGCCGCCCTCGTCCACAGCCGGGAGGCACGGGGCGATCGCTCCACACCGGCTCGCCGTCGCGCCGACTCGCCTGCCCCGTCCGCCGCCCTGGACCCGTCCGTCCCGGAAGGAAGCACCGCATGACCACCAGCACCGAGACCAGCGCCGGCAGCACGACGGTCGGGCACTGGATCGACGGCGAGCACGTCGCCTCGGCCTCCGGTCGGACCGCCCCGGTCCACGACCCGGCGCTCGGCGTCGTGACGAAGCGGGTCGCCCTGGCCGACGAGGCCGAGGTCCAGCGGGCGATCGCGAGTGCCAAGGCGGCGTTCCCGGCGTGGTCGGACCTGTCGCTCGCGAAGCGCCAGCAGATCATGTTCGCGTTCCGTGAGGTCCTCAACCGGGACAAGGCCGAGCTCGCCGAGATCATCACGAGCGAGCACGGCAAGGTCATCGACGACGCCCTGGGGGAGATCGCCCGCGGGCAGGAGGTGGTCGAGCTGGCGACGAACATCCCGTCGCTGATGAAGGGCGAGTTCTCGGACCAGGTGTCGACCGGCATCGACGTGTACTCGATCCGTCAACCGCTCGGCGTCGTGGGCATCATCTCGCCCTTCAACTTCCCGGCGATGGTGCCGCTCTGGTTCCTGCCGATCGCGATCGCCGCCGGCAACACCGTCGTGCTCAAGCCCAGCGAGAAGGACCCGTCCGCCGCGATGTGGCTCGCGCGGAAGTTCCGGGAGGCCGGTCTGCCCGACGGCGTGTTCACGGTGCTCAACGGCGACAAGGCAGCGGTCGACGGGCTCCTCACCAGCCCCGACGTCGAGTCGATCTCGTTCGTCGGGTCCACGCCGATCGCCCGGTACGTGTCCGAGACGGGCACGAAGCACGGCAAGCGCGTCCAGGCGCTCGGCGGGGCGAAGAACCACATGCTGGTGCTGCCGGACGCGGACCTCGACCTCGTCGCGGACAACGCGGTCAACGCGGGCTTCGGCTCGGCCGGTGAGCGCTGCATGGCGATCTCGGTGGTGGTGGCGGTCGAGCCGGTCGCCGACGAGCTGATCGCGAAGATCAGCGAGCGCGCGGCGACGCTGCGCGTCGGCGACGGACGTCGGGGCTGCGACATGGGCCCGCTCGTCACCGAGCAGCACCGCGACAGGGTCGCTTCGTACATCGAGGTCGCCGAGCAGGACGGAGCCGAGGTCGTGGTGGACGGCCGCACCGTGCGACCCGACGGCGACGAGAACGGCTTCTGGCTCGGCCCGACGCTGATCGACCGGGTGCCGACGTCGAGTCGCGTCTACACCGAGGAGATCTTCGGTCCGGTGCTCTCGGTCGTTCGGGTGCAGTCCTACGACGAGGGGCTCGAGCTGATCAACTCCGGCGCCTTCGGCAACGGCACCGCGATCTTCACGAACGACGGCGGAGCCGCTCGACGATTCCAGCGCGACGTGCAGGTCGGCATGATCGGCATCAACGTGCCGATCCCGGTGCCGGTGGCCTACTACTCGTTCGGCGGCTGGAAGAACTCGCTGTTCGGCGACCACAAGGCGTACGGCGCCGACGGGGTGGCCTTCTTCACCAGGCAGAAGGCGATCACCTCCCGCTGGCTCGACCCGGCAGTGCACGGCGGTGTCGACCTCGGCTTCCCGTCGAACGGCTGACGCGCAGCATGGCGAACGAACAGCAGCAGCGCGACCGCTGGTTCATCCCGGCGGGCTCCCGCCCCGAGGCGGGCTGGACCGACGTGGTCGACGGCCGCGTCGAGGGGTGGACGCACACCGGTCTGCGGACCGGCGCCCTGCAGGACGGGGGCGAGCTGCGCCTCCCGGCCGACGCGGTCGAGCGCCTCGTCGTCCCGCTCGCCGGCAGCTTCACCGTGGCGTACGACGACACCGAGCAGGCGCTCGAGGGACGCACCGGCGTCTTCGAGGGGCCGACCGACGTCCTCTACCTGGGGTCCGGCACCGCCGCGACGATCACCGGCTCCGGTCGTGTCGCCGTGGCCGAGGCGCCCACGGCGACGGTCCGGCCGAGCACGTACATCGCCCGCGTCGACGTCCCCGTGGAACTCCGCGGCACGGGGCAGTCGAGCCGGCAGGTGCACAACTTCGGGACCCCGGCCGCCCTCGACGCGGTGCGGTTCATCGTCTGCGAGGTGATCACGCCGGCCGGCAACTGGTCGTCGTACCCGCCGCACAAGCACGACACGAACCGCCCGGGCGAGGAGTCGGACCTCGAGGAGATCTACTACTACGAAGCCGCCGTGGCCCGTGGTGTGCAGGCTCCCGAGCAGGCCGACCCCTTCGCCCTGCACCGCACGTACGCCTCGGACGACCGGCCCATCGACGAGTTCCGCCAGGTGCGGACCGGGGACATCGCCCTCGTGCCGTACGGCTGGCACGGACCGGCCGTCGCGGCACCGGGCTACGACATGTACTACCTCAACGTCATGGCCGGACCGGACCCGGAGCGCGTCTGGAACATCACCGACGACCCCGCCCACGGGTGGGTCCGGCAGACGTGGACCTCGGAACCGATCGACCCGCGACTGCCCTACGAGAAGGAGCCCTCCCGATGAGCCAGCACGCCGGCCCGGAGCAGACCCGTCGGATGACCGTCGGTCAGGCGCTCGTCGCGTTCCTGGCGAACCAGTGGACCGTCGACGGTGATCACCGCGAGCGCACGATCCCGGGGATCTTCGGCATCTTCGGGCACGGCAACGTCGCCGGTCTCGGGCAGGCGATCAAGCAGCTCCACGTCGACCAGCCCGGCCTGCTGCCGTACCACCAGGCCCGCAACGAGCAGGCGATGGTGCACCAGGCCGTCGGGTTCGCCCGGATGCACCGCCGCCGGGCGACCTTCGCGTCGACGGCCTCGGTCGGCCCCGGCGCGGCGAACATGCTCACCGGCGCCGCGCTCGCGACGACGAACCGGCTGCCCGCGCTCCTGCTGCCGTCGGACACCTTCGCCACCCGCAGGACCGATCCGGTGCTGCAGCAGATCGAGATGCCCCACGACCCGTCGCTGCAGGTGACGGACGCGTTCCGGCCGCTGTCGCGGTTCTTCGACCGCGTCGAACGGCCCGAGCAGCTGTTCCCGATCGCGCTCGCCGCGATGCGGGTGCTCACCGACCCGGCCGAGACCGGCGCCGTGACGATCGCCCTGCCCGAGGACGTCCAGGCCGAAGCGCTCGACGTGCCGGTGACGTTCCTGCAACCGCGCGAGTGGCACGTCCGGCGTCCGCTGCCGGAACGCGGACCGCTGGCCCGTGCGGTCGAGGCGATCCGGAGCGCCGAGCGTCCCGTGGTCGTGGCCGGTGGTGGCGTGCTCTACTCGGGTGCCGAGGACGAACTCGCGGCCTTCGTCGAGACGACGGGCATCCCCGTCGGCACCTCGCAGGCGGGCGGCGGCTCGCTCGTCTGGGACCACCCGCAGTACCTCGGCGGCATCGGGGCGACGGGGACGGCTGCGGCGAACGCGATCGCCGCACGGGCCGACGTCGTGATCGGCATCGGCACGCGGTACAGCGACTTCACCACGGCGTCCCGGACGGCGTTCCAGGACCCCGACGTGACCTTCGTCAACGTGAACGTCGCCGCGTTCGACGCCCACAAGCACGGCTCGCAGCTGCCGCTGGTCGCGGACGCCCGGGAGGCGCTGGTCGCGCTGACCGAGATGCTCACGGCAGGTTCGTCGGACGCCCCGTCGTACGCCGTCTCCGCCGGGTACGCCGCCGAGGTCGCGTCGCGGAAGCAGGAGTGGGACGCCGTCGTCGACGCCGCGTCCGTGCCGTCCGGACGCGCGGTCCCGGGCCAGTCGGAGATCATCGGCGCGGTCCGGGCGGCGACGGACCCGCGCGACGTCGTGGTCCAGGCGGCCGGCTCGCTGCCCGGCGACCTGCACAAGCTCTGGCGGGTCCGCGACCCGCTCGGGTACCACGTCGAGTACGCCTTCTCGTGCATGGGCTACGAGATCGCCGGCGGCATCGGTGTGCGACGCGGCGCCCCGGACCGCGACGCGATCGTCCTCGTCGGCGACGGTTCGTACCTGATGCTGCACACCGAGCTGGTGACGGCGGTCGCCGAGGGCATCAAGATCGTCGTCGTGCTCGTGCAGAACGACGGCTACGCGTCGATCGGCCGCCTGTCCGAGACCGTCGGTTCCGAGCGCTACGGCACGGAGTACCGCTACCGGGACGACACCGGGTCGTTCGAGAACGACGAGGTGCTGCCCGTCGACCTCGCCGCGAACGCGCGCTCCTACGGCGTCGACGTGATCGAGGTCCGCCCCGGCCCGGACGTGATCGCCGACCTGACCGCGGCCGTGCGGCAGGCCAAGGCGAACGACCACACCACGCTGGTGCACGTGCACGCCGACCCGCTCGCGCCCGCCCCCGAGGGTGACGGCTGGTGGGACGTCCCCGTCGCCGAGACCTCGACCCTGCCGAGCACCCGGCAGGCCCGCGCCGAGTACGAGCAGCAGGTCGCGTCGCAGCGCCCCCTGCTCGGCTGAACGAACCCATCCCACGAAGGACGACGACGTCATGACCGACACCGCCGACACCGCTGCCACCGACGCAGCGGCCGCCCCCGCCGCGATCCGCATCGGTACCGCCCCCGACTCCTGGGGCGTCTGGTTCCCGGACGACCCGGGCCAGGTGCCGTGGCAGCGCTTCCTCGACGAGGCCGCAGCAGCCGGCTACACGTGGATCGAGCTCGGTCCGTACGGGTACCTGCCCACCGATCCGGCGCAGCTGTCCGACGAGCTCGAGTCCCGCGGCCTCCGGCTGTCCGCCGGCACGGTCTTCACCGGGTTCCACAAGGGTGACGACCAGTTCCAGCGGGCGTGGGACCAGGCGGTCGCGGTCGCCGGGCTCGCGTCGGCGCTCGGTGCCCGGCACCTCGTGACGATCCCGGACCTCTGGCGCTCGGACGCGACCGGTGCGGTGCTCGAGTCGCGGACCCTGACCGACGAGCAGTGGGAGCGCCTCGGCAGGGGACACGACCAGCTGGGCAAGGCGCTGCTCGAGGAGTTCGGCGTCCGCCAGCAGTTCCACACGCACGCCGACAGCCACGTCGGCACGTACCGCGAGACCGTGCGCTTCCTCGAGGAGACCGACCCGCGGTACACGAACCTGTGCCTGGACACCGGGCACTTCGCCTACTACGGCGGCGACAACCTCCGCATGATCGCCGAACACCCGGAGCGCATCGGCTACCTCCACCTCAAGCAGGTCGACACCGAGCTGCTGTTCGACGTGCTCAAGAACGACGTGCCCTTCGCGACGGCCGTGGCGCAGGGCATCATGACCGAGCCGCCGCGCGGCACCCCCGAGCTCGCCCCGGTCATCGAGGCCGTCGCCCGGATCGACCCGGACGTCTTCGGCATCGTCGAGCAGGACATGTACGGCTGCTCGGTCGACGCCCCCGGCCCGATCGCCGAGCGCACCGTCCAGCACATCCTCGGCTCGACCGCCTCGGCGCGCGTCCGCTGACCCCCCCAGGAGAACCCCGTGAGCACCACCGAGAACCTCCGCGTCGCCGTCGTCGGAGCCGGCGCGATGGGCAGCGACCACGTCCGTCGCATCACGTCCACGATCGCCGGCGCAGACGTCGTCGCCGTCGTCGACCCGGACACCGCCCGGGCCACCGCCACCGCCGAGCGGGCACCGGGGGCGCTCACCGCAGCGTCCTTCGAGGACGCCCTCGACGCGACGCCGATCGATGCCGTGCTCGTCGCGACGCCCGGGTTCCTGCACGAGCCCGTCCTCGTGCCGGCGATCGAGCGCGGTCTCGCCGTCCTGTGCGAGAAACCCCTCACCACGAGCGCGGAGGACTCCCTGCGCATCGTCGAGCTCGAGCAGGCGAGGTCCGACCGCCCACGGATCCAGGTCGGCTTCATGCGTCGCTTCGACAAGGGGTACCAGGAGCTCCGGGCACTCCGCGAGTCCGGCACGAACGGCGCGCTGCTCGCCCTGCACCACGCGCACCGCAACCCGACGACGCCGCCGAACTTCAGCGAGTCGATGCTCATCCACGACTCGGTCATCCACGAGATCGACATCATCCCGTTCCTCACGGGCGAGCCGATCGTCGCGGTCGAGGTGAAGAAGCCCCGCAGGAACTCGCTCGGACCGGTCGACCTGCCGGAGCCGCAGTTCGTGCTGTTCACCACCGCGTCGGGCACCATGGCGATCGTCGAGATCAACGTCAACGCGCAGTTCGGGTACCAGGTGACGACCGACGCCGTGTTCGAGTCCGGCGTCGCGTACATCGGGCGCGAGACGACGATGAACGTCGTGTCGGCCGGTGTCTCGGGCCAGGGCGTCACCCCGTCCTTCGTCGAGCGCTTCGGCGCCGCGTACGACGAGGAGGTCCAGCGCTGGGTGGACGCTGCCCGCACCGGGGGCATCGACGGGCCGAGCGCCTGGGACGGCTACACGGCGTCGGTCGTCGCCGAGGTCGCCGTACGGGCGCAGCAGACCGGCGCCCTCGAGCACGTGACCTACGCCACCGCGAAGCCCGCGTTCTACGAGACGACGCCTGACGCCTGAGGACGCACCCTGACGAAGGACGCCTGACGGCGGCGCCCGGCGGCGGGCGCCCGGCGACGGAGGTGCCGGCACCGGTGCTGGAGACGGGCCGTGTACCGGACGGGAGGCGCGGTGCATGCTGGCACCGCGCCTCCCGTCCGCGACGGCGCACCGCCACCCCCCCACCCACAGGAGGCACCATGCCGCTCGTCCGCATCGATCTCGTCACCGGTCGCACCCCGGAGCAGGTGCGTGCCGTCGCCGACGCGATCCACACCGCCATCGTCGCCGAGTACGGCATCCCCGAGCGCGACCGGTTCCAGGTGATCACCGAGCACCCGGCGCAGCAGATCATCGCGCAGGACGCCGGTCTCGGCTTCGAGCGGACCGAGGGCGTCGTCATGGTCCAGGTCTTCACCCAGGGCGGTCGGAGCGACGAGGCGAAGCAGGGTCTCTACCGCGCCGTGCACGACCGGCTCGCCGAGGTCGGCGTCGCGAGCGAGGACGTCTTCATCGGCTACGTCGAGAACGGGCCGCAGGACTGGTCGTTCGGGTTCGGCCGCGCCCAGTACGTGACCGGCGAGCTCGGCGTCCCCTCCGCCGGCTGAGGCAGCGGGTCCGCCGGCCTACTTGTCGACGAGGGTGACCTCGAACGAGTAGCGGTCCGGGCGGTAGCAGTGCACCCCGTACTCCACCGCCCGGCCCGACGCGTCGTACGCCGTGCGGCTCATCGTCAGGACCGGGTCACCGTCCTCGATCTCGAGCAGCGAGGCCTCGTCGTCGGTGGCCGCCCGTGCCCCGATCCGTTGCTTCGCGACCCGCATCGTGACACCCCGGCCGCGGAGCAGCTGGTACAGCCCGTGCGTCCGCAGGTCCTCGTCGGTGATCGCCGTGAACTCGGGCGGCAGGAAGTTCTCGAGGATCGCCATCGGGACGTCCTCGGCGAAGCGGACGCGGCGGATGTGGACGACCGGCGTGCCCGGGGCGGTGCCGAGGGCCTCGGCGACGACGTCGCTCGCCGGCAGGTCCGTGCGCTCGAGCAGCGTGGTCGCCGGTGCCTGCGAGCCCTGCGCGAGGTCGTCGTACAGGCTCGTCAGCTCCACCTTGCGCGTCACGGGGCCGTGCACGACCTGCGTGCCGATCCCTCGACGACGGACGAGCAGCCCCTTGTCGACCAGGTCCTGGATGGCTCGGCGGATCGTCGGGCGCGAGAGCCCGAGTCGCTCGCCGAGGGCGATCTCGTTCTCGAGCCGTGCGCCGGGCGGCATCGCGCCGGAGCGGATCGCCTCCTCGAGCCGCGATGCGACCTGGAAGTACAGCGGCACCGGCCCGGAGCGGTCCAGGTCCGTGGAGAAGTCGGACGGCAGCTGGCCCTCGTTGGTCATCGCGGTCCTCCGGGTGGGGAGGGCACCGGCGACGGCACCCCACGGCTATGTCGTGACAATAGCACCGGACTCCGCGCGGCCCGGCCCCCCGGGATCGTCAGTCGGCGAAGATCATCGGACGGTTCGACAGCCGCGGCTGGGCTGCCGCGCGGGGCTGCTCCGTCCGCGGTCGCACCGGCGCGATGTGCACCCGGGTGGCCGCACCGAGCGCCTCGACCGTGTCGCATCCGTGCTGCCCCGCGGCGTGCACGACGATCGCGGCGCAGGCCTCGGCGTCGGCAGCGGCGTCGTGGTGCTGGAAGCCCTCGTACCCGGCCGCGCGGGCCGCCATCGGGAGCCGGTAGGAGTCGAGCGTGTAGGTCTTGCGCGCCACCTGGAGCGAGCACAGTGAGTGGTGCTCCGCCAGTTCCGTGCCGGTCGCCGAGCAGCCGCCGGCGATCACACCCATGTCGAACCGGGCGTTGTGCGCGACGAGGACGTCCCCCTCGGCGAACGCCACGATGTCCCGGTACTGCTCGGCCCACCCCTTCGCCCCGACCACGTCCGTCGCGACGATGCCGTGGATGCGGGTGTTCCACTCGAGGAACGCGTCGTGGCCCTGCGGTGGCTGGATGAACCAGGAGGCCCGCTCGACCACGCGGCCGCCGCGGACCTTGACGAGTCCGACGGAGCAGGCGCTCGCGGGGGAGCTGTTCGCGGTCTCGAAGTCGATCGCGGTGAAGTTCAACGGCACGCCCTCGATGGTCGCACGGGGTTCCGACATCACCCGCGCGCGGCCTCGGCGTTGCGGCCCGGCGCGGTAGCGTCCGAGGCGTGACCGCCCCCGCCACCACGACCCCGCTCGTCCTCGTCCTGCCCGGTGCCGGGTACGGGCAGCAGGCGCCCCTGCTCTGGTGGACGCGCGCGATCGCCGCGCAGCACGGCGTCGAGGTCGTCGCGCCGGCGTGGACGGTCGACGCCGCAGCGAAGGACGACCCGGTGGCCTTCGTCGAGCGCCAGGTGGCAGGCGCACTCGACGGCCGCCGCCCGGACCTCGTCGTCGCGAAGTCGTTCGGCTGCTCCGCCCTGCCCTGGGCGGTCCGCCACGACGTCGACGGGGTCTGGCTCACGCCGGTCCTCACCGATCCGGCCGTCGTCGCCGCGCTCGCCGCGGCGGGCACCGGTTCGCTCGCCGTCGGCGGCTCCGCCGACCCGATCTGGCTGCCCTCCGCGGTCGGGACGACACGCGCCGGACTGCACACGGTGGACGGTGCGGACCACGCGCTCGAGGTGCGCGGTGACTGGCGCGGTTCCCAGCGCCTCCAGACCGAGGTGCTCGCCCTGGTCGACGAGCGCCTCAGAGCGCTGGTGTCCTGACCCGCCGCGACGTACAGTCGGCGCATGGGGGAGCCGAGGGACCTGGACGAGCTGTTGGCGGGCGCACACCGCGTGGACGCGCGGCCGCACACCGTGCGGCGTGGGATCGGTCTCGGGACCACCCTGCTCGTGACCGCGGTGCTGGTCGCCGGCATCGTGCTCGGGATCGCGCACGGCCTGCTGCTCACGTTCGTGAGCTTCCTGTCCGGCATCTGGCCGTCCTGACGGCAGCGGCCTGGAGGACCGGGTCGGCTCCGGCGGGCCGCCGCCGGTAGGCTGTGCTCCCGTGGCTCTCACCATCGGAATCGTCGGTCTCCCGAACGTCGGCAAGTCGACCCTGTTCAACGCCCTGACCAAGAACCAGGTCCTCGCCGCGAACTACCCGTTCGCGACGATCGAGCCGAACGTCGGCGTGGTGAACCTGCCCGACCCGCGGCTCGACCAGCTCGCGACGCTCTTCAGCTCCGAGAAGACCGTGCCCGCGCCCGTGTCGTTCGTCGACATCGCCGGCATCGTGAAGGGTGCGAGCGAGGGCGAGGGCCTCGGCAACAAGTTCCTCGCGAACATCCGCGAGGCCGACGCCATCGCGCAGGTCGTCCGTGGCTTCACCGACGACGACGTCGTGCACGTGGCGAACAAGGTCTCGCCGAAGGACGACCTCGAGGTCATCAACACCGAGCTCATCCTCGCGGACCTCGAGACCATCGAGAAGGCGCTGCCCCGGTACGAGAAGACCGTGAAGCTCAAGCAGGCCGAGCCGATCGTGCTCGAGACCGCGAACGAGGCGAGGGCGGCGCTCGAGCAGGGCACGCTGCTCTCCGCGACCTCGATCGACCTCGCGCCGATCGCCGAGCTCGGCCTCCTGTCGGCCAAGCCGTTCATCTTCGTCTTCAACGTCGACGAGGCGATCCTGACCGACGAGTCCCGCAAGGCCGAGCTGGCCGCGCTCGTGGCACCGGCGCAAGCCGTGTTCCTCGACGCCCAGGTCGAGTCGGAGCTCATCGAGCTCGACCCCGAGGACGCCGCCGAACTGCTCGAGTCGACCGGGCAGACCGAGTCCGGCCTCGACCAGCTCGCCCGCATCGGGTTCGACACCCTCGGGCTGCAGACCTACCTGACCGCCGGGCCGAAGGAAGCCCGGGCGTGGACGATCGGCAAGGGGTGGAAGGCTCCCCAGGCTGCCGGCGTGATCCACACCGACTTCGAGAAGGGCTTCATCAAGGCCGAGGTCATCTCGTTCGAGGACCTCATGGCGGCGGGCTCGATCGCGGAGGCCCGTGCGCACGGCAAGGCCCGCATCGAGGGCAAGGACTACGTCATGCAGGACGGCGACGTGGTGGAGTTCCGCTTCAACAACTGACCGGTACGCGGCGGCCGACGGCTGTCGGCCGCCGCGCTCGGAAGTCCGGTCAGGCCGTCTCGAGGTCCCACACCGGCGGCACGTACTCGCGCGACCAGCCCTCGCGGAGTCGGGTGACCGCGCGGTCGAACGACTCGAGCAGGTCCATCTCCGGCCGCACCATCGACTGCAGCTGCAGCCCCTCGTACGTCGCGAGGAGCTGCTCGGCGCCACGAGCCGGCTCCATGGTGCGCGGCTCCCGGCCGAGCTCGACGTCCCGCTGCAGGGCCGCCAGCACGAACCCGTGGAAGCGACGCCAGCGCAGGTGCAGCATCGGTGCGAGCGGGTGGTGCGGCGTCGCGGCGATGTTGAGCGTCGAGGTCAGGAAGCGCATGAGCGACGGGTCGGCGACGTTCGCGCGGACGATGGCGCGGAGGAACACGATCGTGCCGCTGCGCTCGGCGATCGGCAGCAGCGCGGTGGTCCGCTGGTCGTTCCACTGGTCGATGGTGGCGAGCAGGAGTCCGTCCCAGGTCGGGAACACCTCGGTGACGACGTCGAGCGGCTGCGACGCCTCGGTGGCCACGTGCTCGTACGACACCTCGTGCAGGGCGTTCGCACGGAGCACACGGATCATCGCGTCGACGATCTCGACCCGGAGCAGCGCTGACGTGTCGAGGGGGTGGAACGATCGCATGGGTCCAGTCCACCGGGTGCGTGCTGCCCTGACCAGTCCCCAGAACTGGGAAGAGCCGATCTCCGCAGCCGTGCAGTCCCGGCGTGGCGGAGGAGCAGCGCGTCCCCCGAGGCCCGTCCGAGCTGAGTGCCCACCGAGGATGCAGCGTTGACTGGACCGATGAAGTACGTGGTCTACGGAGAGAACCGAGTGATGACCGGCGACGCGATCGCCGAGGCGGTGCTCGCCTACGCCGCTGCGCTCGGCGAGAACGGCACGACGGACATCGTCGAGATCCCGACCGCGGACGCCGAGGGCTACGGCACCACGGCGGAGGTCCTGCTCGGCCCGGCTTCCCAGATCATGGTCGAGGCGGCGCCGGACGACGAGCTGGAGCCCGAGGACGAGGACCTGGTCAACGAGCTCGGGCGCCGCATCGCGGTGGTGGGCGGCGGACGGTTCACGGACGCCGCGTCGTCGCACTCCGACGAGCCGGAGGCCAAGCGCCTCCGGACGGACCCGCCTGAGGTCTGACCGGCGCACGCCCCGAGGAGTGGACTGGCCACGGAACGCACACTCCAGACCTCCTCGCACACGCGGTACCTACCGTCGAGGGAGAGATGAGGAGGAGACGTGAAGTACATCAACTACGACGCGAGCCAGATCCTCACCGGGGACCTGATCGCGGACGCGGTCGCCGACTACGCGGCCGTCCTCGGAGCGAACTCGCGCACCGACACGATCACGGTGCCGAGCGTCGGTGACGACGGCTCGGTGTCGACGTCGATCCTGCTCGTCGGCCCGGCGAGCGAGCTCTGCGTGACGGTCGCCCCGGACGACGAGCTCGAGCCCGAGGACCCGGCGTTCATCCGTCGCCTGCGCGACGCGGCACGGCGTGCGGGTCCGGCGCTCCCGGTGAACGCGGACGGTGGCACGCGCTTCCGCGGAGCCGAGGGGCCGTCGTCGTACGGGCCGGCCTGACACCCCGAAGGCACAGACGACGAACGCCGCCGGCGCTGAGCCGGCGGCGTTCGTCGTGTGTGGACCGGGAACCGTGTGAGCGGTTCCGGCGGGTCCGACCTAGGCGGCCAGGGCGAGCTCGCCCTTGCCGACGCGGCGCGCGAGCAGGATGGTCCGGCTCGACTCGCCCCGCCAGGAGCGGCCGGGTACGGTCCAGCCGGCCTCGCCGTCGATGTCCACGCGTGCGTCACGCGTGACGAACAGGCGCAGGTCGTCGGCCGCGATGCGGACGAGGTACTCGCGCTGCGAGCGGTCGTCGCGGACCGGGAACTCGGCGATGCGGTCGGGGGAGACGGTGGGGGCCGCGAGTGCGGTCCCGGAGATGGTGATGCGGTCGTTGCTGGTCATGGTGGTGCGGTACTTCCTGGTCGTTCGGCACCCGGCCGTGCTCTGGTCGGCGGACTCCGTGGTCCGGCACGACGCATCGGCTGCGGGTGCGCACGTCGTGTCTCGACGTGCTGCTCGTCCGTTCGGATCGAGCGGTGGTCTCGGTGGAATGCGACCCGGCGGGTCGGTACGAGACGTGCTGGTGTGCGCGAGTCAGATGGGTTCGCTGCAGTGCACCAATGAGACACTATACGTCGCTTCGTCCGGAACGTCCAGCAAGACGGACGGGAGGCGCGGTGCGAGCGTGCACCGCGCCTCCCGTCCGGTGGGCCGTCAGTTCAGAGCGGGGGTGTCCTCCGGCACGACGCCGTCGCCGTACAGGTCGGTCGCCAGGTCGCGGAGCGCGCGCAGCGCGACGCGCTGCGTCAGCGGACCGTAGGAGATGCGGGCGACGCCGAGGGCCTCGTACTCGGCAGCCGGCAGGGCGCCCGGCAGTCCGATCACCGAGAGCTTGCCGCGACCGAGCCCGTCGACGAGTCGTTCGACCACGTCGCGCTGGATCGCACCCGGCACGAAGACGAGTGCGGCGCCGTTGTCGAGGAACGCCTTCCCGCGGGCGATGGCGTCCTCGATGCTCTCGTCGATCGGGCGGTCGCCACCCCGGGCGATCGCGTCGGTGCGGGCATTGAGCTGGAAGGCGACGCCCTCGGCCTCGGCTGCGGCGGTGATCGCGGCGACGCGGGCGACGGCCTCGTCGAAGGGACGGAGGCGGTCCTCGACGTTCGCGCCGACGATCCCGGCGGCGATCGCGCGACGGATCGTCTCGGCCGGGTCCGCGTACCCGTCGTCGAGGTCCGCCGTGACGGGCAGGTCCGTCGCGGCGGCGACGGTCGCGGCGCCCGCGAGGGCCACGTCGAGCGGCATCCCGCCGTCGTCGTAGCCGTGGCTCGCGGCGATGGAGTGCCCGGCGGTCGCGATCGCCTTCGTCTCCGGCAGGTCGCTCACGACCTTCGCGCTGATCGCGTCCCACACGTTCACGACGCGCAGGATCTCGGGGGCTTCGTGCAGCTGCTTGAGGGTGGTCGCCTTGTCGGCGGTGCTCGTGCTCATGGTGCCGAACCTACGTGGGCGGGCCTCGGCACGCACGGGAGGTGACCGCTGGACGACGCGGGATGACGGCCGGACTCGCACCGGGCCTCCCGGTCGATGCATGCTGGGACGCATGGCTGACGACGAACAGGACCCGGTCGGCACGCTCCGCGGGGTCCGCACGAGCATCAAGTGGACGCGCTACGCGCCCGACGTGCTGCCCCTGTTCGTCGCCGAGATGGACCACGACGTGGCGCCGGCCATCCGGCAGGCACTGGTCGAGCGGGTGCAGCAGTCCGACCTCGGGTACCTGGACGGCCCCGGGCCGCTCGCGCCGGCGTTCGCGCAGTTCGCGCGCGACCGGTGGGGGTGGGACGTCGATCCGGGTCGTGTGCACCTGGCCACCGACGTCAGCGTCGGGATCGTCGAGTCGCTCCGGCTCGCGCTCCCCGAGGGCGGACGCGTCGCGATCACCCCGCCGGTGTACCCGCCGTTCTTCGAGCTCGTCGAGGAAGCACGATGTCAGGTCGAGGAGGTCCCGCTGACCGAGCAGTGGGGCGTCTACCGGCTCGACCTCGCCGGGCTCGAGCGCGCCTTCGCCGACGGCGTCCGGGTGTTCCTGCTCTGCAACCCGCACAACCCGATGGGGCTCGTGCACGACCGGGCCGACCTCGAGGCGCTCGCCGAGCTGGCGGCGCGGTACGACGTGCTCGTCGTCAGCGACGAGATCCACGCGCCGCTCACGCACCCGGGGGTCCACTTCACCCCGTTCGCGATGGTCGCCGAGCAGCACGGCGCCCGCAGCGTCTGCGTGACGAGCGCGAGCAAGGGCTGGAACCTCGCCGGCGTGAAGTGCTCCGTCATGGTCGCGGGGGACGGCCGGACCGCGGCGCTCCTCGACACGCTGTGGGAGGAGGTCGCCTGCCGCACGAGCATCCTCGGGCTGCACGCGAACCTCGCCGCGTTCACCCTCGCGACGGACTGGCTCGACGACGTCGTCGCCCGCATCGTCGCGAACGAGCGGCTGCTCGGCGCCCTGCTCGCCGAGCACCTGCCCGGGGTCGTCTACACGCGGCCGCGGGCGGGTTACCTCGCATGGCTCGACTTCCGGGGAATCGGCCTCGGCGACGACCCGGCGGTGCCGCTCCGTGAGCACGCGTACGTGGCGCTGAACTCCGGGCTCGGGTTCGGCGCCCAGGGGCGGGGGTTCGCGCGGCTCAACCTGGCGTGCTCGCCGGAGACCCTGCGCGAGGCCGTGCACCGCATCGCGGCGGCCTACCCGTCGAGCGCGCAGGAGGGGCTGGTCTGGCACGTCGCCTGAGCGGTCGGTCGCGCTCGGACGAGCCTCGGGCTCCGCGACCCGTCCCTGGCCCGGGCGCGAGGGACGTCGCGCGGCCCGAGCTTCACCGCGGGAGGACGCTCGCGGAGGAGCGCCGCGACGGCGTCAGTCGGACAGCTCGTCGACGTACTGGTTGCGGCCGACGACGCGGATGCGCAGGTCGTCGTCGCGGTCCATCGCGAGGAACTCCCGTGCGACCGGACCGACGGAGGACCAGCGGAGCACCTCGGTGATCGGGGTCCCCTCGATGAACACCTGCCACACGCCGCGCTCACGGACGGCCTGCACCTCGTACGTCGCCATGCGGCGAGCGTACCGGCTCACGGCAGGCGCTTCTCGTACCACCGCATGGTCGGGACGGTCCCGTCCGGCTTCGTCCAGTCCGCGGGAGACCGGTGGGTCAGCCGCCAGCCGCGGCGTTCGTAGAGCCGCCACGCGGTCCACGCCGAGCGGTGCCCGGGCGGGGTCAGCCACGCGACCGGATCGTCGGGCCAGTGCGCCGGGTAGCCGTCCTCGTCGTGCGTGCGCTGGAGCACCCGGACCAGGTGCTCCAGCTCGTCGTCGCGGCGCGGTCGGATGTGCACGATCGTGACGCTACCGGGTCGGGGTCAGACCAGGTCGAGCACCATGTGGACGTCCGCACGGGCGTACGGGCTCGGCGCGATCTCGTCGTGTCCGAGGTGCCGGAAGCCGAACGCCTCGTACAGGTGCACGGCGCTCGCCAGGGCACTGTTGCTCTCGAGCGCGACCCGCTGCGCGCCGAGGGACCGGGCGCGGTCGAGTGCTGCGGCGATGAGCTTCCGCCCGGTGCCGTGCCCCTGGTGCACCGGCGAGACCGCCATCTTGACGAGTTCGAACACGCGCTCGCCCACGGGCATGATCCCGATGCAGCCGATGACCTCGTGGTCGAGCCGCGCGACGAACACCGCACCGCCGGGCTCGATGATGCGGCCGACCGGATCGCCGAGGATCGCGCGGTCCTCGTCCTCGAGCGTGAAGTACTGCTCGATCCACGCCTCGTTGAGGGTGCGGAACGCCGTGGCGTCGGCGGCGGTCTCGAACTCGGAGATGGTCAGCGTGGGCGTCTCGGGCACGGACCCATCCTCGACCAGGGATCTGATCGCGTCCAATACTCGTTCCCGCGCATCGATAGGCTGCGTGCATGGATGTCGACCTGCGGCAGCTCCGGGCGTTCCTCGCCGTCGCCGACGAGCTGCACTTCGGGCGGGCCGCCGAGCGGCTGCGCATCGCCCAGCCCGCGCTCTCGCAGCAGATCCGACGGACCGAGCGTGACCTCGGGGTGGACCTGTTCGTCCGCACCTCGCGCAGCGTCGCGCTCACCGCCGCCGGTCGGGTGCTGCAGGGCCGTGCACGCTCGCTGCTCGACCAAGCAGTGCGCGACGTGGACGAGGTCGTGCGGGTCGGACGCGGTGAGGCCGGACGGCTGGACGTCGGGTTCGTCGTCTCGGCGTTGCCCCTCGGTCCGATCGAGCGCGTGCAGGCCTTCCGGCAGCGGTACCCGCTCGTCCGCGTCGAACTCACCGAGGGCTACTCGTCGACGCTGCTCGCCCGCACCGTCCGCGGCGAGCTCGACCTGGCGGTCCTGCGCGACCCCGACCCGGACCCGGCCGTGCGGTTCCTGCCGTTCCGCTCCGAGCCCTTCGTCGCGGCGGTCCCGCACGGGCACCGGCTCGCGGAGCGGGCGTCGATCCGCGGCACCGAACTGGTCGACGACCCGTTCGTGTTCTTCCCGGCGATCGCCGGTGCGGTCGCGACCGAACGCAACCTCGCGCCCGTGGTCGTCGACGGACGGCGTCCCGAGGTCGTGCAGGAGGCCACGACGTGGGCGACCGTGCTCCACCTGGTCGGAGCGGGGCTCGGTGTGACGATCGCCCCGGAGAGCGCGACCCTCGCGGCACCCGACACCGTCGTCCTGCTCCCGCTGCAGGACGACCCGCACCGCAGCGAGCTGGTCTGGGCCGTCCGCGTCGACGACGACCGCGAGATCCTCCGCAACTTCATCGCGGCCACCGAGCCCTGAGCTGTGCCCCGCCGCCGGGCCGGGGGTGCAATGCAGCGTCGAACCAGGTCCCCGACGTCGAAGCAGGCGGCGTGGCTGGTTCGACGTCGGGTACGTGGTTCGGTCCCCGCCCGCCGCCCGCCGCCCGGCGCGACCACGGGAGCGGTCGCTCACCCGAGCGGTAGCACCGGTGCGCGCTGGTCGCCGAGTTCGTCCTCGTGCCACGGCCGCGCACCGCGGAGCGTCAGTCCGAGCTGCACCAGGACGAACGCCACGTGCGGCTCGACGTCCGGGTCCCACGGCCCCTCGACCCCGAGGCCGAGCGCGCCGAGCTCGTCGTCCGCCTCGTCGCGGATGCTGAGGCGCCAGCGCCCGTCGCCCTGTTCCTCGACGACGGCCCACCGCGCGGTGGCGAACCGGCTCACGCGGTCTTCGCCACGTCCTCGGTGAAGTTCCGCACGCGCCCGAGCAGGGCCTCGCCGCGCATCGCGATCGTCGCGGGCGGGTTGAGGTGCGGCGGGGCCGTCCGGATGAGCATCGAGCAGCCGAGGTCCTCGCAGATGTAGGACCCGATGGTGTTGCCGTTCCGGCCGGACTCACCGGCGCGGGCGGCGGAGAACAGGCGGACCTGCGTCGCCGGCTGCGGGGAGTGGCAGAACGAGCACATCGCGGCGATGCCCGGGCGGAGCGAACCGCCGGCGGAGCGGACGACGATGCCGACCGGGCGATCGTCGATCCACGACACGATGTAGCCGCGTCGGGCGGCCTGCGGGTCGCGCCAGCCGAGGAACTCGCGCTCGTCCCACAGCATCTCGTGCAACCCCGGGATGGGGAGCTGCTCGAGCTCGTCCGGGGTGGCGTTCACGAACGACGAACGGATGTCTGCTTCGGTCAGTGGCTTCACGGTGCCTGCCACCCTATGCCTCGCCCCCGACAGGCGTGACCGGTGGGCTCAGCGCAGCCGGGAGGCACGGACCGCCCCGAGCGCGCTCGTCCCGTCCGCCACGAGCACCGCCCGGTGCAGGGCGTCGCGTCCGACGCGTCGGGCCGCCGCGTCGTCGGCGGCGAACTCGACGAGGACGCGCGTCGAGCGCGCCATGGCGCGCGCCCCGGGAACCCACGGGACCGCACGCTCGATGGACTCGGCGACCGCGACGGCCACGGCGTGGCGCTGCGTCAGGTGGGCCCGCTCGTGGGCGACCACGGCCTCCAGTTCGTCGGTCCGCAGCAGGTCGGCGAGCCCGGTGCTCACGAGCACGCCGCCGGACCGACCGGGGACCGCGCAGGCGAGCGCGTGGTCCGCCTCGACCAGGGCGACGGTGGTGCCGTCGATCTGTCGGTGCGGAGCGGTGCCCGACCGCATGGCCTGCCGCACGGCCTCGTGCTCGGCACCGGGACGGACCCGGACCGCGACGACGAACGCCGCCACGCCGAGGAGTGCGACGCCGAGGTTCAGGCCGTGCGTCGGGGACTCGGTGAGCCGGAAGGGGTCGAGTGGTCGGTCGGCCGCGACGACGAGGGCGACCCCGACGACGAAGCCGACCACGCCGAGCAGGACCGCGACGGACCACGAGACCAGCGCCGTGCGTGGGTGGTCGATCGTCCAGGCGGACCGGGTCAGGACGCGCGGGGCGACCACCACGACGACGAGGGCGAGGGCGATGAGGGCGACTCCGACGACGACCACTGCTCGGTTCCGGTCAGGAGCGGGCTCGGGCGTCGAGGGCGCGGCGCAGGACGTCGAGGTCGTCCGAGGCGAGCGATCCGGTGAACTGGAGCAGCGCGGCCTCGCGGTCCGACGCGGCGGCCAGCGCGTTCGACATCAGCGATGCCGTCTGCTGCTCACGGCTGTGCACGGCGCGGAAGGTCAGCGGGGCCTCGGCGTGCTCCTGCCGCTCGACCTGGCCCTTGCGTCCCAGGCGGTCGAGCACGGTCAGCACCGTGGTGAGCGCCGGACGCGGCTCCGGGAAGGCGTCCAGCACCTGCCGTGCCGTGCACCCGTCCACGACGCCGCGGTCGGCCGCAGCGCGCAGGGTCTCGAGGACCGCCTGCTCGAGCTGCCCACGGGGGCGCGATCGCTGTCCTGCCATCCCCGCATTCTACGAGACGTCGAAGGGGCGACCACGACACATGCCGGAAACGCGGGGTCGGTATGCTCGGGCCTGCACAACTCAACACCGGCCGCACACCCGCCGCGGGAGAGCCGAGCGCACGCGCACGGCACCGAAGGAGCAACCTCCCCGTCAATCTCTCAGGTCCCACACCGCAGCGGACAGGCCACTCTGAAAAGCAGACACGCGTCCCCGCCGGGCCCGCGCGGCGTCTCGCCCACGGTGAAAGCCGCCGGACCTCACGGGCCGCGGTGAAACTCTCAGGCCCATGACAGAGGGGGAGTTCCCACCCGACGACGGCCGTCGGGTCCTGCCGATGCCAGGAGAACTCCGTCATGCGTTCCTCCCCACTCGAGTCCGCGCACGAGGCTGCGGGCGCCACCTTCACCGACTTCGCCGGGTACCGGATGCCCGTGCGGTACTCGTCCGACCTCGCCGAGCACCACGCCGTCCGTCAGGCCGCGGGCGTCTTCGACCTGTCGCACATGGCCGAGGTCGGCGTCGTCGGCCCCGACGCCGTGCCGTTCCTCGACCACGCGCTCGCCGGGTCCTTCGGCGCGATGCCCGTCGGTCGCGCGAAGTACTCGCTGCTCCTCGCCGAGGACGGCGGGATCCTCGACGACCTCGTGGTCTACCGCACCGGCGAGGACGTCTTCCTCGTCGTGGCGAACGCCGCGAACCGCTCCGTCGCGGTCGACGCGCTCGTCGCGCGCTCGGGCGGCCACGACGTCGAGGTCACCGACGACTCGGACACCACCGCCCTCGTGGCGATCCAGGGTCCGGCCGCCGCAGGGACGCTCGACGCCCTGGTCGTGGCGGACCGCCTGCAGCCGGAGACCCCGCTCGACGAACTCCGGTACTACCGCGTGCTGCACGCGCTGTTCGACGGCGCCGAGGTCCTCGTCGCCCGGACCGGCTACACCGGCGAGGACGGCTTCGAGATCTACAGCGACACCGACGTCGCGTCGTCGATCTGGGACGCCCTGCTCGAGACCGGCGCCGACCGCGGTGTCGTGCCCGCCGGGCTCGCCGCGCGGGACACCCTGCGGCTCGAGGCCGGCATGCCGCTCTACGGGCACGAACTGTCGACCGAGGTGCGACCCGCCCAGGCCGGTCTCGGTCGTGTCGTCGCGACCTCGGGCTCGTTCGTGGGGGACGCCGGCGTGGTGCCCGCCCCCGGTGCCCGCGTGCTCGTCGGCCTCGTGACCGAGGGACGCCGTGCGCCGCGCGCCGGGTACGACGTCGTGCACGACGGGCAGGTCGTCGGCACCGTCACGTCCGGGGCGCTCTCGCCGACGTTGGGACACCCCGTCGCCATGGCCTTCGTCGATCCGACGGTGGCCGGCGAGGGACAGCTCCTGCACATCGACGTGCGCGGGACCGCGATCCCCAGCACCGTCACCCCCTTCCCCTTCTACCGCCGCACTCCGAGAGGCTGATCCCGTGACCGACCAGACCGCATTGCAGTACACCGCCGACCACGAGTGGATCCTCGTCGAGGGCGACACCGTGACCGTCGGCATCACCGACCACGCCGCCGAGCAGCTCGGGGACGTCGTCTACGTCGAGCTCCCCGCCGTCGGCACCACCACGACCGCCGGCGAGCAGATGGGCGAGATCGAGTCGACCAAGAGCGTCGGCGAGCTCTTCGCCCCGATCGAGGGCGAGGTCGTCGCGATCAACGACGCCGTGGTCGACGCCCCCGACACCGTCAACCAGGACCCGTTCGGCGCCGGCTGGCTCGTGAAGCTCAAGGTCGAGGGCACCTCCTTCCCCGAGGACCTGATGGACCACGACGCGTACCGGGCGTCCCTCGCATGACCGGCGCGCAGCAGAACCTCCAGACGTGCTTCGCCGACCGGCACATCGGCACGACGAGCGCCGACCAGCAGGTCATGCTCGACGTGGTCGGGCAGCCGTCCCTCGACGCCCTCGTCCGCGCGGCGATCCCGGAGTCGATCCACGCCGCGCCCACCACCGACACGGTCGTCCCCGCGGCCGTCGGTGAGACCGAGGCGCTCGCCGAGCTCCGCGCGAAGGCCGGGCGGAACACCGTCCGTCGCGCCATGATCGGCCTCGGCTACCACGGCACCCATACGCCCGCGGTGATCCAGCGGAACGTGCTCGAGAACCCGAGCTGGTACACGGCGTACACGCCCTACCAGCCGGAGATCTCGCAGGGCCGACTCGAGGCGCTCATCAACTTCCAGACGATGGTGTCCGACCTGACCGGCATGGCCACCGCCGGCGCGTCGATGCTCGACGAGGGCACGGCCGTGGTCGAGGGCATGCTCCTGGCCCGTCGTGCGTCGAAGGTGAAGGGCGACGCGTTCCTGGTGGACGCCGACCTGCTGCCGCAGACCCGCGCGCTGCTCGACCACCGTGCCGACGCGGTCGGGATCGCCCTGCGCGAGTTCGACGCGGCGACCGGGCCCAGCGACGACGACCTGGACGGCGCCTTCGGCGTGATCGTGCAGTACCCCGGTGCCTCCGGGCGCGTGGTCGACCCCTCGACGACCATCGAGCGCGTGCACGCCGGTGGCGGCATCGCCGTGGTCGCGGCCGACCTGCTCGCGATGACGCTCCTGGCGAGCCCGGGCGACCTGGGTGCCGACGTCGCCGTGGGCACGAGCCAGCGCTTCGGCGTCCCGCTCGGCTTCGGCGGCCCGCACGCCGGGTACCTCGCGGTCCGTGCCGGTCTGGAGCGGCAGCTGCCCGGCCGGCTCGTCGGCGTCTCCTTCGACGCCGACGGACAGATGGCCTACCGGCTGAGCCTGCAGACGCGTGAGCAGCACATCCGTCGCGAGAAGGCCACGAGCAACATCTGCACCGCGCAGGTCCTGCTCGCCGTGATGGCCTCGATGTACGCGGTCTACCACGGCCCCGAGGGGCTGCGCTTCATCGCGGACCGCGTGGCCCGGACGACCTCGGCGCTCGCCGACGTCGCCCGTGCGGCGGGGCTCGAGGTCGTGCACGAGCACTGGTTCGACACCCTGACCCTGCGGGCTCGCGGGCGCGCGGCAGCGATCGTCGACGCCGCGCGCGACGCCGACCGCCTGCTCCACCTGATCGACGCCGACACCCTCCAGCTGTCGGTGGACGAGACGACCACACCCGAGGACGTGACGGCGCTCGCCGACGTGTTCGGGGCGGTGGACGTGACCGTCCCGTCGACCGAGGGCGCCGTGCGCGACGCGGCCACGGGCCTCCCGTCCGACCTGCTGCGCAGCAGCGAGTACCTGACGCACCCCGTGTTCAGCGCGCACCGCAGTGAGACCCGCATGATGCGGTACCTCAAGCACCTGGCCGACAAGGACTACGCGCTCGACCGCGGCATGATCCCGCTCGGCAGCTGCACCATGAAGCTCAACGCGGCGACCGAGATGGCGGCGGTCACCTGGCCCGAGTTCGCGAACGTGCACCCGTTCGCCCCGCGCGAGGACGTCGAGGGGTACCTCGACATGATCGGCGACCTGGAGACCTGGCTGGCCGAGGTCACCGGGTACGACACGGTCTCGTTGCAGCCGAACGCCGGCAGCCAGGGCGAGCTCGCGGGGCTGCTCGCGATCCGGGGCTACCACCGGTCCCGCGGTGACGTCGACCGCACGGTGTGCCTCATCCCGTCGAGCGCCCACGGCACGAACGCCGCGTCCGCCGTCCTCGCCGGCATGAAGGTCGTCGTCGTGGCCTGCGACGAGGACGGCAACGTCGACCTCGCCGACCTCCGTGCCAAGACCGCGCAGCACGCCGACACCCTCGCCGCGCTGATGATCACCTACCCCTCGACGCACGGCGTGTACGAGCACGACGTCCGCGACGTCTGCGACGCCGTGCACGAGGCCGGTGGCCAGGTGTACGTCGACGGTGCGAACCTCAACGCACTGCTCGGGCACGCCCGGTTCGGCGACTTCGGCGGCGACGTCTCGCACCTCAACCTGCACAAGACGTTCTGCATCCCGCACGGCGGCGGCGGCCCCGGCGTCGGCCCGGTCGCGGCGAAGGCGCACCTCGCGCCCTTCCTGCCGGCGCACGCCTTCGCCCAGGACCCGGACCGGCGACCCGGATCGACCTCGGACGGGCGACTCGCCCACGCCGGTGGGCCGGTCTCCGCAGCGCCCTACGGCAGCCCGAGCATCCTGCCGATCACCTGGACCTACGTCCGGATGATGGGACTCGAGGGCCTCACCCGGGCGACCGAGGCCGCGGTCCTCGGTGCGAACTACATCGCCGCGCGGCTCCGTGACGCGTTCCCCGTGCTCTACACGGGGGAGTCGGGGCTCGTCGCCCACGAGTGCATCCTCGACCTGCGCCCCCTGCGCGAGTCGTCCGGCATCACGGTCGACGACGTCGCGAAGCGCCTGGTGGACTACGGTTTCCACGCCCCGACGATGTCGTTCCCGGTCGCCGGGACGCTCATGGTCGAACCGACCGAGAGCGAGGACCTCGCCGAGCTCGACCGCTTCGTCGACGCGATGCTGGCCATCCGTGCCGAAGCGGCAGCCGTCGAGCGGGGGGAGTGGCCGGCGGACGACAACCCGCTCGTGCACGCCCCGCACACCGCGGCGTCCGCGATCTCGGGGGAGTGGACGCACCCGTACACGCGGGAGCAGGCCGTCTACCCCGTCCCCGGGATCAGTGCGCGGAAGTACTGGCCACCGGTCCGCCGGATCGACCAGGCGTACGGCGACCGGAACCTGGTCTGCGCGTGCCCGCCGATCGAGGCGTTCGCCTGATCGGGCCCGCCGCCCGTGTCACACGGCGACGGTCCCACCCCTGAGCGCGTAGCGTGTGCCCTGTCCGGAGATCCGGGCAGGGCACACGTGCGCCAGGGGGTGTGCGCCGACGGTTCCGGACAGCGGGATGTCGGAGCGCTCCACCTCCGTCCGAGGGCTGCTCGGCTAGCCCATCGCTGTGCGCTCGTGCAACAACTTCGTTGCAGAAGCAACAAACCCGCTCGCGCCTCGTCAGGGCGACCGAATCTTGCATCCTCCCGCAACGATCCTGCAACTTGGTTTCCGGTTTGTAACCGATGGCCGCAGGGTTTGGTCGGCGGTCCGAGCACTGCCTACAGTGCAAGGACAAACGCGCCCGGCAGCACCTCTGTGCCTGGCGCGTCCCATGCACCAGGAGGAACCTTGATCAAGAAGCGCGCTGGGCTCTCTGCCCTCGCCGTGCTCGGGGCCACAGCAATCGCCCTGACCGGCTGCTCCAGCAACGGAAGCGGCAACGGCGGTGACTCGGGCTCGACGAACGCGTCCGGGATCGTCACCACGAACGGCTCCGAGCCCCAGAACCCGCTCATCCCCTCGAACTCCACCGAGACCGGTGGCGGCAAGATCATCACGTCGATCTTCGAGGGCCTCGTCTCGTACGACGCCGACGGCAAGCCGGTGAACGAGGTCGCGAAGAGCATCGACACCGATGACTCCAAGACCTACGACATCACGCTGAACACGGGCTACACCTTCACCAACGGCGAGAAGGTCACGGCCGAGTCGTTCACGAAGGCGTGGAACTGGGCTGCCCAGAAGTCGAACGCGCAGGGCGCGAGCTACTTCTTCGAGAACATCGAGGGCTACGACGCCGACAAGGACTCGGAGCTCACCGGGCTCAAGGTCAAGAGCGACGACGAGTTCACCGTCACGCTGAAGTCGGCGCAGTCGGACTTCCCGCTGTCGCTCGGTTACTCGGCCTTCATGCCGCTCCCCTCGGCGTTCTACGACGACACCAAGGCGTTCGGCGAGAACCCGATCGGCAACGGCCCGTACAAGCTCGACGGCAAGGGTGCGTGGACGCACAACCAGTCGATCAAGCTCGTCACCAACGAGGACTACGCCGGCAAGCGCAAGCCGAAGAACGGTGGTCTGACGATCACGTTCTACACCTCGCAGGACACCGCCTACGCGGACGTGCAGGGTGGCAACCTCGACGTGCTCGACGCGATCCCGGACAGCGCCTTCCAGACCTACAAGTCGGACTTCCCCGACTCGAACGTCAACCAGGCCGCGGCGATCTTCCAGGGCTTCTACCTGCCCTACTACCTCGACCACTGGAAGGGCGAGGAGGGCAAGCTCCGTCGCGAGGCCCTGTCGATGGCGGTCAACCGCAAGCAGATCACCGACAAGATCTTCGACGGCACCCGCACCCCGGCCAAGGACTTCACGTCCCCGGTCATCAGCGGCTGGAACGGCGACCTCAAGGGCTCCGACGTCCTCGACTACAACCCGGACGAGGCGAAGAAGCTCTGGGCGCAGGCCAACGAGATGTCGCCGTACGACGAGACGCTCACCATCGCCTACAACGCCGACGGCGGGCACGAGGCATGGGTGACCGCGGTCACCAACTCGATCTCGAACACGCTCGACATTAAGGCCGAGGGCAAGGCGATCCCGACGTTCCAGGAGGCGCTCGACGCCCAGACGCAGGACAAGCTCACGGGCGGTAGCCGCACCGGTTGGCAGGCCGACTACCCGTCGCTGTACAACTTCCTCGGCCCGACCATGGGTGAGGGCTCGTCCAGCAACTACGCGCGCTACGACTCGGCCGAGTACAACGAGCTGCTCGCCAAGGGCCGTTCCGCCTCGACCGTCGAAGAGGGCAACAAGTACTTCGACCAGGCCCAGGAGCTCCTGTTCCAGGACCTGCCGGAGATCCCGCTGTGGTACTCCAACGTGACCGGCGTCTGGTCGGCCGACAACGTGAAGAACGTCAAGTTCGGTTGGGACTCCGTGCCGCTGTACTACGACATCGAGGTCACCAAGTAACACCGGTGTCACCGCGGTCGAGCACCGCGGAGACACATCGCGAGCAGGTATCCTGCTCCGCGGCCACCGGACGGGGGTCCGGAGACCACACGGTCTCCGGGCCCCCGTACCTCGGCGGCAACACAACCCCCACCACCGCGGGCGCCGCCGCCCGCACCGGACACCCGTGCCGACCCGCGAGCCGTCCACCCCTCACGACATGAACCTGAACGACACGCGCGCCGCTGCGCAGGGCCGAGCGATCTGATGCTCTGGTACCTCGGCAAGCGCCTCCTGCAACTCATCCCCGTCTTCTTCGGGGCCACGTTCCTCATCTACTTCATGGTCTTCTCGCTGCCCGGCGACCCGATCGCCGCGCTGTTCGGCGACCGTCAGCCGTCGCCGCAGGTGATCGAGCAGCTCCGGCAGCAGTACAACCTGGACAAGCCGTTCCTCGTCCAGTACTTCCTGTGGATCGGTGGCGTCTTCCGCGGCGACCTCGGACTGACCTACTCGGGCCTGCCGGTGTCGCAGCAGCTCGCGTCGGCGTTCCCGATCACCGCGCGTCTGGCGCTCCTGTCCCTGCTCTTCGAGGCCGTCGCGGGCATCGTCGTCGGTGTCATCGCGGGTCTCAAGAAGGGCAAGTGGTTCGACACCTCCGCGCTCGTCGTCTCGCTGCTGCTCATCTCGGTGCCGACCTTCGTCGTCGGCTTCCTGCTGCAGTACGTCTTCGGCATCCAGCTCGGTCTGTTCCGCGTGACCGTGTCGGGTCAGGCACCGTGGTCGGAGCTCGTGCTCCCGGCCGTCGTGCTCGCGACCGTGTCGTTCGCGTACATCGTGCGGCTCACGCGCGCGAGCGTCGCCGAGAACATGAACGCCGATTTCGTCCGGACCGCCACCGCGAAGGGCCTGCCCCGTCGTCGCGTGGTCGGGGTGCACATCTTCCGCAACTCGCTCATCCCCGTGGTGACCTACCTCGGTGTCGACATCGGCAACCTGATGGTCGGCGCGGTCGTGACCGAGGGCATCTTCAACATCAACGGTGTCGGCGGCACGGTGTTCCGCGCCGTCAAGCTCGGCGAGGGCCCCACGGTCGTGTCGTTCGTCGCCGTGATGGTCATCATCTTCATGCTCGCCAACCTCCTGGTCGACCTGCTCTACGCCGTCCTGGACCCGAGGATCCGCTATGCCAAGTAACGCCGAACCCCGCTCCGCGACGCACTACGTGGCGCCGATCGAGGAGACGCCGCTCCAGGCCGTCGACCAGGTCGACGAGACGGAGAAGACGCGCTCGACCTGGACCGACGCGTGGGACTCCATGCGTGTCCGCCCGACCTTCTGGATCTCCTCGGTCCTGATCCTGCTCGTGCTGGTCGTCGCGGTCTTCCCCGGCCTGTTCACGCACGTGGACCCGCGCGCCGCGAACCTCGACTTCAGTGACGAGGGCGCCCGCCCGGGTCATCCGCTCGGGTACAACCGCCAGGGCTACGACGTGTACGCCCGTGTCATCTGGGGCGCACGCAGCTCGGTCATCGTCGGCCTGGTGGCCACGATCCTGGTGTCGCTCGTCGGCATCATCATCGGTGCCCTCGCCGGCTTCTACGGCGGCTGGCTCGACACGATCGTCTCCCGCATCGGCGACATCTTCTTCTCGATCCCGACCATCCTCGGCGCGATCGTGATCATGTCGGTCATCCCGGCCCGCAACGCGATCACGGTGGCCCTCGTGCTCGCCGCGTTCGCGTGGCCGCAGATCGCCCGCATCATGCGCGGTGCGGTGCTCAGTGCGAAGCAGTCCGACTACGTCACCGCCTCGGCGGCGCTCGGCGTCAGCCGCTTCACCACGCTCGTCCGCCACGTGATCCCGAACGCGATCGCCCCGGTCATCGTCATCGCCACGGTGTCGCTCGGGTCGTTCATCGTCGCCGAGGCCACCCTGTCGTTCCTCGGCATCGGGCTGCCCCCGTCGGCGCTCAGCTGGGGCCTCGACATCGGGACCGCGCAGACGTCGATCCGCACCAACCCGTCGACGATCTTCTGGCCGTCCGCCGCCCTGTCCATCACCGTGCTCGCGTTCCTGCTCCTCGGCGACGTGGTCCGCGACGCGCTCGACCCGAAGGCGAGGGCCCGTCGATGACCGAGACGCTCACCGATCCCACCACCCGTCGTCCGGCCGGTTCCGGCGCCCCGCTGCTCGAGGTCTCCGGCCTGCAGGTCGGGTTCCGCACGCAGAGCGGTCTCGTGCAGGCCGTACGCGGCGTCGACTTCACCCTCGAGCAGGGCGAGCGTCTGGCGATCGTCGGCGAGTCCGGTTCGGGCAAGTCGACCAGCGCCCAGGCGATCATCAAGCTGCTCGCCGGCACCGGCGAGGTCACCGGCGGGTCGATCAAGTTCAACGGGCGTGAGCTCGTCGGGCTGTCCGACAAGGAGATGGCCGGCATCCGCGGGAAGGAGATCGGCTACGTCCCGCAGGACCCGATGTCGAACCTCAACCCGCTGTGGTCGATCGGCTTCCAGGTCGAGGAGGCGATCAAGGCCAACGGCATGGCCACCGGCAAGCACGCGATCCGCGCCCGCGCGGTCGAGGTGCTGCAGGAGGCCGGCCTCGGCGACGCCGCCACCCGGCTCAAGCAGTTCCCGCACGAGTTCTCCGGCGGCATGCGCCAGCGCGTGCTCATCGGCATCGGTCTGTCCAGCCGCCCGCAGCTGCTCATCGCGGACGAGCCGACCTCGGCGCTCGACGTCACCGTCCAGCGGATCATCCTCGACCACCTCGAGACGCTGACCCGTGACTTCGGCACCTCGGTCCTGTTCATCACGCACGACCTCGGCCTCGCCGCCGAGCGTGCCGAGAAGATCGTCGTGATGTACAAGGGCCAGGTCGTCGAGTCGGGTCCGTCCAAGGAGATCCTGGCCAACCCGCAGCACCCGTACACGCAGCGCCTCGTCGCCGCGGCGCCCTCGCTCGCGAGCCGTCGCATCCAGTCGAAGGTGCAGCACGCGCGGGTCGACATCGCCGACGCGGGCAGCGAGGACGACGAGCTGATCGCCCGCGCCCAGGAGCGCGAGCACCGTCCGGCGCAGGACCTCATCGTGGTGAAGAACCTGCAGAAGGTCTACAAGCTCCGAGGGAAGAACCTGCAGTCCCGCGAGCTCAAGGCCGTCGACGACGTCTCGTTCGCGATCCCGAAGGGCACCACCACGGCGCTCGTCGGCGAGTCGGGCTCGGGCAAGTCGACCGTCGCGAAGCTCGTGCTGCAGCTCGAGTCGATCAGCGGTGGTTCGGTCACGTTCGACGGCATCGACATCGGCGCCCTCAAGGGCAAGGACCTGTTCGACTTCCGTCGCCGGGTGCAGCCGGTCTTCCAGGACCCGTACGGCTCGCTGGACCCGATGTACAACGTCGGGAACACGATCGCCGAGCCCCTTGCCACGCACAAGGTGGGCGACAAGGCGAGCCGCCGAGCCCGCGTGCTCGAGCTGCTCGACCAGGTCGCGCTGCCGAAGTCGATGGTGAACCGCTACCCGAACGAGCTCTCCGGCGGGCAGCGGCAGCGCATCGCGGTCGCGCGTGCGCTGGCGCTCAAGCCCGAGGTCATCGTGCTCGACGAGGCGGTCTCGGCGCTCGACGTGCTCGTCCAGGGACAGATCCTCGACCTGCTCACCGAGCTGCAGACCGAGCTCGACCTGACGTACCTCTTCATCACGCACGACCTCGCCGTCGTCCGCCTCGTCGCGGACAACGTCTGCGTCATGCGGAAGGGGCAGATCGTCGAGAAGGCGACGACCGACGAGGTCTTCGCGAACCCGAAGGAGCAGTACACGAAGGACCTGCTCGCCGCGATCCCGGGTGCCGGGTTCGAGTTCGGGCGCTGATCCCGCTGCACCACCCCGAGGCCGGACGTCCCGTCAACCTCCGCGCAGGTCGCGGAGGGGCGGTGGCGTCCGGCCTCGTCGTCGTCCTGGGGGTGTTCCTGCTCGCCGACGCCGCGGTACGGGGGAGTTGGGACGTCGTCTGGGTCGCGGTCGGCCCGGTCGCCGCGATCGTGTGGGCGCTCTGGCTGCTCACCGTCCGGCCGTCGGTGCGGCTCGACGACGACGCGCTCACGGTCGTGAACCCGATGCGCACCACCCGCGTCCCGTGGGCTGCCGTCACCGACGTCCGGCTGCGCTGGCAGATCGTGGTGCAGACCGCCGACGGGCGCTCCGTCACCTGCCGCGGCGGGCCGTCGATCCGCGGGTCGCGTCCGGTCCGTCGTGGGCAGCTGTCCGTGCCGCAGGAGCCGGAGGAGCTGCGGACGATCCGCCAGCGCTGGCGCGCACGCCGCGCGGCCGGGGCACCCGACAGCGACGTCCGCCGCGGGTGGGACCGTCCCGCCGTCGTGACCGGGGCGGCGGTCGCGGTCCTGCTGCTGGTCTCCGCGGGCGCGCTGGCGGTCTGACGCACCACGGGGCGGTCGGGAGGCCCTGCGCGGTCCCGCCACGCGCCTCCCGTCCGCCGACGGGATGGCCGGGAGGCTCTGCGCGGTCCCGCCACGCGCCTCCCGTCCGCCGACGGGATGATCCGGAGGCTCGACGCGGTCCCGCCACGCGCCACCGGGCCGTTGCGTGCTCGTCTAGAGCTGTGCGCCGGCCATCGACGCGGCGACACCGAGCACGATCATCGCCGTGACCGTCCACCCGTGCACGCGGTGGACGATGGTCGCGGCCTCGACGGTCGCCGGCGGCGGTCCGTCCTGCACGACCGGCGCCGGCACGTGCGCGCGGAGGACGTCTGCGGCCTCCCGCACGTCGGCGGCCGTCGTCGCGCCGTCGCCCGGCCGACGGATCCCGAGCGCGGCGGTCGGCCGCGTCGCGAGCCAGGTGCGGCGGACGCCCTCGGTCGTGACCACCTCGATGCCGTACTTCGTGCGGACCTCCTGCACGCGGCGCCAGGGGTAGGTGCTCGTGCGGCGGACGTCGACGATCGTCAGCGTCTCCTCCGTGAGCTCGAACCGCGGGCGCCAGAGCACGGCCCACGCGATGAACGCGGTGAAGACGCTCGGGACGGGGACGAGCAACGGGTTGCCGCCGGTCAGGAGCGCGAGCGGCACCAGCACGACCGCGACGACCCACAGGACGACGGCGAACAGGCGCATCCGGGGCGCGACGACGGTGCTCATCCAGGCCATCGTAGGGGAGTGGGCGGGGTCGAGAGCGCCTCCCCGGGGACGTCCGGGAGCGGGTGTGACACACCTGCGCGTACCGCCGGACGACCCGGTTCCCCGGAGAGGCGGGTCCGTTGCGGACCTCGTCCGTCCATGGTCAGCACCGCCACGCCCGGGTGTCAACACCCGGTGCCCGATCTTCAGGAACGCTGGTCCGTCCCGCGCGGTCAGACGAGTCGTTCGACCTGCTCGCGGATGGTGTCGGCCTTCGGGAAGCGCAGGCCGACGAGCCCGACGTGGCGCCAGCGGACGATGCCGTCGGCATCGATGACGAAGACCGAGCGGCGGAGGCCGATGCCCGGCGCACGGACGCCGTAGGCCCGCGCGACGTCGCCGCCGGTGTCGCTCAGCAGCGGGAAGGTGAGGGACGCACCGCGGGCGAAGTCCTCGTGCGAGTCCAGTGCCTGCGGGCTGACACCCCAGACGACGGCCCCGAGGTCGGTGAACTCGTCGAGCTCCTCCTGGTAGCTGCAGAGCTGGGCCGTGCAGACGGGCGTGGCGTCGCCGGGGTAGAAGGCGAGGACGAGCGGACGGCCGATGACCGCGGACAGGGCGTACTCGTCGTCCGTGCGGGTGCCGTTCCGGACGACGAGTCCGGGCAGGGAGAAGTCGGGCGCGGTGTCGCCCGGCTCGGGGATGCTCATGCCCTCACAGTAGGACAGGGAACGGGCCCGGTCGCGTGGTGCGACCGGGCCCGTCCTGGTGTCGTGCTGCTACTTGGTGAACCCGACCTTGGTCCAGTCGATGTTCTGCGCGCCCGCGAACGCGCCGTAGTTGGCGAGCTTCGGGTTCTGCGCGACGAGGGCAGGCTTCGCGGTGATCGGCATCGAGTGCCCGATCGCCCAGACCTGCTTGTCGACCTTGTTCCAGATCGCGTTCGCCTTCTCGGTGTCCGGCTCGGCGACCGCCTGCGCGATGAGCTTGTCGATCGCGTCGTCACCGATGCGGCCGTAGTTCTGACCGGTGTCGCCGGTTTGGTAGATCGACGCGCTGCTGGAGTGGAAACCGGTGCCGCCCCAGACGAAGATCGTCATGTCGTAGTTGCCCGGCGTGACGTACTGCTCGAAGAAGTCGTCCACCGCGACGGACTTGAGCTTCAGCTCGATGCCGACGTCCTTGAGCTGCTGCTGCATCACCTCGGAGAGCTTCTGCGACGAGGTCGCACCCGACGGGATCGTGATGGACAGCGAGAGCGTCTTTCCGCCCTTCTTGCGGTACTGGCCGTCGGTCTTCCAGCCGTCGTCGTCGAGGATCTTCTTCGCCTTCTCGACGTCGAAGGTGCCGTTCGGGTCGGTGTTCGCCTCGTAGCCGTCGTCGGTCGACAGGAAGACGTGGTTGTCGAGCGTGCCGAGCTTGTACGGCAGGGTCCCGCCGATGACCTGCGCCAGCGCTTCCCGGTTCACCGCGTGCTGGATCGCGAGTCGGAGCTGCTTGTCCTTGAGGATGCCCTTGGACGAGAAGTCGACGTGCGTGTACTGCGCCGAGGTCGAGGCGTAGACCTTCGAGTTCTTGGCGTCCTTGACGCGGTCGAACCGTTCCGAGGTCGTCGTCAGGACCGAGTCGATCTCCTTGTTGAGGTAGGCGTCGACGTCCGCGTTGCCGTCGAGCGACCGGAAGATGACCTGGTCGAGCTTCGGCTTGTCACCCCACCAGTTCTCGTCGGGGACGATCGTCACGGTGCCGGCGGTCTCGTCGAGCTCGGACACCTTGTACGGGCCCGAGGAGACCGGGACCTTGCCCTTGTACGCCTCGTTGAACTGCTCGGGGGTTCCGGTCTGGCTGGCCGGGTAGAGCGGGGTGAAGAGCGACTTCCAGTCGGAGAACGGCTTGTCGAAGACGACCTTGACGTCCTGGTCGGACGACCCCTTCGTCACCGAGGCGATGTCCTCGTACCCGGTGGTCGACCCGACCAGGTAGTCCGGGTTCGTCCCGTTCAGGGCCTTCCACTCGTTCTCGAAGTCCTTCCACGTGATGGGGGACCCGTCGTTCCACTTCGCCTTCGGGTTGATCTCGTACTCGATCGTGAGCGGGTCGTCGCTCGTCGCCTCGGCCTTGGAGACGTAGTCGGTGTCGAGCTGCGGGGCGCCCTTGCCGTCGATCACGTAGATGAACGGCATCGTCGCCTGTTCGATCGTGGAGGCGTCGACCAGGGCGCCGTCGACCTGGTTGTAGTTCCACTGGGTGATCCACTGCGAGATCGGCAGGCGGAGCGTGCCGCCGTCCTGCAGGTCCGAGACGGGCTGCTCGTTGATCTGGGCCGAGGTGGGCAGGGTCTTCTTGCCCGAGTCGTCGGAGCCGCTGCCGGACCCACCGTTGGATCCGTTCGAGCAGCCGGTGGCGACGAGAGCGAAGCCGGCGAGTGCCGCCGTCAACGCCAGGACTTTCCTGTGCTTCATGGTCTTCCCCTCGTGAAGTTGTGGATCACCATACGGCCCCCGCGCGGGGGCAGTCGACCCGTTCTGTTGCAAACACCAATTCGTTACGCGGGGAGTGGCGGGATGTGATCTCCCGGAAACAAATCGGGTCGTATGGTGTTCCGCATGACCCGCTTCCTGGCGCGTCGACTCGTGTACTACGTCGTGCTCGTGTTCCTCGCCACCTCGCTGACGTACTTCCTGGCCTCGGCGACGTTCAGCCCCCGATCCGTCTACGCAGAGCGCAACCCGGCCCCGCCTGCGGCCACCATCGACAAGAAGCTCGACGACATCGGTGTCAACGACAAGACGCCGATCGTCGTGCGGTACGGGCACTGGCTCGGCGACGTCGTGCAGGGAGACATGGGGCGGACGATCCAGGACCGCCCCGTGACCGACCAGTTCTGGCCGCGCCTGGGGGTGAGTCTCCGCCTGCTGCTGGTGGGCACGATCGTCGGCATCCTGCTCGGGGTGCTGCTCGGCGTCTGGAACGCCGTCCGGCAGTACCGGATCTCGGACCGGGTGAGCGCGATCATCTCGATCGTGCTCATCTCGACACCGGTGTTCCTGACGGCCGTGTTCCTGAAGATCGGGGCGACGAAGCTCAACCAGGACACCGGGACCCAGCTCATCAACTTCACCGGTGAGGCCACCCCGGGGCTCAGCGGGAGCTGGATCGACCTGTTCTTCGACCGCGGCGTGCACCTGCTCCTGCCGACAATCTCGATCGCACTCGGGCTCATCGCGATCTACAGCCGGTACCAGCGGGCGACGATGCTCGACGTGCTCGGTTCGGACTTCCTGCGGACCGCGCGCGCGAAGGGCCTGACGAAACGGCAGGCGACGTTCAAGCACGGGCTCCGGACGGCGCTCCTCCCGATGACGACCCTCTTCGCCTACGGCTTCCTGGGCATCCTGACCGGAGCGATCTTCACCGAGAAGATCTTCGGGTGGAACGGCCTCGGTGCGTGGTTCATCGACTCGGTGAACAACAACGACGTGAACGCGGTCACGGCGTACTCGCTGTTCGCGTCGGTGATGGTGCTCATCGCCGGGTTCCTCGCGGACACCCTCACCGCCGTCCTCGATCCCCGCGTGCGGAGGAACTGACATGACCGACACCCGGATCGAACCCGTCGACGGCACGACCGTCGGTCGGTCCGACACACCGTTGCCCGGCAGCCCGAAGCCCGGCGGGAAGCAGCGCAACCGCTTCGTGCAGACCGTCGTCCGCACCTTCATGAACCGCGGGGCCGGGATCGGCCTCGTCGTGATCGTGCTGCTCTTCGCCTTCGCGTTCATCGGGCCGCTCGTGAGCCCGTACGGCTACTCGCAGATCGACTACACCGCGTTCTCGCAGCCGCCGAGCGGGACGCACTGGTTCGGCACGAACGGCATCGGGCAGGACGTCTTCGCGCAGACCGCGCGGGGGATGCAGAAGAGCCTGCTCATCGGCCTGCTCGTCGCGGTGTTCTCGACGGCGATCGCTGCCCTGACGGGTGCCGCGGCCGGGTACTTCGGCGGCTGGGTCGACCGGATCGTGATGTTCTTCGTCGACATGCTGCTCGTGCTGCCGTCGTTCCTCATCATCGCGATCATCAGCCCACGCATCCAGAACTCGGGCTGGATCGTCCTGGTCGCCCTCATCGCGGGCTTCGGCTGGATGATCACCGCCAGGGTCGTCCGCTCGATGACGCTGTCGGTGAAGGAGCGCGAGTTCGTGCGCGCCGCCCGGTACATGGGCATCGGACCGTTCCGGATCATCGTCCGGCACATCCTGCCGAACGTGGCGTCCTTCCTCATCATCGACGGCACGATCCAGGTCGGCGCCGCGGTGTTGTCCGAGACGAGTCTCAGCTACTTCGGCTTCGGCGTGCAGGCACCGGACGTCTCGCTGGGCACGCTCATCGCGCAGAACCAGGACGCCGCGCTCACCAGCCCGTGGCTGTTCTTCTTCGCGGCCGGTGCGCTCGTGGTCTTCGCCATCGCGGCGAACCTGCTCGGCGACGGGCTGCGCGACGCGCTCGACCCGACGTCGGCGACGGGCAAGAAGCAGAAGCGGAGCGGTCGGAAGCGCGACCAGAACCAGGCCGCGGTCGACGCCGCGACCATCACCACGCAGGCAGGGGCCGGCGCATGAGCACCACCACCACGACGACCACCACGACCGAACCGCTGCTCCGCGTCCGCGACCTCGACGTCCGGTTCCCGACCCCGCGCGGCGTCGTGCACGCCGTTCGGGGGGTCGACCTCGAGCTCCGGCGGGGCGAGGTCCTCGGCATCGTCGGCGAGTCCGGTTCGGGCAAGTCCGTCACGAGCATGGCGATCCTCGGACTGCTGCCGGAGACCACGAAGGTCACGGGGTCGATCGCGCTCGAGGGGCAGGAGCTCCTCGGCCGCAGCGACAAGCAGCTGAGCAAGCTGCGCGGAGCCAAGGTCGCCATGGTCTTCCAGGACCCGCTGTCCGCCTTCACGCCCGTGTACACGATCGGTGAGCAGATCGCCGAGACCGTCCGCGTGCACCGGGGTGCCTCGAAGCAGGACGCACGCGCCCGGGCGATCGAGCTGCTCGAGCTCGTCGGCATCCCGCAGGCCGCGCAGCGCGTGGACGCCTTCCCGCACGAGTTCTCCGGTGGCATGCGGCAGCGCGCGATGATCGCGATGGCCATGGCGAACGACCCGGACGTGATCCTGGCCGACGAACCGACCACGGCACTGGACGTGACGATCCAGGCCCAGATCATCGACGTGCTCCGCACCGCGCAGCGCGAGACCGGTGCCGCCCTGGTGTTCGTCAGCCACGACCTCGGGGTGATCGCCGGCATCGCCGACCGCATCGCCGTGATGTACGCCGGGCGGATCGTCGAGACCGCGAGTGCGGACGAGCTGTTCGCCCGACCACGCATGCCCTACACGATCGGCCTCATCGGCGCGCTGCCCCGGCTCGACGAGTCGAGCGGCGAGCCGCTGGTCCCGATCCCCGGGTCGCCGCCGTCGCTCATCGGGCTGCCCGACGCCTGCCCGTTCGCCGACCGGTGCCCGCTCGCCGCCGCCGTCTGCCGTGGGTCGGAACCGCCGCTCGCCGCGGTCGACGTGGCGGCCGGTGTCCCCGGAGAAGGGCCGGTCGACACCTCGGTGCCGCACGCCGTCGCCTGCCACCGGTACGAGGAGGTCGCCGAGGCCCACGCCGACGCCGGCGCGATCTTCCGGCTGCCCGAGATCCCGGACACCGGCGTCGCGGTCACCACACCCGCCGCCCGCGAGCAGCGCCCCGCCGTCGTCCAGGTCGAGGGGCTGACGAAGACGTTCCCGCTCGTCAAGGGATCGGTGTTCAAGCGCAAGGTCGGCGAGGTCTACGCGGTGGACGGCGTCGACCTCGACATCCGCACGGGCGAGACGCTCGGGCTGGTCGGGGAGTCGGGGTCCGGCAAGTCGACGACCCTGCACCAGCTGATGGACCTCGAGCGGCCCGAGCACGGCACGGTCGAGCTCTTCGGACAGCCGGTCACGGCGTCGAAGCAGCTGCGGCAGCGCATCTCGATGGTGTTCCAGGACCCCGCAGCGAGCCTCGACCCGCGCATGTCCGTGTACGACGTCGTCGCCGAACCGCTCCGGGCCATCGGCGCCTCGTCGGACCGCATCGCCGAGCGGGTGCCGGAGCTCCTCGGGCTCGTGGGGCTCCGTGCCGCCGAGGCCGACCGCTACCCGCACGAGTTCTCCGGCGGGCAGCGGCAGCGCATCTCGATCGCTCGGGCGCTCGCGACCGAGCCGGAGCTCATCGTGCTCGACGAGCCGGTCTCCGCGCTCGACGTGTCGATCCAGGCCGGGGTGCTCAACCTGCTCGCCGACCTCAAGGCACGACTCGGGTTGTCGTACCTGTTCGTGTCGCACGACCTGTCGGTGATCCGGCACGTCGCGGACCGGGTGAGCGTGATGTACCTGGGCCGCACCGTCGAGGAGGGTGCGGTCGACGAGGTCTTCGAGCGCCCGATGCACCCGTACACGGCTGCGCTCATGTCGGCGGTCCCGGTGCCGGATCCCGTCGTGGAGCGCGCACGGCGGACGATCCTGCTGCCGGGGGACCCGCCCAGCCCGACCGAGCGCCCGACCGGCTGCCGGTTCCGCTCGCGCTGCCCGCTCTACGCGATGCTGCCCGAGGCGCAGCAGGCGCGGTGCCGCGACGAGGTGCCCGAGAAGGCGCCGCGCGCCGGCGCGGAGCGCGATCACCGTGCGGCGTGCCACTACCCGGAGCAGGTGCCGCAGCTGGTCGCGTGACCAGCCGACGGACGGAAGGCGCGGTGCCGGTCGGTACCGCGCCTCCCGTCCGTCACCGGCCCACGTCCCGGTCTGTGCGCGACCACACGGTGAGGTCGACCACCGACCCGTCACCGAGGAACCCGGCGCGCCGCAGCGTCCCCTCGGGGACGAAACCGGCTCGGCGCGCGAGGGCGAGGGACGCAGCGTTGCCCGGTGCGATCCGCAGCTCCACGCGACGGAAGTCCGCCGACGTGACGAGGTGGTCCGCCAGGGTGCGGACGGCTGCCGCGGTCCCACCGGTGCGGCGCCGATCGGGCACCGACCAGTAGCTGAGTTCGCAGCTCCGGGCCCGGCGGTCGACACGTCTGACCTCGATCGACCCGGCCAGACCACCCGCCCACTCGATGGCGAGACGGAGGCCGTCGCCGGATGCGCGGAGCGCCGCGGCCTCGTCGGCCCAGGCTCCGTACGCCTCGGGCGGCAGGCCCCGCGGGACCGGGAGCCAGCGGCAGATCTCGTCGTCGCGGTAGGCCGCCGCGATGGCGACGCCGTCGGCGGCCGTCAGGTCGCGCAGTCCACCGGGCAGTCGACCCCACCTCGGTGCGCTCACCGGAACAGTCCCGGGAACGCCTGGGCGACGAAGGGGTAGCCCACGAAGACGACGGCGTCGAGCAGGCAGTGCGTGATGACGAGCGGGAGCAGCCGCCCCCACCTCGTGTAGATCCACCCGAACACGACGCCCATCACCGCGTTCCCCACGAACGCCCCGAACCCCTGGTACAGGTGGTAGCTCCCGCGCAGGACCGCGGTCGACAGGATGACCTGCCACCGCCCCCACCCGAGCCCGCCGAGTCGCTCGTACAGGTACCCGATCACGATGACCTCCTCCTGCAGCCCGGACCGGACGGCCGAGAGCAGCAGGACGGGGATCGTCCACCAGTAGGTGTTCAGCGCCGCCGGGTCGACGTCCACCGTGACGCCGAGTGCGCGACCGGTGAAGTAGAGCGCGAGTCCGGGGATGCCGATGCCGAGCGCGATGAGGGCTGCTCCGCCGAGGTCCGGCCGCGCCCGGAACCGGTCGATGCCGAGCCGGTGGAGGTGCGGGCGCCTCGCGCTCCAGAGGAGGTAGCAGACCAGCGCGACCGGGGCCAGGTCGACCGCGATGCCGACGAGCTGCCGCGCGAGGTCGACGTACTGCACGGTCGTGGTGGACGTGTTCAGCGCCGTCGACTGCTCGCCGAGGGGCGTCGTCTGCGACAGGTCGTCGATGATCTGGAGCACCGAGTACAGGGCGCTGCCGCCCAGTGAGAGCATGAGGACGATCGTGATCTCGGTCCACGTCCGCCGTCGGGTCATGCGCTGTACTCCTCAGGGTTGCGAACTACCGGTAGACTGGCGTGTCGGGCGTTCCAGCCCACCCACGGGCAGTGCCACCACGGCGCGAGAGCCGCCGTCGGCCGCCCGATCTTCTCCGAACACTTGAAGGATGTCCTGTATGGCGCTCGCCACCCGGTCCGACCTGCGCAACGTCGCCATCGTGGCACACGTCGACCACGGCAAGACCACCCTCGTCGACGCGATGCTCACGCAGACCAACTCGTTCGACGCCCACTTCGAGGGCGAAGACCGGATGATGGACTCGAACGACCTCGAGCGCGAGAAGGGCATCACCATCCTCGCGAAGAACACCTCGGTGCTCTACAACGGGGAGCACGCCGAGGAGTTCAACCCGGGTGGCCGCATCACGATCAACGTGATCGACACCCCCGGCCACGCCGACTTCGGTGGTGAGGTCGAGCGCGGCCTCTCCATGGTCGACGGTGTCGTGCTGCTCGTCGACGCGTCCGAGGGCCCGCTGCCCCAGACCCGCTTCGTGCTGCGCAAGGCGCTCGCTGCGAAGCTCCCGGTGATCCTGCTCGTCAACAAGACGGACCGCCCGGACTCCCGCATCGACGAGGTCGTCTCCGAGTCGCAGGACCTGCTCCTCGGCCTGGCCTCCGACCTGTCGGACGAGGTCGACGACCTCGACCTCGACGCGATCCTCGACGTCCCGGTCGTCTACGCGTCCGGTCGTGCCGGTGCCGCGAGCCGCAACAAGCCGAACGACGGCGAGCTGCCCGACAACGACGACCTCGAGCCGCTGTTCGAGGCGATCCTGCAGCACGTGCCGGCGCCGACGTACGACGACGAGCACCCGCTGCAGGCGCACGTCACCAACCTCGACGCCTCGCCGTTCCTCGGCCGCCTCGCGCTGCTCCGCATCTTCCACGGCACGATGAAGAAGGGGCAGACGGTCGCATGGGTCAAGCACGACGGCACCGTCGCGAACGCCCGCATCACCGAGCTGCTCATCACGAAGGCACTCGACCGCTTCCCGGCCGAGTCCGCAGGCCCCGGTGACATCGTCGCCGTCGCCGGCTTCGACACCATCACCATCGGCGAGACGCTGTCCGACCCCGAGGACGTCCGCCCGCTGCCGACCATCACGGTCGACGACCCCGCCATCTCGATGACCATCGGGACGAACACGAGCCCGCTCGTCGGCAAGGTCAAGGGCCACAAGCTGACCGCGCGCATGGTCAAGGACCGCCTCGACCGCGAGCTCATCGGCAACGTGTCGCTCAAGGTGCAGGACATCGGGCGTCCGGACACCTGGGAGGTCCAGGGCCGTGGTGAGCTGGCGCTCGCCATCCTGGTCGAGCAGATGCGCCGCGAGGGCTTCGAGCTCACCGTGGGCAAGCCGCAGGTCGTCACGAAGCGTGACGAGAACGGCAAGCTCCAGGAGCCCTACGAGCACATGACGATCGACACGCCGGAGGAGCACCTCGGCGCGATCACGCAGCTCATGGCCGCGCGCAAGGGTCGCATGGAGAACATGACGAACCACGGCACCGGCTGGATCCGCATGGAGTTCATCGTGCCGTCGCGTGGCCTCATCGGCTTCCGCACGTCGTTCCTCACCGAGACCCGTGGCACGGGCATCGCGAACGCGATCTCGCACGGCTACGACGACTGGGCGGGCCCGATCCAGACCCGCATCAACGGCTCGATCGTCTCCGACCGCGCCGGTGTCGTGACGCCGTTCGCCATCACGAACCTGCAGGAGCGCATGACGTTCTTCGTCAACCCGACGGAGGAGGTCTACGAGGGCATGGTCATCGGCGAGAACTCGCGCGCCGACGACATGGACGTGAACATCACGAAGGAGAAGAAGCTCACGAACATGCGTTCGGCGAACGCCGACTCCTTCGAGTCGATGACGCCGTCGCGCCAGCTCTCCCTCGAGGAGTGCCTGGAGTTCGCGCGCGAGGACGAGTGCGTCGAGGTCACCCCCGACAACGTGCGCATCCGCAAGGTCGAGCTCGACGCTCAGGCCCGTCAGCGCGCGTACGCCCGCCTGAAGCGCCAGGACGCGTAACTCCGCGACAGCCTGGAGGCACTGCCTCCGTCCGACGGCCCGGTCACCTCGTCGAGGTGGCCGGGCCGTCGGCGTCCGCGCCCTCCGGCTCCGGGGTTACGGTGGACGGGTGACCCTCGATCTCCTCTCCCTGTACCAGGACCTGCACGCCCACCCGGAGCTCGGCTTCCAGGAGCACCGCACCGCCGGTGTGATCGCCGACCGACTGGCCGAGATCGGTGGGATCGAGGTCACCACGGGCGTCGGCGGCACGGGCGTCGTGGGCGTCCTGGCGAACGGCGACGGGCCGGTCGTGTGGCTCCGCGCCGACATCGACGGCCTGCCCGTGCAGGAGCGCACGGGGCTGTCCTACGCGAGCACGCACACCGGCCGCGACGACGAGGGCGTCGAGGTCCCGACGATGCACGCCTGCGGACACGACATCCACGTCACGTGGCTGCTCGGGACCCTCGAGCGCCTCGTCGACACCCGTGACGCGTGGCACGGCACGGTGGTCGCCGTCTTCCAGCCCGCGGAAGAGGTCATCTCCGGTGCCCGCGCGATGATCGAGGACGGCCTGGTCGAGCGCTTCCCGCAGCCGGAGGTCGTGCTGGGGCAGCACTCCGCCCCCGCGCCGGTCGGGATCGTCGCGGTCGGCAGCGGACCGGTCATGGCGTCGAGCGACCGGCTGACGGTCACGTTCAACGGCCGCGGCGCGCACGGTTCGGCGCCGCAGGCCTCGCTCGACCCGATCGTCACCGCCGCGAGCGCCGTCGTGCGGCTGCAGACGGTCGTCTCCCGCGAGGTCTCGCCGTCCGACGCCGGCGTCGTCACCGTCGGCGCCTTCCACGCCGGGACCCGGCCGAACATCATCCCGGACCAGGCCGTCATCGAGATCTCGACGCGCGCTCGGAACGAGGAGACCCGCGAGCGGATCATCGCCTCGATCGAGCGCATCGTGCGGGCCGAGAGCGAGGCGGGCGGCCTCGCCGCGCCGACCATCGAGCGTGCCCCGGGTGCCGAGGTGACCGTGAACGACCCCGAGGCGGCGAAGCGCGTGCTCGAGGCGATCCGTCCCGTCGTGCCCGGTGCGCGCGACCTGGAGATCGGGCTGGCGATGGCGTCGGAGGACGTCGGCCAGCTCGCCACCGCGGCGGGGGTGCCGCTCGTGTACTGGTTCACCGGCATCACCGATCCGGAGCTGTTCCGCCGCGGCGAGGAGATCCCGAGCAACCACTCGCCGTTCTACGCGCCGCAGGCCGAGACGGCGATCCCGGTCGGCGTGGACGCCCTGACGGCAGCCGCCCGCACCTACCTGTCCTGACCGGCGGCGCGGCGGACGGGAGACTTCCCAGGGAACGCACGCCGCGCCTCCCGGCAGTCCACCTAGGGTGTCCGCATGCGCACGACCCGGACCCTCATCGCCGCCGTGACCGCGGGGATCGCCCTCGCGGGCCTGACCGGCTGCTCCGCCGACGCGGTGCGCCAGGCGACCGACCTCGGCTCGTCGGTCGCCTCGAACGTCAGCGAGACCGTGCAGGGCATCGACGGCAAGGCCGTGCAGGACGGCATGGCCTCGGTCGCGGGCGGCATCGACGGCGCCCTCGACGCGGCACTGTCGGGCACGGGCGTGACGAGCGACGGCAGGGTGCCGGACGGCTTCCCGACCCCCGACGTCCCGCTCGTCGACGGAACCGTGCTCGGCGGTGGGGCCGGGCCGAACGGTTCCGGCTGGGTGGTGCAGGTCCGCGTGGCCTCGGTCGACGACTTCGCGGCGGCCGCCGAGCAGCTCGCTGCCGCCGGGTACACCGAGTCCGCGAAGCGTGCGGACACGTCGAGCGCGTTCGGGATGTTCCGCAGCGACGCGTACCGCGTGGTGCTGACGGTGTCCGAGTCGTCGGACGGCGTCACCGCGACGTACATCGTCACGCCCCGCTAGCGAAGTACCCTGGGACGCGATGTCCAAGGCTCCCGCACCGCGTCCCGAGCGCGTCCTGTTCGTGCACGCCCATCCCGACGACGAGACCCTGTCGTCCGGCGGCACCATCGCCACCCTGCTCGAGCTCGGCGCCGAGGTGACGGTGCTCACCGCCACGCGGGGCGAGCGCGGCGAGATGCTCACCGAGGCCCTGGCGCCGCTCTTCGGTGACGGCCCCCGTGTCGCGGCACACCGCGAGACCGAGATCGCCGCCGCGCTGGCCGCGCTCGGCGGTCCGGCACACCTGTGGCTCGGCGGCCGGGGAGCACGTCCCACCGACCTGCCCGAGCGGCGGTACAGCGACTCCGGCATGCAGTGGGGACCGGACGGACGCGCGACGGCCGCCGACGACGCCCCGGCCGACTCGCTCACCGCGGCGGACCTGGGCGAGGTCGTCGACGACGTGCGCGCGGCGATCCGCTCCACCGGCGCCGACGCGGTGGTCAGCTACGCCGACGACGGCGGGTACGGCCACCCGGACCACGTGCGGGTGCACCACGCTGCCCGGTACGCGGCCCGGGCAGAGGAGGTCCACTTCTCGATGATCGTCGACCCGACGTCGGACGAGGTCGACCTGACCGTCGACGTCGTCCCCGTCCGGGCGAAGGTCCGCGCCGCCGTCGAGCAGTACCGGTCGCAGGTCGCCATCGACCCCGTGGACCCGACGGACCCGCAGCGCCTGACCTGGGTGATGCCCCACGGCGTCCGGCAGGAGGCCCCCGCGGTCGAGGCGTTCCGGCACGACGCCGACCCGGTGCCCCACGCTCCCGAGACCTTCGCCGAGCTCACCCCTCAGGGGAAGGTGACGGCGGTCGTCGTCGCGGCGGTCGCCGGGCTCGTCGTCGGAGCACTCGGGACCGTCACGCACCAGCAGCGGCTCGCGGGCTTCCCGGTCGGCATGGTCCTGACGACGCTCATCGTGCTCGGACTCGTGGTGGGACTGCGCCTCCTGTACCGCTCGCGGGCGATGGTCGCAGCGGCCGGCATCGGGATCATCGTCGCGACGCAGGTGCTCGTGAGCGTCGGCGGGCAGTCGTCCCCGCTGGTGCTCGCGAACCTCGCCGGCTACGTCTGGACCTTCGCGCCGGCGGCGATCGCGGCGTTCGCCCTCGCCTGGCCCGACCTGTCGGGGCTGCGAGCCCGCGCCGCGGCGGCGTCGGCGTCCGGAGCCGGAGCCGGGGCCGGGACGGCTGCCGCATCGTCCACGGACACCGCGCGGTCCGGGGCTCCCGGGCGCCGCGAGTAGACTCGACCACGCTCAGTCCGAAGGGAGCACCCGCACCGTGACCTACGTGATCGCCCAGCCCTGTGTCGACGTCAAGGACCGCGCCTGCATCGACGAATGCCCGGTCGACTGCATCTACGAGGGTGACCGGTCGCTGTACATCCACCCCGACGAGTGCGTCGACTGTGGTGCGTGCGAGCCGGTCTGCCCGGTCGAGGCGATCTACTACGAGGACGACCTGCCGGACGAGTGGGCCGACTACTACAAGGCCAACGTCGAGTTCTTCGACGAGGTCGGTTCGCCCGGCGGTGCTGCCAAGGTCGGTGTGATCCACAAGGACCACCCCGTCGTCACAGCCCAGCCCCCGCGCGGCTGACCCCGGACCGCTCCGTGGCGCTCGACCTCCCCGACTTCCCCTGGGACCAGCTCGTCCCGTTCAAGCAGCGCGCAGCGGCGTACGAGGGCGGCATCGTCGACCTCAGCGTCGGTTCGCCCGTCGACCCGACCCCCGAGGTCGTCCGACGGGCCCTGGCGGGTGCCACCGACGCGCACGCCTATCCGCAGGTCGCCGGCACGCCCGCGCTGCGCGAGGCGATCGCCGACTGGTACGGCCGTCGGCAGGGCATCACGCTGACGCCCGAGCAGGTGCTCCCGACCATCGGCTCGAAGGAGTTCATCGCCGGGCTCGCGCTCTGGCTCGGGATCGGCCCGGGGGACACCGTCGTGTTCCCGGAGGCCGCGTACCCGACCTACGAGCTCGGAGCCGCGCTCGTTCGGGCCGACGCGCTGGCATCGGACGACCCCGCCGCATGGCCGGAGAGCACGAAGCTCGTGTGGCTGAACTCGCCCGGCAACCCGGACGGTCGCGTGCTGTCCGTCGAACAGCTGCGCGCCGCGGTCGCACGGGCGCGGGAGCTCGGCGCCGTGATCGTCGGTGACGAGTGCTACGCCGAGCTCGGGTGGGAGCCGCCGTACGACGCGTCGCCGACACCCTCGATCCTCGACCCCCAGGTCGTCGGCGACCGGGTGGACGGTGTGCTCAGCGTGTACTCGCTGTCGAAGCAGTCGAACCTCGCCGGGTACCGTGCTGCCTTCGTCGCGGGGGACGCCGCGATCCTGGCCGACGTGCTGGCGGTCCGGAAGCACACCGGCATGATGCCGCCGCTGCCGGTCCAGGACGCGATGATCGTTGCCCTCGCCGACGACAGGCACGTGCAGCAGCAGAAGGCCCGCTACCGGGCCCGTCGGAACATGCTCCGACGGGCACTCGAAGGAGCGGGCTTCCGGATCGACCACAGCGAGGCCGGACTCTACCTCTGGGCGACCCGCGGCGAGCCCGCGCTCGACACGGTCGGCTGGCTGGCGGAACGGGGCATCCTCGTCGCACCGGGCACTTTCTACGGGCCCGCCGGGGCGGAGCACGTCCGGGTGGCGCTCACCGCGACCGACGACCGGATCGCGGCCGCGGCGCAGCGGCTGGCGAGCACCCGGAGACTGGCCGCGTCCTGATCGAGGTGGGCCGCGCCTCCCGGTCGTGACGAGGGGTGGGACCGCTGTGCGCTCCCCGCACAATCCGTGGAATCCACCAGATCTCCGCCTTCCGGTGGTGCACGACCGACAGTCGGCGCAGTTAGGCTGTCGTCGTGACTGACACTGCCAACGACGCTCAGAAGACGGCCACACCGCCCACCACGCCCGTCCCCGTGAGCCCCGCCGCCGCGGAGTCGACGGAGACGGCGACACTGACGTTCCCGGGTGGCACGGCGGAGTTCCCGATCCTGCCGAGCGTCGACGGCGCGTCCGCCATCGACATCTCCTCGCTGAAGAAGCAGACCGGGCTGAACACGCTCGACTACGGCTTCGTCAACACCGGCGCGACCAAGAGCGCCATCACGTACATCGACGGCGACCAGGGGATCCTGCGCTACCGCGGGTACCCGATCGACCAGGTCGCATCGGGGTGCACCTACCTCGAGGTCGCGTGGCTCCTCATCTACGGCGAGCTCCCCACGAAGGACGAGCTCGACGACTTCGACGCCCGCATCCGTCGGCACACGCTGCTGCACGAGGACCTCCGCCGCCTCTTCGACGCACTGCCGCACTCGGCGCACCCGATGTCGGTGCTGTCGAGCGCCGTGAGCGCACTGTCCACGTACTACGAGGACGACATGGACGTCGACGACCCCGAGAAGGTCGAGCTGCAGACCGTCCGGCTCCTCGCGAAGCTCCCGGTCATCGCCGCCTACGCGCACAAGAAGGCGATCGGGCAGGCGTTCCTCTACCCGGACAACAAGCTGTCGTTCGTCGACAACTTCCTCCGGCTGAACTTCGGCACGATGGCCGAGCCGTACGAGCCGAACCCGGTGCTGTCGAAGGCGCTCGAGCGGCTCCTCATCCTGCACGAGGACCACGAGCAGAACGCCTCCACCTCGACCGTGCGCCTGGTCGGCTCGACGAAGGCGAACATGTTCGCGTCGATCTCCGCCGGCATCAACGCGCTGTACGGGCCGCTGCACGGTGGCGCGAACGAGGCCGTGCTCGAGATGCTGCAGCAGATCAAGGACTCCGGTGAGCCGGTGTCGCGCTTCGTCGAGCGGGTGAAGAACAAGGAGCGCGGGGTGAAGCTCATGGGCTTCGGGCACCGCGTCTACAAGAACTACGACCCGCGCGCGAAGCTCGTGAAGGAGTCCGCGCACGAGGTGCTGCAGTCGCTCGGGGTGCAGGACGACCTGCTCGACATCGCGATGGAGCTCGAGCAGATCGCGCTCGAGGACGAGTACTTCGTCAGCCGCAAGCTCTACCCGAACGTCGACTTCTACACGGGCATCATCTACCGGGCGATGGGCTTCCCGCCGCGCATGTTCACGGTGTTGTTCGCCATCGGGCGTCTGCCGGGGTGGATCGCCCAGTGGCGTGAGCTCAACAACGACCCGCTCAACAAGATCGGCCGCCCGCAGCAGCTCTACGTGGGGCACCCGGAGCGGGACCTGCCCGCTCGCTGACGTCCGGCCCCGGTCCGAAGGCCCGCTCGCGCCCCGCAAGCGGGCCTCTTCCGTCACGCTCGACGGTCGCGAGCCGCGAGCGGGCTATTTCTGTGACGCTCGGCGTCGTCCGGCGACGGTTCCTGCCCGCTCGGCAGGAGACGCGCGGCGTGTCCTGCCCGCTCGGTGACCTGAGCGCAACTGCGCGCGCCGGACGGGAGGCGCGGTGCGGGCTGGCACCGCGCCTCCCGTCCGGTGCGCAGCTCGTTCCTTCCCGACACGCGTGCCATGGCAGGCGGAACCGGGCGTACCTGGTCGATCCTGCGGATCAGGTACGCCCGGTTCTGCTGGGTACGCCCGGTTCTGCTGGGTACGCCCGGTTCTGCTGGGTGCGCCCGGTTCTGCTGGGTGCGCCCGGTTCCGTGAGTGCGCCCGGGGTCCGTCGGTCCCCGGCGGCGTCACCCGGCACGCGGCGAACTCCTCGCGGCGCTCAGGAGCGGCGCTCGGGAGCGGCGGTCAGGCGCCGCGCTCAGGCGCGGCGGTCAGCAGGCGCGGCGCACCGCCGACGGGAACCGGCCCGTCGCCGTCGCCCAGGTCCCGAGCCGGTCGACGGCCGCACGGAACGCGGGCGTGCCCGGTCGGTTCAGGAAGGCGTGCCGATCGGGCAGGACGTGTCGCTCCACCGACGTGCCCGCCGAGACGAGTTCGGCAGCGAACCGCTCGCCCGACGCCCGCATCGCGTCGGACGCGGCGTCGACGACGAAGGCGGGCGGGAAGCCGGTCAGGTCCTGTCCGCCGGCGAACGCCGTCCGCTGCCCGAGTGCCGTCCGGGGCACCGCGTTCCGGTTCGCGACGTCGAGGGCCCACGGGGCGTGCGTCACACGGCGGTGTCCGCGGACGGTGCGCTGCACGGCGCGGTCGCGGGGGAGTCGGGCGTGGTGGAAGCCGTACGCGAGGACGACGCCCTCCGGCGGGTCGCCGGCATCGAGCAGGCCGAGTGTCGCGGCGGACGCGAGGCACGCCCCCGCGCTCGCCCCACCGAGCAGCAGCGGCCCGTCGGTGTGCGCCCTCGTGTGTCGGACCACCGCGAGCACGTCGTCGTGCGCGTGGGGCCACCGCGCCCGGGGCCGAGCCCCCCGGCGTCCGACCCAGGGCAGCCCGGGCAGCGGAGCGAGGCGGTAGTCGACGGTCACGACGGCGAGCCCGTGGGCGGCCACCGCGGTGGCGACGGCGTGCGACTCCGGTTGGTCGAGGCCGCCGCGGAAGAACCCGCCCCCGTGCAACCACACCAAGGTGGGTCGGCCCGGGCGTCCGTACTGCCGGACGGGCACCGGTCCGTGCGGCCCCGCGATCGTCGCCCCCATGCCGTCGGTCTCGTCGGGAGCCGCGCTACGCGTGCAGCGCCGTGTTGAGCTGGATGCCCTGGCCCTGGCGCTGCAGGGCCTCGACCGCACCGGAGAGCGAGTTGCGCCGGAACAGCACGTTCGGCACGCCCGACAGCTCTGCGGCCTTCACGGTGCGCGGCGTGCCGTCCGGGTTCGGTGCGACACCCACCAGGACGACCTTGGTGCCGGCCGTCACGTAGAGTCCGGCCTCGATCACGGAGTCGTCCCCGAGCGAGATGCCGAGGCCGGCGTTCGCCCCGAGGAGCGCCCGCTCGCCCAGCGACACCCGGTGCGTCCCGCCGCCGGACAGGGTCCCCATGATCGACGCACCCCCACCGATGTCGGTGCCGTCTCCGACGACGACCCCCTGCGACACCCGACCCTCGATCATGGCGTCACCGAGCGTGCCGGCGTTGAAGTTCACGAAGCCCTCGTGCATGACGGTCGTGCCGGGAGCCAGGTGTGCGCCCAGCCGCACCCGGTTGGCGTCGCCGATGCGCACCCGGTCCGGCACGACGTAGTCGAGCAGGCGGGGGAACTTGTCGACCGCGTGCACCGCGATGCCCGCGCGCTGCAGGACCGGACGCAGGCGGACGAGGGCGTCCGGGTGCACCGGGCCGGCGTTGGTCCAGGCGACGATCGGCAGGTGACCGAAGACGCCGTCGAGCGAGACGGTGTTCGGCCGGACGTGCAGGTGGCTGAGCAGGTGCAGCCGCAGGTACGCATCGGGCGTGCTGGTCGGTGCGTCGTCGATGACGATCTCGGTCGTCACCGCCTCGATCCGGACCTCGCGCCGGGGGTCGTCGCCGACGTGCGCCTCGAGCTCGGGCGGGAACACCGTGTCGGCCGGACGCGCACCGAGGTGCGTCTCGGGGTACCAGGTGTCGAGGACGGTGCCGTCGGCGGCGATCGTCGCGAGGCCGTGGCCCCAGGCGTGCGTGGGTCGGTCGGTGGCAGCGGTCGCGTCGGTCACGCCACCAGGGTAGCGAGCGGGCCGGTCGGCGACCCGTCCGGGGAGACGGTCTGTGGAGAACGTCGGTGACGCGACCAGGCCGGCCTGGAGGCGCGGGTGCTGTGGACGGATCAGCACCGTCCACCGGTGGTCGCCTCACCGTCCGCTGAGGGACGCGGCCGGTACGCTGACCGCATGCCGGAGCAGCTCGACCTCACCGCCTCGTCCATCGACATCACGCGCGCCGTCTGCGACATCGAGTCGGTGTCGGGGAACGAAGGACCCCTCGCCGACGCGATCGAGGCGGCGCTGTCATCGCTGCCCCACCTCGACGTCGTGCGCGACGGCGATGCGATCGTGGCACGCACGCAGCTCGGTCGCGAGCGCCGGGTCGTGATCGCCGGGCACATCGACACGGTGCCGCTCAACGGCAACCTGCCCACCGAGTTCCGGACCGCGGACGACGGCACCGAGATCCTCTGGGGTCGCGGCACGGTCGACATGAAGGCCGGGTGCGCCGTGCAGCTCAAGCTCGCGCACGACCTGACCGAGCCGAACGTCGACGTCACGTGGGTGTTCTACGACCACGAGGAGGTGAGCGACTCCCTGAACGGCCTCGGTCGGCTGGCGCGGACCCGTCCCGAGCTGCTCGCGGGCGACTTCGCGATCCTCGGTGAGCCGTCGGGGGCCCAGATCGAGGGCGGGTGCAACGGCAACCTCCGCGCCGAGGTCCGGACCTCCGGCAAGCGCTCCCACAGCGCACGCAGCTGGATCGGCGACAACGCGATCCACAAGACCGCACCGATCCTGGCGACGCTCGCGGCGTACGAACCGCGCACCGTGACGGTCGACGGGCTCGAGTACCGCGAGGGGCTCAACGCCGTGGGCATCACCGGCGGGATCGCCGGCAACGTCATCCCGGACGAGGCCATGGTGCACGTGAACTACCGCTTCGCGCCGTCGCGCAGCGCGGACGAGGCGGTCGCGCACATCCGAGAGCTGTTCGCCGGGTACGACGTGCAGATCGTCGACCTCGCCGCCGGCGCCCGCCCCGGGCTCGACGCGCCGCTCGCGCAGCAGTTCGTCGCAGCGGTCGGCGGCCCGGCCCCGCGCCCGAAGTACGGGTGGACCGACGTCGCCCGCTTCTCGGCGCTCGGGGTCCCGGCGGTCAACTACGGTCCCGGCGAGCCGGTCTTCGCCCACCACGACGACGAGCAGGTCCCCGTCGACCAGATCACCGCGGTCGAGGACGGCCTGCGTCGGTGGCTGACGGCGTGACCACCGGCCCCGCGCGCACCGTCGCGGGGCTCCACGGCGCCGGCCGCTGGCGCGCGCGCTACCGGCTCGTGCCCTGGTGGGTCCGGGTCACCGTCGTCTACGTGGTCGCGCGTCTCGTGACGGGGGCGGTGCTCCTGGCCTTCGCCGGTGTGCAGACCGCCAACTCGTTCACCGGTGCGCGTCCGTCGTACCTGTCCTTCGCATCGATCTGGGACGGCGCCTGGTACCGGGTGATCGCGTCGAACGGGTACCCGTCGACCCTGCCGGTGGACGCCGCGGGCCACGTCACCGAGAACGCGTGGGCGTTCATGCCCGCGTACCCGTTCCTCGTCCGAGGGCTCATGGTGCTGACCGGGGCGTCGTTCGAGGCCGTCGCGGTCACCGTGTCGCTGGTCGCCGGGTGGGGCGCTGCGCTGGTGTTCCGACGGCTGATGGGCCGCTTCCTCGACGACGGCCGGGCGACGTTCGCCACGGTGCTGTTCTGCGTCGCGCCGGTGTCCGCCGTGTTCCAGGTCGCCTACGCCGAGGCGATGGGGCTCTTCCTGCTCCTGGTCGCCCTGCTGCTGATGGTGGACCGCCGCTGGTGGACGATGCTGCCGGTCGTGCTGCTGCTCGGGATGACCCGACCGACCGGGCTCGCGTTCGCGTTCCTCGTGGTGCTGTTCCTGGCCGCCTGGACGATCCGGCCGTCATGGGTGCGCGAGGTGGAGCGGCCGACCCTGCGCACCGCTCTGCCGCCACTCGTCGTGGGTGCGGTCTCGGGGCTCGTCGGACTCGCCTGGCCGGCGATCGCGTGGGCGGTGACCGGGGTCCCGAAGGCGTACACCGACACCGAGCTCGCCTGGCGGTCGTCGTACATCGGGTGGCGGGAACTCGTCCCGTTCGCGCCGTGGATCCAGGGCGCCGGCTGGTGGTTCGGGCAGCCGGCGGGCGCGATCCTGCTCGCCGTGGCGCTCGTCGGGTTCGCGGTGTTCGTCGCGCACCCCGCCGTGCGGCGCGTCGGCCTCGAGCTGCGGTTGTGGGGCGTGGCCTACGTCGTGTACCTGCTCGCCGTGTTCTTCCCGCAGTCGAGCACCTGGCGCATCCTGCTGCCGATCGCGCCGCTCCTCGGCATCGTGGCCCTCCCGCGGTCGTCGGGCTACCGGGTGCTGGTGGTCGCGGTCGGTCTCGGTCTGCAGTTCGTCTGGCTGTACACCTGCTGGTGGGTCGACGGCTACGACTGGACGCCGCCGTGATCGACCTCGCGGTCGTCTGAGTCCTCGGCGGCGGGTGTCGCCGAGGGGTCCTCGCCCGGGCGCCAGTCGGCCGCGGCGTGCACCATCGCGTTCACCGTCGCGATGAACGGCACGGCGAAGAAGGCTCCGACGACGCCGGCGATCGTGGTGCCCGCGGTCACACCGAGCACGACGCCGAGCGGGTGCACCCGGACGGCCGAGCCGGTCAGGAACGGGTGCAGCACGTGGCTCTCGAGCTGCTGGACCACCACCACCACGGCGAGCATGACCAGCGCCGGCACCAGTCCGTTGAAGACCAGCGCGATGAGCACGGCGACGATGCCGGCGACGATCGCCCCGACCACCGGGACGAACGCGCCGAAGAACACGATCACGCCGATCGGGACGGCGAGCGGGAGGCCGAGCGCGAGCGCGCCGATGACGATGCCGAGTGCGTCCGTCACCGCGACGACGAGCTGCACGCGGATGAAGCTGGTGAGGGTCTTCCACCCCGCCTGACCCGCGGCGTCGATGCGTCCGCGCGAGCGTCGCGGGAAGATCCGCACCACCCACGACCAGATCCGGCGGCCGTCGATGAGCACGAAGATCGTCGTGAACACCACGATGAACAGCCCCTCGAGCGCGTGCACCAGCCCGCTGCCCGCCTCGGCGGCCCCGGACAGGATCGACGCGACGTGGGTCTGCAGGAACTTCGTCGCCTCCGCCAGGTACTTCGTGACCTGCGCCGAGGTGATGCCGAACGGCTCGGACGCGAGCAGGGTCTGGAAGGTCTGCACGTTGCTCGTCAGTCGACGCTCGAGCGTCGGCAGGTCGTAGCGGATCTGCGCCGTCACGACGAGCGCCAGGACACCGAGGACGACCACGACCGAGATGCAGGCCGTGAGCACGGCGAGCCACTTCGGCCACCGGTGACGTTGCAGGAACGCCGAGAAGGGGGCGAGCAGTGCGCAGACGAGCAGCCCGACCAGGAACGGCACGAGGATGTCCTGCAGCAGGACCACGAGGGCGACGACGACGGCGAGGGCAGCCACCACCACGAGGAAGCGCCACGAGAACGCTCCGGCGATGCGCATGCCCCTCGGCACCGCCTCGACGACCGGATCGACCTGTGGACGCAGCATGGAGCGGATGTTCGGCACACGCCAAGGTGACCACCCGGAGCCGCGAGAACGTCGCATTCCGACACCCCCAACCTGGGCGGTTTCGCAGTTGCCCCCTCGGTACGGGATAATGGGCCTGCATCTTCTGCACGAAAGGGGACATCTGATGGCAGCGATGAAGCCGAGGACCGGTGACGGGCCGATGGAGGCTGTCAAGGAGGGTCGACTCATCATCGTGCGGGTTCCGCTCGAAGGTGGAGGCCGCCTGGTGGTCTCGGTCAACGACGCCGAGGCCAAGGAACTCCACGACGCACTGGCAGAGGTCGTCTCCGCCTAGTCCGTCGACGCACCACGACGAGAGGCCCGGAGCGCGTACGCTCCGGGCCTCTCGTGTGCGTCGTGGCCGACGGAACCGGCAGACCGGGCCGCGACGTCCGTCGATCCAGGACGTCCATCGGATCAGGATGTTCGGCGGTCCAGGACGTCCGCCGGGTCAGGACGTCCGGCGGGTCAGGCCGAGACCTTCGTCATCTGCAGCAGCCCGTCCCCGGCGGGGGAGAGCGCACTCCGCACCGCGCCCGAGGTCGAGACCTCGGTGAGCAGCAGTCGGAAGTCCGTCGTCGCGCGGTCCCGACGCACCGGGTCCGCGACGCGACCGCGCCAGAGCGCGTGCGGCACGAGCACGGTGCCCCCGACGCGCGCGAGGCGGAGTCCGTGCTCCACGTACTCGATCACGTGCTCGGGGTCGGCGTCGACGAGGACGACGTCGTACGACGCCTCGTTCATCCGGGGCAGCACCTGGTTCGCCCGACCCGGGATGAGCCGGACGCGCGAGGGTGCCGTGCCGGCGGCGACGTAGGCGTCACGGGCGTACTGCTGGTGGTCGACCTCGACGTCGATCGTCGTGAGGGTCGCATCGGGCGCGCCGCGCAGCAGGTAGAGTCCCGAGACGCCGAGCCCGGTGCCGATCTCGATCATGCTCGTCGCGCGCGATGCCGCTGCGACCACGGCGATCTGGGCGCCGATCGCGGGGGAGACGGCTTCGACCCCGAGTTCGAGGGAGTGCTCTCGCGCTCGCGCGATCACCTCGGGCTCCGAGACGATGTCCTCGGCGAACTTCCAGTTCGACTCTTTCTCTGACACGCACACTCCGTTCGGGAGACAACTCTACGGGTGCGGCGCAGTGGGACGGGTTACGCTCGTTGCCGTGTCCATCGACTTCAACAAGATCCTGATCATCGGGATCATCGCGGTGCTGCTGCTCGGGCCGCAGCGCCTGCCGATGTACGCGCAGAAGCTCGCCGAGTTCGTCAAGGCGATCCGCCGGTTCGCGGACACCGCGAAGGACCGCATGCGCGAGGAGATGGGCCCCGAGTTCGACGACGTCGACTGGCAGAAGCTCGACCCCCGGCAGTACGACCCCCGTCGCATCATCCGCGACGCCCTGCTCGACTCCGGGGGCACCGCCGCCGGCAGCACGGCCGCGGTGGAGACCGCGCAGGTCACCGCGTCGAAGGTGCGTGCGACGGCGCCGGTGGTGCCGCTCGCCGAGGGCGAGCCGGCCCCCTTCGACACCGAGGCGACCTGACGCGGCTCCCGTCCGTTCTCAATCACGCGTCGCGACGATCGTGAACGTCGTCGGGATCCGGTCGCGGTCCGGGGCGGGCCACACCCACGAACCGTGGCCGTCCTCCTCCATGCGCGGGCTGAACCGCCACGGCAGGGAGCGCCCCTCGTCCAGTCGGCGGAGACGCAGTCCGGCGCCGAGCAGGGCGTTGACGACCTCGGACAGTGGGTGCGGCCACTCGTACGTCCGGGTGTTCGCGACGGTGCCCTCGCCGACGTAGGTGCCCGCGTCCTCCCACTGCTGGGCCGTGCCGTCGGGGAAGTACCGGTGTCGCGTCGCGAGCTCCGGCGCGTCCTCGTCCAGGGCGTACAGCGCGGGGTGTCCGTCGCGGATGAAGAACACCCCGCCCGGCCGGAGGAGCCCCGCGACCTGCGCGGCCCAGCGGTCGAGGTCCGGGAGCCAGCAGATCGTGCCGATGCTCGTGTAGACGACGTCGAAGTCGCCCGTGACGGCCGCGCGGGCGTCGAGGACGTCGGTCTCCACCCACGTGACGTCGAGGCCGAGCCGGTCGGCCAGGGCCGCTGCCGACGCGAGCGCCGGTGCCGAGAAGTCGACCCCGGTGAGGCGTGCACCCTCGCGGGCCAGCGAGACCGTGTCGGTGCCGATGTGGCACTGCAGGTGGCAGACGTCGAGCCCCGTGAGCGTGCCGCCGGGCAGCCACGGCGTGAGCGCGGGCAGGTCGTCGCGCACGACGTCCGACCGGTGTGCCGGGTCGTCGAGCGCGGCGACGTCGTACGCGCCCTCGTGGATGGGGACCCGGTCGTCCCAGTTCGCGCGGTTCGTCGCGCGGGCGGCGTCCCAGTCGACGCTGACGTGGTCGGAGCTGTCCATGCGGCCACGCTAGCGGGCGCATCGGCCCGTGCGCGACGATCGCTCAGGACAGGCTGAGCCCGAGCTTCCGTCCGGCCAGGCCCCGTCCCATCGTGGTGATGGTCTCGGCGACGGACCGCAGGGCGACCGCGGCGGGGTCCTCCGGGGCGCCGAGCACGACCGGGACGCCGCCGTCGCCGCCCTCCCGGAGCGGGACCGACAGGGGGACGCGGCCGAGGACCGGCACGGGGATGTCCTGCCCCCGGGAGAGCCGAGCGGCGGTCTCGTCGCCGCCGCCCTCGCCGAACAGGTGCAGGACGCTGCCGTCGGGCTGCACGAGCCCGGCCATGTTCTCGACCACACCGATGACCTTCTGCCCGGTCTGCCGTGCGACGACCCCGCTCCGCTCGGCGACGTCGGCGGCCGCGGCCTGGGGCGTCGTGACGACGAGCACCTCGGCGTGGGGGAGCAGCTGCCCGACCGAGATCGCCACGTCGCCGGTGCCGGGCGGCAGGTCGAGCAGGAGCACGTCGAGGTCGCCGAACCACACGTCGGTCAGGAACTGCGAGACCGTGCGGTGCAGCATCGGTCCACGCCAGGACACCGCGGTCGAGACGTCGTCGACGAACATGCCGATCGAGACGACCTTCACCTCGTGGGCGACCGGCGGCAGGATCATGCTGTCCACACGGGTCGGTCGTGGTGCGACGCCGTGCTCGTCGGTCAACCCCATCAGGCCGGGCACGCTGAAGCCGTGCACGTCGACGTCGACGATGCCGACCCGCTGACCGGCCGCTGCGAGCGCGACGGCCAGGTTGACGGTGACCGTCGACTTCCCGACCCCGCCCTTGCCGCTCGTGACGGCGATCACGCGGGTCAGGGAGTCCGGGGTGAACTGCACGCCGCGCGGCCGGCCGGCACGGAGGCGTTCGGTGAGGGCGGCGCGGGTCGCCGGGCTCATGACGTCGACGTCGACCTCGACGTGGTGCACGCCGTCCACGGAACCGGCGGCCGATCGCACGTCGCGCTCGATGGTGTCGGCGGCGGGGCACCCGACGATCGTGAGCTGCAGGTCGACCCGCACCGAGCCTCCCGGCCGGACGTCGACCCCGCGGATCATGTCGAGCTCCGTGACGGGGCGGCGGATCTCGGGGTCGATCACGCGACCGAGCGCAGCGAGGACCGCGGCGCCGAGCTGCTCGTCGGGCGTCGCTGCGGTGCCGTCAGCCACGCGTGCTCGCCGCTCCCTCACCGTCGTCGACGGAGTCGGCGCGCAGCGCTGCCTCCTCGGCGTCCCGCCGGTCGAGCTCCTCGAGCAGTGACCGGATCTCGGCGCGGATGAAGTCCTTCGACGCCATCTCCCGCATCGCCAGACGGAGGGCGACGACCTCGCGGGCCAGGTACTCGGTGTCGGCGAGGTTGCGCTCGGCGCGCTGGCGGTCCTGCTCGAACTGCACGCGGTCGCGGTCGTCCTGCCGGTTCTGCGCGAGCAGGATGAGCGGTGCCGCGTACGAGGCCTGCAGTGAGAGCACCAGGGTGAGCGCGGTGAAGCCGATCGCAGCCGAGTCGAACTGCAGCGGCTTCGGCGCCAGGGTGTTGTAGCCCATCCACAGGGCACAGAAGAGCGTCAGACCGACCAGGAACCAGGGCGTCCCCATGCCGCGGGCGATGCCCTCGGTCGCACGACCGAAGGTGTCGCCACGACCACGGCGGCGGGTCGGGAGCACGCGTGTGCGCATGCCCTTCGGCGAGTCGAGTCGCTCCTGGCGGTTGTCATCCGTTCGGGCCACGGGTGGTCCTCCTCCCCGTCGTCACGGGCGTCTTGCGCTGGCGTTGGCGGAGTCGCGAGGGGGCATCCCCCTCGCCGTGACTTCGCCAGTCGTCCGGCAGGACGTGGTCGAGGACATCGTCGATCGTCACCACCCCGACCAGACGGTGGGCGTCGTCGACCACGGGGACGGACACGAGGTTGTAGGTCGCCATCACGCGCGTGACCTCGGCCGCGCTCGCGTCGACGCGGACCGGCTCGGTCTGCTGGTCGATGAGCGTGCCGAGGCGCTCGTTCGGCGGGTACCGGAGCATGCGCTGGAAGTGCACGAGCCCGAGGAACCGACCGGTCGGCGGTTCGTAGGGCGGCAGCACCACGCACACGCTCGCGCCGAGCGCCGGGGCGAGCTCGTGCCGGCGGATGAGCGCCAGCCCCTCGGCCACGGTCGCGTCCGCGGAGACGATGACGGGTTCGGTGGTCATGAGACCACCCGCGGTGTCCGGCTCGTACTCGAGGAGCATGCGGACGTCCTGCGCCTCCTCCGGCTCCATGAGCTGCAGCAGCGCCTCGCTCCGGTCGTCGGGGAACTGCGCGAGCACGTCTGCGGCGTCGTCGGGCTGCATCTGGTCGAGGACGTCGGCTGCGCGGGCGTCCTCGAGCCGGGTCAGGATCTCGATGCGCTCCTGGTCGGGCATCTCCTCGAGCACGTCGGCGAGCCGGTCGTCGGGGAGCTCCTCGGCGACCTCGAACCGGCGCTCCTCGGGCAGGTCGAGGAGCGTCGACGCCAGGTCGGCCGGGACCAGGTCGGAGTAGGCGGCGATCACGTGCTCGGCGGACTGGGCCTCGCCGGGGAGCTCGTCCTCGGTGACCTCGTTCCACGTGGCGAACGTCGTCGGGCCCTTGCCGAACGGCGACGGCGTCGTCTTCGGCTTGCGGAGGAAGAGCTGCGACACCTCCCAGTCGCCCTGTCCGCGGTCCTCGATCGCGACGTCCTCGATCGTGGCGCGGATGCGGTCGCGCGTCAGCAGGACCTTGCGGCCGAGCATCTCCGCGATGACGCGCACCTCACCCCCGCGCTGCTCGAAGCGACGCATGTTGACGATGCCGGTGGTGATGACCTGACCGGCGCCGATCGACGTGACGCGGCCGATGCTGAGGAAGATGCGGCGCTTGCCGGGCACCTCGACGATGAGCCCGACGACGTGCGGGGCGTCGACGCGGCGGTACACGACCAGGACGTCCCGGACGCGACCGACGCGGTCGCCCGCGGGGTCGAAGACGGAGCACCCGGCGAGGCGGGCGACGAAGACCTTCGTGGCGCTCACCCGTCCAGCGTAGTCGCTGCCGCGCGGGCCGGGGACGAGCGCACCCTGCGCACACCGAGGGGACGCGCGGCTCGGTGCACCAGCCGCTGCGCCCCTGCCCCGGAGGTTCCCGGGAGGCGCACGTGTGATCGCAAGGTGCCCGGTGGATGATGGCTGGGTGAGCAACCAGAGCCCGTTCGCCGGACGCACCGCCCAGGCCTTCCCGACGCTGCCGCGTGGGGACGTCCTCGGCACCTACGACAGCTACCCCGATGCCCAGCGCGTCGTCGCGAAGCTCGCCGAGGCGGACTTCCCCGTCGCCAAGATCTCGATCGTCGGCAACGACCTGAAGACCGTCGAGCGCGTCACCGGGAAGATGACATACGGCCGTGCGGCCATCGCGGGCGCGCTCTCCGGTCTCTGGCTCGGCATCTTCTTCGGCATCGTCCTGACGCTGTTCTCACCGACGGCGGGCGGGCTGATCATCGCCGCGGCGATCATCGGTGCCGCGTTCGGCATGCTGTACGGCATCGTCTCGTTCGCGATCACGAAGCGGCAGCGGGACTTCACGAGCGTGCACCAGGTGCTCGCCACGAACTACCAGATCGTCGTCGACCCGCAGCTCACCGGCCAGGCGCAGCGGATCCTCGGCCAGCACGGCGCGACGCCGTCGACGCACTGGAACGACGCTCCGCAGCCTGGCGCGCCGGGTTCGCAGGCCCGTCCGTCCCAGGGCCAGGAGCCGTGGCGTCCGGGCCCCCAGCAGGGCTCGCCCTACGGTGGGCACGCGACGCCGCACCAGCCGCAGCAGCACCGGCCTGGAGGCCCGCAGCAGTCCGGCCCGTCGGCCGCCGGTCCGCGGTACGGGACCGACGACGGCCCGCGGTACGGGACGAACGACGGCCCCCGGTACGGCGAGACCCCGCAGACGGCGCAGCAGCCGGCGCCGACGTCGGACCCGCGTGTCCCGCAGTCACGACCGGGCCAGCCCCCGCAGTACGGGGAGCGCGTCGACGGAGCCGACGAGCGCTCCGCCGGTGCGGACCAGCGACCCGGCTCGGCACCCGACGACCGCCGCGACGGCGAGCGCGGCTGACGGAGGGACCGAACCGAACCGGAGGACGCCCGCGTCGACGATCGTCGACGCGGGCGTCCTCCGTTGCGGCGCGTGACCGGTCAGGGCTCCGGTCACGGGTCGCCGGTCAGGGCTCGGTGGTCAGAGCACCTTCGAGTAGCACATCGACCGCGCCGCTCCGACGTAGGGCCCGAACTGCGCGATGCGGCGGAAGCCCTCGCGCTCGTAGAACCCGATCGCGCGCTTCTGCTCGTCGCCGGTCTCGAGCACGAGCGCCGGGGAACCCAGGTCGATCGCGGCCTCCTCGAGGCGACGGAGGATCGCGCTCGACACCCCGGCCCCGCGGGACTCCGGCCGCACGTACATCCGCTTCACCTCGGCGATGCCGTCCTGCACCAGGCGCAGGCCACCGCAGCCGAGGGGCGTGCCGTCCTCGTCGCGGGCCAGGAAGAAGACCGCGATCGAGTCGGCCGTCGGCTTCTCGCCCGGTTCGGTGTCCCCGCCGTAGGCCCGGTCGATCTCGAGACGCTGGGCGGCGCGGAGCCGCTGTGCGTCGGGCGAGTCGAAGTGCTCGACGTCGATCACCAGCCCGCGCGGCGCGATCGGGCCGTCGGTCGGGGCGGACGTCGTGCTGGGGGAGGCGTCGGGCATCGTCACCCGCTCAGGCTAGCGGCCGGTGCGGGCGATCCACCCCTCCACTTCCGAGGGGGTCCGGGGGATGCCGACCGACAGGTTCTCGGCGCCGTCCTCGGTCACCAGGACGTCGTCCTCGATCCGGACGCCGATGCCGCGGAACTCCTCGGGCACGGTCAGGTCGTCCTGCTGGAAGTACAGGCCGGGCTCGATCGTGAACACCATGCCCGCTTGCACGACGCCGTCGATGTACATCTCGCGACGGGCCTTCGCGCAGTCGTGGACGTCGAGCCCGAGGTGGTGGCTCGTCCCGTGCACCATGTAGCGGCGGTGGAACTGGTTGTCCGGCTGCAGCGACTCCTCGGCCGTACCGGGCAGGAAGCCCCACTCGGCGGTCTTCTTCGCGATGACCTCCATCGCGGTGGCGTGCACCTCGCGGAAGGTGATGCCCGGCTTCACGATCGCGAACGCGGCGTCGGCGGCTTCGAGTACGGCCTCGTAGACCATGCGCTGCACGTCGGTGAAGGTGCCCGACACGGGGAGCGTCCGGGTGATGTCGGCGGTGTAGAACGAGTCGACCTCGACGCCGGCGTCGATCAGGATCAGGTCGCCCGGCTGCACCGCGCCGTCGTTGCGGGTCCAGTGCAGGATGCACGCGTGGTGGCCGGACGCGGCGATCGTGTCGTAGCCGACCGTGTTGCCGTCGGCCCGTGCGCGACGGTTGAACGTGCCCTCGACGATGCGCTCGCCGCGAGGGTGCGCGAGCACGGCGTCGAAGTCGGCGATGACGTCGTCGAAGCCCGACCCCGTGGCCTCGACGGCCTTCCGGAGCTCGCGCACCTCGTACGCGTCCTTGACCAGCCGGAGCTCGGACAGGTCACGGGAGAGCACGTCCTCGGTCGCCGGGGCCCCGTCCACGGCGTCCGCACCGCCGACCGTCGTGCCGAGTCGGGTGTCGAGAGCGCGCGTCAGCTCGGCGTCGGCATCGCGGACGAGCAGGACGGATGCGTCGAGGCCGTCGGCCACCCCGGCGAAGGCGCCGAGGTCGGCCGTCGCGAGACCCAGGTCGGCGGCGACCTCGTCGAGCGAGGGGCGGGGCCCGACCCAGAACTCACCGATCTCGGGGTTCGCGTAGAACTCCTCGGAGTCACGGCCGGCCGTGGCGCGGAAGTACAGCGTGGCGTCGTGACCGGACCCGTTCGGGGTCATCACCAGGACGGAGCCGACGACGGTGTCGGTGCCCCAGCCGGTCAGGTGCGCGAAGGTCGAGTGCGGACGGAACGGGTAGTCGCAGTCGTTCGACCGCACCTTCGCCTGACCCGCGGGGACGACGATCGTGCGTCCGGGGTGCAGCTCCGAGATGCGAGCACGTCGTTCCGCCGCGAAGGGCGACTGCTCGCGCGGCTCGGGGGTGGGGCGCTCCCGGTCCGCCCACTGCGACGCGATGTGGTCCTTGAAGGTCGAGGACCCGGGGGTGGTGGATCGGTTGCTCGTCGCGCGAGGAGTGGTGTCGGCCATGTCACCCATCATCGCACCGAGCTGACCCTCCGGCCTGAGCGGCTGTTCACCTGTCGGTAGCATGGTCGACGTGCCCGATCCGTTCATCGACCTGCACGCCCACTCGAGCGTGTCCGACGGCACCGAGCGGCCGGCGGAGCTCGTCACTGCCGCCGCCGCTGCCGGCCTCGACGGCGTCGCCCTGACGGACCACGACACGACGGCCGGCTGGGACGAGGCGACCGCCGCCGTCCGCGGCCGCCCGATGTCGCTGCTCCCCGGCCTCGAGCTGAGCACCCGCGTCGGCCACCGGAGCGTGCACGTGCTCGGCTACCTGGTCGACCCGACCGACGAGGCCCTGGTCGCGGAGACCGCCCGGATCCGCGACGGCCGGTTCGCGCGGGCACGACGCATGGTCGAGCGCATCGGTCGCGACCACCCGATCACGTGGGACGACGTCCTCGCGCAGGCGCGCGACGGCGCCACCATCGGTCGCCCGCACATCGCCGACGCCCTGGTCGCCCGGGGGCTCGAGCCGGATCGCAGCGCGGCGTTCCGCGGGATCCTGCACCCGGCCTCCGGCTACTACGAACCGCACGAGGCGCCGACGCCCCTGCGCGGCGTCGAGCTCATCCGCGGAGCCGGTGGCGTGCCGGTGATCGCGCACCCGGCGGCGTCCTCGCGCGGGATCGTGATCGACGAGCCCATGCTGCGTGACCTCGTCGACGCCGGCCTCGGCGGGCTCGAGGTCGACCACCGCGAGAACCTCGCTCACGGCAAGCGGACGCTGCTCGACTGGGCCGGTCGCTACGACCTGTTCGTCACCGGCTCGAGCGACTACCACGGCACCGGCAAGCCGAACCGGTTCGGCGAGCACCGGACCGCGCGGCACTCCTTCGACGCCATCGTCGACCAGGCCACCGGCAGCGACCCGGTGCACGGAGCGGGCTCCCGCCTGGCCTGACGTCCGCCCCTGTCGGGGTCCCCGGCGGGCAGGCCCGCGGACGTGACGAAGGCCCCGTCAGGTGAGTGACGGGGCCTTCGGACGGGAGGCGCTACTCGCCCTCGCCGGTGCCCTGCGGTGCCGAGGTGGTCGCCTCGGCGGAACCGCTGCGGCGACGACGACGGCGACGGCGCTTCGCGGCCCCGTCGGTGGTCGAGCCCTCGCCGGCGGGCTGCGCGGCGTCAGGACCCGTGGAGTCGGCGGCCGGAGCCGACGTGACGGCGTCGGACGAGCCTCCCGACCGGGTACGCGAGCGCGGACGCGAGCCGCCCTGGCGATCACCGCTGCGCTCGGAGCCGCGACGGTCACCGGTCCGCTGCGCGCCACGGCCGGCGGAGGAACCTGCCTCGGCCGCGTGCGAGGGCGCACCGGGCAGGCGGCCCTTCGTCCCGGCGGGGATGTCGAGGTCGGCGAACAGGTGCGGCGACGACGAGTAGGTCTCGACGGGCTCGGGGATGCCGAACTCGAGGGCCTTGTCGATGAGCGTCCACTTGTGGAGGTCGTCCCAGTCCACGAAGGTGACCGCGATGCCCGTCTTGCCGGCACGACCGGTGCGGCCGGCGCGGTGCAGGTAGGTGTCCGGGTCGTCCGGGATCGTGTGGTTGATGACGTGCGTGACGTCGTCCACGTCGATGCCGCGCGCCGCGACGTCGGTCGCGATCAGCACGTCGCGCTTGCCGGCCTTGAACGCCGCCATCGCGCGCTCGCGCTGCTCCTGGTTGAGGTCGCCGTGGACGGCGGCGGCGTTGAAGCCACGGTCCTTCAGCTCCTCGACGAGCTTCGCGGCGGCGCGCTTCGTGCGCGTGAAGATCACGGTCTTGCCGCGGCCCTCGGCCTGCAGGATGCGGGCGATGACCTCGTCCTTGTCGAGCGAGTGTGCGCGGTAGATGACGTGCTTGATGTTCGCCTGCGTCAGGCCCTCGTCGGGGTCCGTCGCGCGGATGTGCACCGGGCGCGTCATGAACCGTCGGGCCAGCGCCACGATCGGAGCCGGCATCGTCGCCGAGAAGAGCATGGTGTGGCGCACCGCGGGGACGGCCTGGAAGATGCGCTCGATGTCCGACAGGAAGCCGAGGTCGAGCATGCGGTCTGCTTCGTCGAGCACGACCTCCTGCACCTTCGACAGGTCGAGCAGGCGCTGGCGCTGCAGGTCGATGAGGCGACCGGGCGTGCCGACGACGATCTGCGCGCCGGCCTTGAGCTGCTCGATCTGGCCCTCGTACGCCTTGCCGCCGTAGATCGACACGATCGTGGTCGACCGGTTCGAGGTGGCGAGCTCGAGGTCCTCGGTCACCTGGACCGCGAGCTCGCGGGTCGGGACGACGACGAGCGCCTTCACGCCGTGCTCCGGGTCGGCGCCGAGACGCTGGATCAGCGGCAGGCCGAAGCCGAAGGTCTTGCCGGTACCCGTCTTGGCCTGGCCGATGATGTCCTGGCCGGTGAGGGCGAGCGGGATCGTCTGCTGCTGGATCGGGAAGGGCTCGGCGATGCCCTTCGTCGCGAGCGCGTCGACGATGTCCTGCTCGATGTTGAGGTCTGCGAAAGTCAAAGAATCACCTTAGTCCTGGTGGAAGTCCAGGCCAGTCTACCGACGGCGGGCGAGGACAGCGCCCGCCGGGCGGGAGTGGTGCCCGCGGCCCGTATGCTTGGGGCGTGGTGTCGTGGTGGAACCGGAAGCGCGCTGCGCAGCTCGCCGCCGCGTGGCTGGCGTCGCGGAACCCGCGGAACGCCAAGCCCGTGGAGCGCCTGCAGCTGGACGACGTGAGTCCCGAGCTCGACGTGTACCTGGGGCAGGCGGCCTACCTGCAGCTGTCGCTCTACGAGACGATGGGTCGAGCCGGTGCCGCGGCGCCGACGATGTCCGGGCGACTCGTCACGGGCGTGCTCGCGACGACCGCGCTCGAGCGGCACCGGACGATCGTCGCCGAGATCGAACGAGGCGGGTGGGCGCCGGCGGAGCTCATGGAGCCCCACCGCGAGGCGATCGACCGCTTCCTGCTGCGCACGAGCGGCGCTGACTGGTACGAGTCGATGCTCACGGGCTACGTGACGGCAGGGATCCTCAACGACCTCTTCGGCAGCCTGCTCCGGTCGCTGCCGCTCGACGTCCGACAGCGGTTGCGGACGGTGTTCGACGCGCGCGAGGAACCGGCGGTCGTCGAGGAGCTGGCAGCGCACATCGAGCAGGACCCGCGCGTCGGGTCGCGCCTGGCGATGTGGGGCCGGCGGCTCGTGGGGGACACGCTGCTCGTGGCACGGTCGGCGCTGGCGGTCCACGCCCGTGAGGACCAGGAGAAGCTCGAGCCGGTGTGGACGGAGCTCATCGCTGCGCACACACGGCGGATGGACGCACTCGGCCTGACCGCCTGAGGCGCGGGCCGCGTCGACGGCCCGGGGCGCGCTCGCTCGGGCCTGCTCGGTCAGACGCGCTCGGTGCGTGCGCGCTCGAAGGCGTGCTCGTCTGCGGCCGTGCGACGACGACCCAGGACCCACTCGGTCACGACGGCGACGACCCCGGCACCCACCAGGGCCACGACCCAGATCCATCCGCCGTCGTACGGCCAACCGGCCCAGGTCAGGGCCTCCCACACGACGGCCGCAACGACGCCGCCGACGACGGGTCCGAGCAGTGCGCCGCGCGTCGAGCGCCACGGAACCACGACGTGCGCGACGGCCCCCGCGATGAGGCCGCCGAGCACGGCGAAGAGCAGCTCCACGTCAGGCGACGAAGCCGATGCGGCGGGACTCCTCTGCGCCGACCTCGACGTAGGCGAGCGAGGCGACGGGCACGATGAACCGGCGGCCCTTCTCGTCCTTGAGGGAGAGGTGGGTCGACTGCGACTCGAGGGCCGCTGCCACGGCCTGCTCGATCTCCTCGGCGCTCTGGGCGGTCTCGAAGGCGATCTCGCGCGGGCTGTTGATGATGCCGATCTTGATGTCCACGAGCACAGCGTATCCGAGCGGTACCCCGTCGGCCCGGGCGTTCGCCGGGGGCGCACCGCCAGCGGCGGTCCCGGTGCGTCGAGCGTTGCTGTCGGCCGTCCTCGGTACCGTGTCCGCGTGCCCAGGACCACGCTGACGACCCTCCCCGAGGACGTCGGGGTCGTCCGCCCGCTCGTCGCCGACCCCGCGCAGGACGCCGTGCTCGCGCTGCCGGAGGGCCGGCACGCCGCCGTGCTCGGCGCGCCGGGCACCGGCAAGACCACCACGCTCGCGCGGCTCGTCGCCGACCGGCTCTCCCGTCCGGACGCGGTCTCGCCGGACGGTCACGCCACGGTGCTCGCGCTGACCTCGGCCCGCACCGCAGCCACGGCGCTCCGCGATCGCCTGGCGGCCGCGGTCGACCGGGCGGTCCCCGGCGCGCTCGCCCGGACGGTCAACTCCCTGGCCTTCCAGGTCGTCGCGCACGCCGCCGCGCTGCAGGGGCAGGAGCCGCCGACGCTGCTCACGGGTGGCGAGCAGGACCGCATCATCGCCGACCTGCTCGCGGGGCACGAGACCGACGGGGTCGGACCGGAGTGGCCGGCGCCGATCACCGCCGTCGTGCGGGAACGGGCCGGCTTCCGCACGGCACTCCGCGACGTGATGATGCGCGCCGTGGCCGCCGGGGTGGAGCCCGAGGACATGCGGGAGCTCGCCGACGAGCGCGGTCGCCCCGAGTGGCGCGCCGTCGGTGACTTCGTGGACGAGTACCGCGCAGCGGTGACGGCCTTCCGTGGCAGCAGTCTCGACGCCGCGGAGCTCGTGGCCTTCGCGACCGCCGCGGTGCTGCGACACGAGGTCCCGGCGAGTGTCGCCGCGCTGCGCCTGGTCGTCGTGGACGACACGCAGGAACTCGTCGAGGGCGAGGTCGCCCTGCTCGGGGCGCTCGCCCGCTCCGGGGTGCAGGTCGTGGCCTTCGGGGACCCGGACATCGCGGCCTCGGCGTTCCGCGGTGCGGAGCCGGACGTGCTCGGACGCCTGGCCACCCGGCTCGGTGTGGCGCGCGTCGACGAGGTCGTGCTCGGCACGGTGCACCGGCACGCGGTACCGGTCCGGGAGCTCGTCGGCGCGGTGACGGCGCGCATCGGGGCCGCCGCGGCCGGACGCCAGCGCACCGCCGTCGCGTCGACGACCGGTGCCCGGAGCGACGCCGTGCTGCACCTCGAGGCCGGCAGCCGTTCGGCGCTCGTCGTCGCCGTCGCCCGGCGCCTCCGTGAACACCGGCTGCTGGACGGCGTGCCGTGGCACCGGATGGCCGTCGTCACCCGCAGCGGAGCGGCCATCCCGGAGCTCGTGCGTGCCCTGTCCGTCGCCGAGGTGCCCGCGACGGCCGGCGCCGCCCCGGTGCGCCCGCGTGACGACAGCGCTGCCCGGGCGCTGCTCGACGCCGCCGCGGTCGCGCTCGGGGTGCTCCCGCTCGGTGCCGACCTGGCGACGTCGTTCGCGACCGGACCCCTCGGGGGCCTGGACACCCTGGCTATGCGACGTCTCCGGCTCGCCCTGCGTCGCGAGGAACTCGCGGGCGGCGGGACCCGTACCGCCGACGAGCTGCTCGTCGAGGCGCTCGGTGCCCCCGAACGGCTCGCCACCGTCGACGCCGGCTTCGCCAGACGCGCGACCCGACTCGCCCGCAGCCTCGTGCAGGCGCGGGCGGACGCCGCCGCGGACGCCAGCATCGAGGAGATCCTGTGGGGACTGTGGGAGCGCAGCGGCCTCGCGACGGCCTGGGGCGGGCAGTCCGCGGCAGGAGGTGTCGGGGCCGCCGAGGCCGACCGGCACCTCGACGCCGTCGTCGGGCTCTTCACCGCGGCGAAGCGCTTCGTCGAGCGCACCCCGGACGCGCCCGCGCGGGTGTTCGTCGACGACCTGCTCGGCGCCGACCTGCCCGAGGACTCCATCGGCCCCGACCGCACGGCCGGACGCGTGCGCGTGCTCACCCCCTCGGCCACGATCGGGCTCGAGTGCGACGTGGTCGTCGTGCTCGGGCTCCAGGACGGTGTCTGGCCGAACACCCGGGTGCGGGGGAGCCTGCTCGACCCGGACGGGCTGGTCCGCGCAGCCGCCGGCATCGACGACCAGACCGTCGACGACCGGGCAGCCGTCATCGCGGACGAGCTCCGGTTGTTCGCCCGCGCCGTCTCCCGCGCCACCACCCAGGTCGTCATCGGCACGGTCGCCAACGACGACGAGGCACCGTCGCCCTTCGTCCGGCTCGTCCCGGTGCCGCCGGACCGGCAACCGACCGTGCACCCGCTGTCGCTCCGGGGCATGGCGGGTTCGCTGCGGCGCCGCGTCGTCGCCTCGGGCGACCACGAGGCCGCATCCGCCCTCGCACGGCTCGCCGAGGCCGGGGTCGCCGGTGCGTCACCGGACGAGTGGTACGGGACGGCCGAGCCGACGACGGAGGACCCGCTGGTCGACCTGGACGCCCCGCCGGCGCCCGAGCACGAGGACGGTGAGCCGGTCGCCCCGACGGTCGCGGTGTCGCCCTCGCGCATCGGCACCTTCGAGGAGTGCCCGGTGCACTGGTTCGTGCAGACCTTCGGTGGCAGCGCGCCGAGCCCGGCGATGGGCATCGGGACGATCGTCCACGAGGCGATGGAGCAGGCCACCGCGGTCGACGTCGAGTCGCTGTGGGACCACGTGGAGGGGCGCTGGGACGAGCTGACCTTCGAGTCGCCGTGGGTCGCCGACCGCGAACGCGCGCGGACCCGGCGGATGATCGAGGGGCTCAGCGACTACCTGCGCACGTTCGCGAGCGCCGGTCGACGGCTGCTCGGCGCGGAGACGTCGTTCGCACTCGTGACCGGGCCGGCGCGGATGCGCGGCAGCATCGACCGCATCGAGGTCGACCCCGACGGGCGGGTCAGCGTCGTCGACCTGAAGACCGGCCGCTCCATGCCGAGCGAGAAGAACGACATGCCGGAGCACCCCCAGCTCGGCGCGTACCAGCTCGCGGTCGAGGACGGCGCGGTCGAGGGGGTCCCGGCGGGCGCGCCGATGGCCGACGCCCGACTCGTCTTCGTGCAGAACCCCCGCTCGGGACAGGCGTACTCGGAGCGCACGCAGCACGCCTTCGACGACGAGGCGCGCGAGGCCTACCGGGAACGGTTGCACGCCGTCGCGCGGGGGATGGCCGGCCGGACCTTCCTGGCGAACGTCGACGACCACTGCGACCGGGCGCGGACCGGCGTCGAGTGCCGCATCCACGTGGTGGGGGAGGTGACCTGGTGACGACCGGTACCGACACGCAGCCCGGGGCCGACGCAGGTGTCGACACCGCCGCACCCCCGGCGGCCCACGACGCCGACGCGCCCCCGGCGGCCCACGACGCCGACGCGCCCCTGGCGGCCCACGACGCCGACGCGATCGCCGACGCCCTCGGCCGACCGCGCCCGACCGACCAGCAGCGTGCGGTCATCGAGTCGCCGCTCGCTCCCGCGCTCGTCGTCGCGGGAGCCGGCAGCGGCAAGACGGAGACGATGGCGTCGCGGGTGGTGTGGTTGCTCGCGAACGGGTTCGTCCGTCCCGCCGAGGTGCTCGGGCTGACGTTCACCCGCAAGGCGGCCGGTGAGCTGTCCGTGCGCATCAACGACCGGATCCGTGCGCTCGAGGACGTCGGGCTCCTGACCGCCGGCGACGCCTTCGAGGCCCCGACGGTCTCCACCTACAACGCGTTCGCCAACGCCGTGTTCCGCGAGAACGCCCTGCTGGTCGGACGCGACGGCGAGTCCCAGGTGCTCACCGAGCCCTCCGCCTGGCAGCTCGCCCGTCGGGTGGTCGTCGGTGCGCGGGACGACCGGCTCGCCGGGCTCGACCGCGACGTCGACACCGTGACCGCTGCCGTCGTGGCCCTCGCCGGGGCGGTGTCCGAGCACCTCGTCGACCCGGCCGACCTGCGTCGCTTCGCGATCGACTTCGGCGCGCTGCTCGAGCTGCCCGGGAACGCCAGGGGCAACCCCTACAAGGCCGTGACCGACACCGTCGCAGCGATCGGAGCACTGGAGCCGCTCGTCGACCTCGTCGAGGAGTTCCGACGGCAGAAGGTCGACCGCGGCTTCGTGGAGTTCTCGGACCAGATCGCCCTCGCGCTCGCCGCGGCCGAGTCCGCCCCGCGGGTGGTCGACGACCTGCGGAGCCGGTTCCGTGTGGTGCTCCTCGACGAGTACCAGGACACCTCCGTGGTGCAGACACGCTTCCTCGCCCGGCTCTTCCGCGGACACCCGGTGATGGCGGTCGGCGATCCGCACCAGTCGATCTACGGCTTCCGCGGGGCGAGCGCGGCGAACCTGGCCCGCTTCCCGCGCGACTTCGCGGTCGCACCGGTCGCACCGGTCGCACCGGTCGCACCGGTCGCACCGGACGCACCGGACGCACCGGTCGCACCGGACGCACCGGTCGCGGGGACGGACGGTGCCGGAACGCCGGCGCCGGTGACCTTCGCCCTGTCCACGAGCTGGCGCAACCCGGTCGACGTGCTCGCCGGCGCGAACGCCGTCGTCGACCCGCTGTCGGCTGCGTCGGAGGTCGCCGTGGAGCGACTCGCGCCGCGACCCGGTGCGGACGCCGGCACGGTGACGGCCGTCTTCCCCGAGACCCTGCCCGAGGAGGCGGACGCGGTCGCCCGCTGGTTCGCGGAACGCCGGAGTGCCTCGCCGGAGGGCTCGATGGCGCTGCTGCTGCGCTCGCGGAAGGACCTGTCGGCGTTCACCGCCGCGCTCGGTGCACACCGGGTGCCGTTCCACGTGCTCGGCACCGGCGGCCTCCTGCAGCGACCCGAGATCGTCGACCTGGTGGCGTGTCTCCGGGTGCTCCACGACCCGGCGGCCGGCAACGACCTCATCCGCCTGCTCGCCGGCGCACGGTGGCGGGTCGGTGCCGCCGACGTCGCCGCGCTGCACGAACTCGCCCGCTGGCTGTTCCGCCGCGACCACACGCAGCAGCGCCTCGACGACGAGCTGACCGCGGCGTTCCGCGCGTCCGTCGCCGCCGGGGAGCACGGATCGATCGTCGACGCGCTCGACTTCGTCGCGAGCGCCCCCGACGAGCACGGCGCCCTCGAGGGCATCAGTCCCGCCGGCCGCCAGCGGATGCGCGAGCTCGGGCAGCAGCTCGCCGCGCTCCGGGCCCGGGCGGCCGGGGACCTGGTCGACTTCGTGACCCTGGTCGTGCAGGAGATGCGGCTCGACGTCGAGGTCGCCGCCCACGAGCAGGGGAGCGCCGCCTTCCTCGACGCGTTCGTCGACGAGCTCGCCGGGTTCGTGACGACCGACGACCGCGCCGACCTCGGTGCCTTCCTCGGCTGGATCGACGCCGCCGCCCGCCGCGACGACATGGGCCCGCGGTCCGAGGAGCCGGAGGCCGGCACGGTGCAGATCCTGACGATCCACGGGTCGAAGGGCCTGGAGTGGGACGCGGTCGCGGTGCCGCGGCTCGTCGAGGGCGCGCTCCCCGCCCGACCGCAGGAAGGATCCTCGGGGTGGCTCGGCTTCGGCCGCCTGCCGTACGAGTTCCGCGGAGACGCCGACGAGCTCCCGCGGCTCGAGTGGCGGGGGCACGCGGACCAGAAGGGCGTCGTCGACGCCATCGAGGCCTACAAGGAGCAGGTGAAGGCCCGGAACGAGGACGAGGAGCGTCGGCTGACCTACGTGGCGCTGACGCGGGCACGGCACGACCTGCTCGTGTCCGGGTCGTCGTGGGCCGGCGGGGTCAAGCCGACGCCGCCGAGTCGGTACCTCCGGGACCTCGTCGCGGCAGGGGTCGTCGCTGCCGACGCCGTCCCCGACGGCACCGTGCACGAGGAGAACCCCCTCGGTGGGGACGGGGCGACCCAGACCTGGCCGCACGTGCCGTTCGGGCAGCGGGGTGCCCGGGTCCTCGCGGCAGCCGACCGCGTCCGGAACGCGAACCCCGGTGCGGCCGGGCGCTTCGCGGCGGACATCGACCTGTTGCTCGCCGAACGGCAGGCTGCACGGTCGGACCGGCGCCGCGTCGCGATCCCGCACCGCGTCCCGGCCTCGGGGTTCAAGGACTACATCGGCCAGCCGGACGCGGTCGCCGAGCGCCTGCGCCGGCCCATGCCGGAGCGGCCGTACCGTGCGACCAGGCTCGGCACGCTCTTCCACCAGTGGGTCGAGCAGCGCGCGCGCAGCGGTGGCTCGCTCGAGACCCTCGACCTGTGGGACGACGAACGCGACCTCGACGCGGACGAGGCCGTGGACGCCTCGACCGACGCCGCGGTCACCGACGACGACGCACGACGACTGGCGGCGTTCCAGGCGACCTTCGCCCGGTCACGCTGGGCCGACCTGACCCCGGTGGAGGTCGAGCGCGAGATCCACATCCCGTTCCTCGGGCACAGCGTGGTGTGCAAGCTCGACGCGGTGTACGAGATCGACGGTCGCGCCGAGGTGGTGGACTGGAAGACCGGCAAGGCACCGACCGGCACGGCGGACCTGGCCGCGCGGCAGCTGCAGCTCGCGCTGTACCGGGTGGCGTACGCCGAGTTCACCGGGCGACCGGTCGACGAGGTGGACGCCGTCTTCTACTTCGTCGCGGACGACCTCGAGGTACGGCCCACGGCGCTGCTCGATCGTGCCGGTCTCGAGCGCGCCTGGCAGGAGGCACTCGGCTGATCCGGTGCGTCGACCGGCCGGGTGCGTCGACCGGCCGGGCCCGGTGCGTCGGCCGGCCGGATCAGGGCTGGGCCGCTGCGGCACGTGGACCGACGCCGTGTCGGACGGGAGGCGCGGGGCGGGGCCGCGGGGAGCCTCCCGTCCGATGGGTGGTCGCGACGGACGGGGCGGTGGCCGGGTCAGCCGTGTCGACGCTCGGTCGACGACAGCAACTGCTCGACCTCGCCGATCTCCATCGTCTCGGGGGAGACCGACTGCAGCGGCGCCGCGCTCGGGGTCTGCACGGCGTCGACCAGCCGGTGCATCATCGCGACCGCGTCGTCGACCACCTCGGTGCTCTTCGCCTGCACGCCGTGCAGCAGCCACTGGGCGGTCTCGAGCTCGTGGTGGACGCGGGCGCGCTGGGCGAGCTGGCGGTCCCGACCCCCGCCGTTCGCCTCGTACGCACTGATCACGGTGTCGAAGGCGTCGCGGTGACCGGCGAGCACCCAGGCCAGGTCCTTCGCGGGGTCGCCGAGTCGGAGCTCGCCCCAGTCGAGGACGCCGGTGACCGAGTCGCCGTCGACCAGGACGACCCCGGTGCCCAGCGCACCGTGCACGACCGTCGGGGTGAACTGCCAGAGCTGCTGGTCGCGCGCAGCGCCCTCCCACCGTTCGACGAGTGCGGCGGGCACGAGCTTCGTGGCGACCGCGCGGTCCATCACGGAGACGGCGGAGCGCAGGACCTCGAACGGGGTGAGCGACGGCAGTCCCGCGTCCGTCACGAAGCTCGTCGGCAGCTGGTGGACGGCCGCGACGGCACGGCCGACGGCGGTCGCGAGGTCGGGACGCTCGGTCAGGTCGCGCAGCGTCGGGTGGATGCCCGGAACGTAGGTCGTGACGATCGCCCGGGTCGAACCGATCGGCGCCTGACCGCGGTACTCGGCGACGGCGAACGGCAGACGCGAACGGATGCCGGCGCTCAGGGCACGGATCGCGACGAGGTCCGCGGACTGCCGGGCCTCGGCCCGCTGGTTGCGCGGGCGACGGATCGCACTGAGCGCGCCGTCCGCGTCGCGGAGGACGGCCGACTCGTAGTCACCGGAGGCGGCCGAGCCGAGTGTGCGCGTGCCCGTGACGACCAGACCGGGAACGGCCGTGGTCGCCAACGCGGCTAGAGTGAACTGGGATCCCGCCATGCCCCTCAGGGTAGGTCCGCGTCCGGTGCCGGAGCGCACGCCACGCTGGCCTGTGCAAGCCCGGGCACCGTCCACAGGGTCCCGTTGAGAAGCCCGTCCCGATCGAGGAGCACCCCGCCGTGACCGTCGAGTTCGCCGCCAGACTCCCGCTGTCCCGCAACGAACTCGACCGCGACGCGGAGTTCCGGACCACCCCCGACCTCGACCGCGTCCTGCGGGCCGACCCGGACACCCGGTGGCTGCCCGTCCGCGGTGCCGAGCTGCTCCGTGACGCCGACGGCGCGCTCCGGTTCGTGGGCGCCGACGCGGTGCCCGAGCACGCGGTGACGCTCTACCTCGGCCGAGCGGTCACCGACGCCGCCGACGCTCCTGCCGGCACGCGCTTCGCCGCCGCGCTGCTCGACGCGACGGCCGCCGCCGCGATCGAGCCCGACGACGAGGCGTGGTCGAGCCTGCGCATGTTCGGCACCGAGCTGTCCGCCCGCGACCAGGGCCTCGCGGTCGAGGCCGTCGCGATGGCGAACTGGCACGCCGTGCACGGGTTCTCCCCGCGCACCGGCTCGCCGTCCGACGTCGTCAGCGGCGGGTGGGTCCGCCGCGACCCCGAGGGGCACGAGCTCTTCCCGCGGACCGACGCGGCGATCATCGTCGGGGTCACCGACGCCGACGACCGCATCCTGCTCGGGTCGAACGCCGCGTGGGACGCCGACCGCTACTCGCTGCTCGCCGGCTTCGTCGAACCGGGGGAGTCCCTCGAGGACGCCGTCCGCCGCGAGGTCTGGGAGGAGTCCGGCGTGCGCGTCGAGGAGCCCGAGTACCTCGGGTCGCAGCCCTGGCCGTTCCCCGCGTCGCTCATGGTCGGCTTCCGCGCACGCGCCGTGGACGGCGATCCCTCGACCGCTCGACCGGACGGCGTCGAGATCCTCGACGTCCGGTGGTTCTCGCGCGACGAGGTCCGCGAGCGTGCCGGTGACACCCTGCTGCTGCCCGGCCGCACGTCGATCGCCCGCGCGATCATCGAGGAGTGGTACGGCGGGCCGCTGGACGTGCCGTGACCGATCCCCGCGCGTCGACCGGTGCCGCACCGGTGCGCCCGCCGTCGCCGGACGAACTGCTCGCGGCGCTCGACGCCGAGCAGCAGACCGTGGCCCGGACGTTGCTCGGCCCCGTCGCCGTGCTCGCCGGCGCAGGGACCGGCAAGACCCGGGCGATCACCCACCGGATCGCGTACGGGGTCGCGACCGGCACGTACTCGCCGAACCACGTCCTCGCGCTCACCTTCACGACACGGGCGGCCGGGGAACTCCGGTCGCGGCTGCGCGCGCTCGGCGCCGGGACGGTCCAGGCGCGGACCTTCCACGCCGCGGCGATGGCACAGCTCAGCTACTTCTGGCCGGACACCGTCGGCGGGCACGCCCCGCGCATCGTGGAGTCCAAGGGTCGGGTCATCGCGCACGCCGCCGACACGGTCGGGATCCACGTGGACACCCCGGTGCTCCGCGACCTCGCGGCCGAGGTCGAGTGGCGCAAGGTGCAGATGCTCACCTACGACGAGTACGAGGCCGCTGCGGCCGACCGGGTGATGCCGCGGGACACCCCGCCCCGGCGGGTGATCGACCTCATGAAGGCGTACGAGCAGCTCAAGGACGACCGTCGGCAACTCGACTTCGAGGACGTCCTGCTCGCGACGCTCGGCATGGTCGAGTCGGAGCCGCGGGTGGCCTCGTACGTCAGACAGCAGTACCGGTTCTTCGTCGTGGACGAGTACCAGGACGTCTCGCCCGTGCAGCACGACCTGCTGCGCGCGTGGCTCGGCGGCCGCGACGACGTGTGCGTGGTCGGTGACGCCAGCCAGACGATCTACTCGTTCGCGGGCGCGTCGAGCCGGTACCTGCTGGGCTTCGGGTCGGAGTTCCCCCGCGGGTCGGTCGTGCGCCTCGAACGGAACTACCGGTCGACGCCCGAGGTGGTGCACGCCGCGAACACCCTGATGCGCGGGCAGCCCGGTGCGCTCGACCTCGTCGCGCAGTCCACCGAGCGGGGCCCGGAGCCGGAGGTGCTGCCCTGCGTGCACGACGGCGACGAAGCGCAGACCGTCGCCCGTCGCATCGGCGAGCTCGTGGCGTCGGGAGCGGCGTTCGGCGACTGCGCGGTGCTCTTCCGCGTCGGCGCGCAGTCCGCCGCGCTCGAGTCCGCCCTCGGTCGCGCCGGCATCCCGTACCGGGTGCAGGGCGGCACGCGGTTCTTCGACCGGCCCGAGGTGAAGCTCGCGGTGCACCACATGCGCGGCGAGGCCGTCCGGCAGACCGACGACGAGCTCACCCGCCGGGTCGGGCTCGTGCTGCAGCTGAGCGGCTGGACCCCGACGCCGCCGGACGGCACCGGCGCGGTCCGCGACCAGTGGGAGGCGTTGCAGGCGGTCATGGGCCTGGCCGAGGCCGCGCCCGCCGGCACGACGATGCAGCAGTTCACGCAGGACCTGGTCGACCGTGCGGCGACCCACCACGAGCCGGAGCTCGACGCCGTGACCCTCGCCACCATGCACTCCTCGAAGGGTCTGGAGTGGCCCCACGTCGTGGTCGTGGGCGCCGCCGAGGGGCTGCTGCCCATCTCCCACGCCACGACCGACGCCGAGGTCGACGAGGAGCGCCGGCTGTTCTACGTCGGGCTGACCCGCGCGCGTCGCTCGGTCACCGTCACGTGGTCACGGCAGGGTTCCACGCGCGGGGGTGCCCGGGCGCCGAGTCGGTTCCTGGCAGCGCTCGACAGGCGCACCGAGGGTGCTGTGCCACCGGCAGCAGGCTGACCGTCAGGTCGTCGCGGTCGAAGACGACCTGGTCCGTCGTGGGGACCTGGGTCCGCAGGGGCAGGCGCTGCACGAGCATCCGCACCGCGGCCGACGCGACCGCTGCGCGTCGCCAGGGCGACAGCGGTGCTGCCGGCCGACCCCACACCTGGGCGGCCAGCGCGGGCCACGCCGGGTCCTCGTCCACGCGGGCGTACTCGACACACTGCAGGCACGGGCCGTCGCCCGGGACGACCACCGGCCCGAGCCGGATCCGTCCGTCGCCGACCACGAGCGACAGGTGCGGGGTCCCGCGCCGCGCCCACGCCGACCGGAGCGCCGGGTCGACGACGTGGTCGACGACGACCACCGCGAGTGCGGGGGTCGGGTCCGGCAGCACGACCGGCCCACCGCGGGGCGCGGCCGTCCGGGCCACCGTCACGCCCTCGCCGGAGAGCATCTCGGCGACGGTGTCGGCGAGGACGCCGTCCCCGTGGACCTCGACCCGGGCGAGCGGCTCGGGCAGGACGTCGACGACGGCGGGGGAGGCGTCACCGAGCACGCGGGCCGCCACCTCGGGCCTGCACCCCGTCGTCCCGGCGAGGGCGGTCAGGGCGTCGCGGCTCGTCTCCCGCCGGAGCGCGCAGAGGAAGCGCTCCTCGGCCACGGTCGGGACGGGGACGACGGCGCGCGGCGGGTCGACGCCGAGCTGCACGGTCCCCGGGTCGCGCCAGACGAACTCGAGCGTGGGGTCGATGCGGATGCCCATGCACCCACGCTGGCGGAACGGCCGGCCCCGTGGGGACCGGCCGTCACGATCTGTGGAGAACTAGCGGGGTCCGGCGCCGGGGGTGTCGTCGCCCGTAGCGCGGTCGTCCGCGGGGCCGCCCTCGTCCTCGATGCCGCCGCTCTCGTCCTCGCGCGGGCGATCGCCGGAGGCGTCGTTGAGCAGGTCCTCGAGCGCCTTGTCGAACGCGTCGTCCTCGGCGGAGCGACCCGGGTTCCGCAGCCGCAGCACGAAGGCGTCCGGGTCGTCCACGTCCTCGGACGTCGGCACGGCGTCGAAGTGCGACCACAGGGCGTCGCGCTCCTCGGCCCCGAACTCCTCGGTGACGCGCTGCCAGAGCGCAGCGGCCTCGCGCAGTCGGCGGGGGCGCAGCTCGAGGCCGACGAGCGTGGCAAAGGCCGACTCCGCGGGACCACCGGCGGCACGGCGACGGCGGACCATCTCTGCGATCGCGTCGGACTTCGGCAGCCGGACGGTCGCGGCGGCGGTGACCGTGTCGACCCAGCCCTCGACGAGCGCGAGCATCGTCTCGAGCCGGCCGAGCGCGGCTTCCTGCTCGGGCGTGCGCGGCGGGATGAGCGCCCCGGACGCGAGTGCGTCGCGCAGCTGCTCCTGGTTGGTCGGGTCGATCTCCGAGGCCAGTTCCTCGACCCGGTCGAACGGGATGTGGATGCCCCGTGCGTAGTCGGTGATCGACGAGATGATGTGCAGCCGGAGCCAGCGGGCGGAGCGGAAGAGCCGGGCGTGCGCGAGCTCACGGACAGCCAGGTAGATCCGGACCTCGTCCTCGGGCACGTCGAGGCCCTCGGCGAACTCGGCGACGTTCTGCGGCAGCAGTGCGGCGACCTGCTCGTCCAGGAGCGGCACGCCGACGTCGCCGCCTGAGACGACCTCCTTCGACAGCTGCCCGACGACCTGGCCGAGCTGGATCGCGAACAGGGCGCCGCCGACGCCGCGCATCGCCTTCGAGACGTCGCCGAGCATGGCCTTGAGCTGCTCCGGCGCGCGCTGGTCGATCGCCTCGGTGAGGGCGTTCGCGATGCTCAGCGCCACCGGCTCGGCGATCTGCGCCCAGACCGGGGTCGTGGCCTTCGCCCACTGCTCCCGCGTGTACAGGCTCGGCGTCGCGGTGAGCTCGGGGACGCTCGTGGCCTCGTCCAGCCAGAGCGCGGCGACCTGGAACGCCTGGTCCGAGGCCTGGGCGGTCGCCGGGTCGACCGGGTGTCCGCCGTCACGCGCGATCGCGGTCGCACGCTCGGACGCGACCGAGAAGTCGATGCCGTCCCCGCCCGACTGCGCCGCGCGCTGGAGCTGGCTCATCAGGTTCGCCACGAACGCCGGGTCGTTCGGCAGTCCGGCCGCGCCCGCGAGCTGCGACGGGTCGATCTGTCCCTCTCCGGAGAGCAGCTTGCGCAGCATCTCCTGGAAGTCGTCGTCCGGCCCCGGCTGCGGTTGATCAGGCATGACGACTACGCTAACCGCTGCTCACGGGGCAGCGCCCGGGATGCTCCCGAGGGGACGCCCGGACCGCTGCGCCGAGGGCGAACAGCCTGCGAGCACGCGGGCGACCGACCCGCCAGCGCGCGGGTGCACCGCCCGCACCCGCGGGCGCCCCGCCCGTGGAAGGACGTCCGTGACCCTCTTCGCCCCCGCGCCCCGTCGCCGTTCCCGCGCACGCACCGTCGGCTGGGCGTTCGTCATCGGCGCGGTCGTGCTCGGACTCCTGGCGAGCTTCCTGCCGAGCCCCTACCTGATCGAGGTGCCCGGGCCGGTCTACAACACGATCGGCACGCAGCGGCAGGGGCAGGGCAAGGACGCGAAGGACGTCGAGCTCATCCAGATCGACGGGGCGGAGACGTACCCGACGGGTGGCGCGCTCGACATGCTCACCGTGGGCATCCAGGGTGACGCCACGAACCGCCCGTCGTGGACGAGCGTGATCCGCGCGCTGTTCTCGCGCTCCGAGGCGGTCATCCCCGCGAGCGCCGTCTACCCGGAGGGCACCACCACCGAGCAGGTGAACCAGCAGGACGAGGCCGACATGCGGTCGTCGCAGCAGTCCGCCGTCGCCGCCGCGCTCATCCACCAGGGCCACGACCTGCCGACCGAGCTCCGGGTCGGAACGGTGCAGGAGGGCTCCGCTGCGGACGGCACCATCCGCGAGGGCGACGTCATCACGGCCTTCGACGGGGAGCAGCTGACCGAGAACGTCGACGCCGGGTCGCTCCGTGCGGCGGTCGCGGAGCACGGGACCTCGTCGCCGGCGACGGTGACGCTGCTGCGCGACGGAAAGCGCGAGCAGGTCGAGGTCACCCCCCGCGAGGAGCAGGGGACCCCGCTCCTCGGGGTCGGCGTCACCGAACGGTACGACTTCCCCTTCGACGTGAAGATCGCGCTGCAGGACGTCGGTGGCCCGTCCGCCGGCATGATGTTCGCGCTCGGGATCATCGACGAGCTGACGCCGGGCGAGCTCAACGGCGGGAAGCACGTCGCGGGCACCGGCACGATCACCGCGGACGGCGAGGTCGGCCCGATCGGTGGCATCCGGCAGAAGCTCTACGGCGCGAAGGACGCCGGTGCGACCGTGTTCCTGGCGCCGGCCGACAACTGCGACGAGGTCGTCGGCCACGTGCCGGACGGACTCGACGTCTACAAGGTCGCCACGCTCGACCAGGCGGTCACCGACCTCGAGACGATCGCCGCGGGGAAGAGCACCGCCGGGCTCGCACGCTGCGGCTCCTGACCCGGCCACCCGCACGGCGCGACGTGTGCGCTCGACGCGATCCGCGCCTCCCGGCCGACCGGCCTGGAGGCTCGGCTCGCCTTCCTGAGTCCCCGTACAGTTTCACTGTCGGTCCGGACCAATAGGATCGGAGCACTGACGGCCCGGCGCGCCGGGCCCGCCGGTCCGACACGTCTGGAGCACATCAAGTGACGACAACCTCGTCCACCTCGGGCACTGCTGGGCGGCGTTCGCCGCGGGTCCCGATCGTGGTCACGATCATCGTGCTGGCCGCACTGGTGATCGGCTTCTTCATCTTCGCCAGCCTGTACACCGACTACGCGTGGTTCGCGCAGCTCGGGTTCCAGCAGGTCCTCACCACGCGCTGGATCGCGGGCACGCTCATGTTCGTGGCCGGGTTCCTCGGCATGGCGGTCCCGGTCTACGTGAGCATCGCGCTCGCCTTCCGCTTCCGCCCGGTCTACGCCAAGCTCAACTCGCAGCTCGACCGCTACCAGCAGGTCATCGAGCCCCTGCGCCGCGCGGTCATGATCGGCATCCCGGTCGTCCTCGGCCTGTTCGCCGGGCTCGCGACCGCCGGTCGCTGGAGCATGGTGCTCGAGTACTTCAACCGGACCCCGTTCGGCCAGAAGGACCCGCAGTTCGGGCTGGACATCGGGTTCTACGTGTTCGAGCTGCCGTTCTGGCGCTCGATCGTGGCGTACTCGTCGGCCGTCGTCCTCATCGCCGGCATCGCCGCGCTCGCCGCGACCTACCTCTACGGCGCGCTGCGCTTCGGCGGGCGCGAGGTCCGCATCTCGAAGGCCGCACGCGTCCAGCTCGCCGTCACCGCAGCGGTCTACGTGGCGCTGCAGGCCGTCAGCCTGTGGCTCGACCAGTACGCCGCGCTGACGAAGGACAACCCGCTCATCACGGGTGCGCAGTACACCGACGTCAACGCCGTCATCCCGGGGCGCGAGATCATGGCGGGCATCGCGGCGATCGTCGCGATCCTCTTCATCGTCACCGCCGTCATCGGCCGCTGGCGCATCTCGATCGTCGGCACCGGGCTGCTGCTCGTCGCGGCGATCGTCATCGGCGGCATCTACCCCTGGATCGTCCAGCGCATCCAGGTGAAGCCGTCGGAGCGGACCTACGAGTCGGCCTTCATCGAGCGCAACATCAAGGCCACCCGCGACGCGTACGGCGTGAGCGGGGTGCAGGAGCAGAACTACGACGCCACGACCGAGGCGAGCTCCGGCGCGCTGGCGCAGGACGCCCAGACCACGGCGAACATCCGTCTGATCGACCCGAAGATCGTCTCGGACACGTTCAGCCAGCTGCAGCAGTACCGGCAGTACTACCAGTTCCCCGACCAGCTGGACGTCGACCGCTACGACATCGACGGCCAGACCGAGGACACCGTCATCGCGGTCCGCGACATCGACCTCGACGGGCTCAGCTCGCAGGCGAACACCCAGTACAACCGGACGTTCGTCTACACCCACGGCTTCGGCGTCACCGCGGCCTACGGCAACCAGCGCGCGAGCGACGGCAAGCCGGTGTTCCTCGAGTCCGGCATCCCGTCGAACGGGCAGCTCGGCAACTACCAGGAGCGTGTCTACTTCGGTGAGACCTCGCCGCCGTACTCCATCGTGGGCGGACCCGAGGGCTCGAAGAACATCGAGCTCGACTACCCGGCCGGCTCCGACGACAGCGACGGCGGCAACGCCACGACGACGTACCAGGGCAACGGCGGACCGAGCCTCGGTGGGTTCTTCAACCGCCTCGTCTACGCGGCGAAGTTCCAGTCGGAGCAGATCCTGCTGTCGGACGCGGTGAACCGCGACTCGCAGATCCTGTACGACCGCGACCCGATCCAGCGCGTGCAGAAGGTCGCTCCGTACCTGAAGCTCGACAGTGACGCGTACCCGGCGATCGTCGACCACCGCATCCAGTGGATCGTCGACGGCTACACGACGAGCGACGCCTACCCGTACTCCCAGAGCCAGAGCCTGTCGGACACGGTCGCCGGGACCGACTCGTCGGCGTTCCGCACGGACCAGGTGAACTACATCCGCAACTCGGTGAAGGCCACCGTCGACGCGTACACCGGCAAGGTGACGCTCTACGCGTGGGACACCGAGGACCCGGTGCTCAAGACGTGGCAGAAGATCTTCCCCACGTCGACGCAGCCGGTCTCGCAGATGAGCGCGGAACTCCTCGACCACGTGCGCTACCCGACCGACCTGTTCAAGGTGCAGCGCTCGATCCTCGGCACGTACCACGTGACGAACGCGAACTCGTTCTACTCGGGTGACGACGCGTGGAACACCCCGCAGGAGACCACCACGGGCACGACCGACTCCGAGGCCAACTCGGACACGGTGTCGCAGACGACGACGAACGCCCTCGGTACCAGGACCACGGCTTCGCAGGGCAACCTACAGGACCCGTACTACCTGACGATGAAGGTGCCGGGGCAGGACACCGCCTACTCGCTGTACACGACCTACATCCCGCAGCAGTCGGCCGGAGCGAACAACCGCAACGTGCTGACCGGGTACCTGGCGGTGGACTCCGACGCGGGTGGTGCCGGCAAGGGCGAGAAGGCGTCGAACTACGGCAAGCTCACGCTGCTGACGATGCCGAAGACGGACAACATCCCGGGTCCGGCGCAGGTGCAGAGCCTCTTCAACGGTGACACCACCGTGTCGCAGGAGCTGAACATCCTGAAGCGGGGCAACTCGACCGTGAAGCAGGGCAACCTGCTGACGCTGCCGGTCGGCGGTGGGTTCCTCTACGTCCAGCCCGTCTACGTCCAGTCGACCTCGAGTGGCTCGTACCCGCTGCTGCAGAAGGTGCTCGTGGCCTTCGGCGACAAGATCGCGTTCGAGGACACCCTCGACCAGGCGCTCAACGAGCTGTTCGACGGTGACTCCGGTGCTGCCGCCGGTGACCAGGGCGCGGCGAACGGGTCGGGTTCGACCGGTTCGTCGGACTCGGGTTCGTCGGGCTCGGGTTCGTCGGGCGCAGGCTCGGCCGACTCGGGTTCGGGATCGTCCGACTCCTCGGGTGGCTCCGGTTCGTCGTCCGGAGGTTCCTCCTCCGGCGGCTCGGGCGGCTCGTCGAGCGACACCGGCAACCAGGCGCTCGACCGGGCCCTGGCCGACGCGCGCAGCGCGCTGCAGGACCGCCAGAAGGCCTACGCCGACAACGACCTGGTCGCTGCGGCCGAGGCGGACAAGCGCCTGCAGGACGCCATCGAGGCCGCGACCGAAGCCGAGAACGGCAACTGACACGCCGTGGCGGGGCACTCGATTTGTGCCCCGCCACCGGGGTGTGTAGGCTATTGGATGTGCCGCGGGGTGGAGCAGTTCGGTAGCTCGCTGGGCTCATAACCCAGAGGTCGTAGGTTCAAATCCTGCCCCCGCAACCAAGCGTCACAAGAAGGCCCCGGTCCACTCGGACCGGGGCCTTCGTCGTTCCACCCGGACGTGCACGGCGTGCTGGTCGTGCACCGCGTGCTGGTCGTGCCGGTCGTGCTGGTCGTGCTCGTCGCGCTGGTCGTCCTCGCTGCTGCGTTCAGCGAGGACGTGCCGCGGCTACGCTCGGGCCATGGCAACCCTCACCGTCGCCGCCGCGCAGTTCGCTCCCGTCGACGACACGGCAGCCAACCTCCGCACCGTGCAGGCCGCTGCCGAGGACGCCGCCGCGCGCGGGGTCGACCTGCTCGTGACGCCCGAGTACACGTCGTACTTCAGCGCCGAGATCGACGACCGGTTCGTCGCCGCCGCCGAGCCGCTCGACGGGCCCTTCGTGACCGGGCTCCGGGCGATCGCGCGACAGCACGCCATCGCGCTCGTCGTGGGTGTGGCCGAGACCGCGGGGACGCCGGGACGGTTCCGGAACACCCTGGTCGCGGTGCTGGCCGACGGATCGATCGCGGCGACGTACCGGAAGGTGCACCTGTACGACGCGTTCGGGTCGAAGGAGTCCGTCCGCATCGAGTCGGGTGAAGCCGACCAGCTGCCGGTGTTCGAGCTCGGCGGGGTCCGCATCGGCCTGGAGACCTGCTACGACCTGCGCTTCCCCGAGGTCACCCGGCGCCTGGCCGCACCCGAGGTCGGCGCAGCCGATGCGGTGGTCCTGCCGGCCGAGTGGGTGCGCGGCCCCGGGAAGGAACACCACTGGCGCACGCTGCTGACCGCCCGTGCGATCGAGAACACGGTCTGGGTGGTCGGGGTCGGTCAGACCGGGCCGATCGGTATCGGCGACTCCGTGGTGATCGACCCCGCCGGTGTCGCGGTCGCCGCCGGCGGAGCGCAACCCGGCACCGTCGTCGCGACGATCGACACCGCGACCACCGAGGCGGTCCGTGCGGTCAACCCCTCGCTCGCGCTCCGTCGATTCGACGTGCACCCGCGCTGAGCGCACGCTCCGCACGGGCACGGACTGTGCGCTCGCCCGCGCCCGCGCCGCACAGGCTGCGCCCGCCCGCGCCTCTGCCGCACGTCTGTCTCCCCGAGCGGGCGGAACCGGCATCGCGGCGCGAGCTCCGCCCTCGATTCCGCCCGCTCGCACCCCCTGGTGCAGTCGTGGTCGCCCTCTGCTGCGAGCGGACGAACAGCGCGGACCAGCGCACGACGGCGAACGGGCGGAACCGGGAAAGCCGCGTGTCGAAGGGTGCAGGAACGACCCGCTCGCGGGGACCGCCGGCGTCAGCCGGTGTCGGCACGACGAGCTGCGATCCCCGGACGGGCGGAAACGGCGGCTCAGTGCGGCGGGACGTGCAGAGAAGGCCCGCTCGCGGTGGCTGGGTGGACCGGGGCTCCCCGAACGGGCGGAAACGGCGGCTGGGAGCGGCGAGACGTGCAGAGAAGGCCCGCTCGCGGTGGCTAAGGGACCGGGTGGCCGGGTGGCCGGGTGACCGGCGCTCGTCGAACGGGCGGAAACGGTGGCTCGGTGCGCCGAGACGTGCAGGAGAGGCCCGCTCGCGGTGGCTGGGGGACCGGGTGGCCGGCGCTCGCCGGACGGGCGGAAACGGCGGCTCAGTGCGGCGAGACGAGCAGAGATGGCCCGCTCGCGGTGACCGGGTGACCGGCGTTCGCCGAAGGGGCGGAAACGGCGGCTCGGTGCGGCGAGAGGTGCAGAAGAGGCCCGCTCGGCTGGCCAGCGCGGGACGACGGCTGCGGACGTGCACGTCGGGTGCGGCGCACCGGAGCACGGAGTGCGCCGTGGGGGCGGTTGCGGGCCCGACTCCCGGTCAGCGGGTCGGGGCGAGGGCTGCGAGGCGGCTGACGGCCTCGGACAGGACGTCGCGGCGCTTGCAGAACGCGAAGCGCACGAGCGACCGGTAGCCCGCCGCGCGCTCCGGTCGGACGAACGCCGACACGGGGACGCCGACGACCCCGGCGAGTCCGGGGAGCCGCAGGCAGAACTCCCGGGCGTCGTCGTACCCGAGCGGTGCGGTGTCCGCGAGGACGAAGTACCCACCGTCCGGGTGCATCACCTCGAAGCCGGACGCGCGGAGCCCGCCCGCGAGCAGTTCGTGCTTCTCGGACAGCTCCCGCGCGATGCCGTGGAACACCTCGTCGGGCAGACGGAGCCCGGCTGCGACCGCGGGCTGGAAGGGAGCCCCGTTCACGAACGTCAGGTACTGCTTGACCGAGACGACGGCCTCGACGAGTGCGGGTGCCGCCGCGAGCCACCCGATCTTCCAACCGGTGGTGCTGAAGGTCTTGCCAGCGCTGGAGATCGTGATCGTCCGGTCCGCTGCACCGGGCAGGGTCGCGACGGGGACGTGCGGTGTGCCGAAGGTGAGGTGCTCGTACACCTCGTCGGTGACGACCAGGGCGTCGTGCCGCTCGGCGAGCTCGAGGACGGTGGCCAGGACCTCGCGGGGGAGGACCCGCCCGGTCGGGTTGTGCGGTGTGTTCACCAGCACGACCCGCGTGCGGTCGGTGAACGCGGCACGCAGGGTGTCCTCGTCCGGCAGGAAGTCCGGTGCCGTCAGGGGAACCGTGACGTGGGTGCCGCCGGCGAGACGGATCAGCGCCCCGTACGCGTCGTAGAAGGGCTCGAAGGTGACGACCTCGTCGCCGGGCTCGACGAACGCGAGCAGCGTCGCGGCGAGGGCCTCGGTCGCGCCGGCGGTGACGAGGACCTCGCGGTCCGGGTCGACCGTCAGCCCGTACCAGTGCGCCTGGTGCTCGGCGATCGCTTCCCGGAGCTCCGGCGCCCCGCGGCCGGGCGGGTACTGGTTCACACCGCGGCGGATCGCGTCGACCGCGGCGTCGAGCACCTCGACCGGGCCGTCCTGGTCGGGGAAGCCCTGGCCGAGGTTGACGGCGCCGGTGGCGGCAGCGAGCGCGCTCATCTCGGCGAAGACGGTCGGCGCGGGGACGCCGTCGGGACCGAGCAGCATCGCCCCCTCGGCGGCTCGGAGCCAGGGTCCGGTGCGGTGCATGGTGGTCCCTCCGGTGCGCGCGGCGCGGGTCGACGGCCTGGAGGCCCCAACCTAGTCGGACGGATCGGCGGTGCGCGTCCTGCGGGTCACCCGGCGCCGCGAGACCGGGAACGCGTCCACAGCCCACGCATAAGATCGCCATAGGTCGCTTGCAGCGCCAGCAGGAGCACCGCTCAGGTGGGTCCGGAAGACTGCACGAGCTTGAAAGGAGCACGTCCAGCATGACCGACACCACGCCACACGGCCAGGGCGACGACAACCGCCCCGAGGAAACCGACCACCGGGCCGCAGCCGAGGACGCCTCGCGCGCCACCTCCGGCGAGGGCACGTCGACGCAGGACGTCTCCGGACAGCCCGCCGACCGCCGTACGGACCACGACCACACCGACGTCATCGACGACGCCCACGGGGCCGAGACCGACGTCATCGCTGCGGGGACCGACACCACGACGGACCGCTACACCGCGCCCTACCCGACCATCGACCGCGACCGCGACGGCAGCGATGCCGTGCAGCAGGCGAGCCCCTACGGCTCCGACAACGCACACCACGGGCGGGGCGACGACCGGTACGGGCACAGCCAGTACGGCCAGGGTCAGAGCCAGTACGGCCAAGGCCAGTACGGCCAGGACCAGGACCAGGGCCAGTACGGCCAGGGCCAGTACGGACAGGGCCAGTACGGCCAGGGCCAGTACGGCCAGGACCAGAGCCAGTACGGCCGGAGTCAGTACGGCCAGGACCAGAACCAGTACGGCCAGAGCCAGAACCAGTACGGCCAGAGCCAGTACGGCCAGGACGGCCAGAGCCAGTACGGCCAGACCCAGAACCCGACCCCGTACGGTCAGGACCAGTACGGCCGGTCCCAGGGCCAGCCCCGCTACGGCGAGTACGCCCAGGGCACGCCGCAGGTCGGCTCGCAGTACGGCGCACCGCAGAGCGCTTCGTACCCCGGCTCCGCCCAGGCCCCCTCGTCCGCCAGCGCCTTCGGCGACGTGGACGGCTCGAACCAGCGCAACGGCCACTACTTCGGCGGCGCTGCCGCGGGTGCGGCGACCGGGACCGCCACGGGTGCCGCAACGGGCACGACCGCGAACGGGAAGGGCGGCCGCAACAAGCTCGTCCTGCCGATCGTCGCGGGTCTGGTGCTCGCCGGCCTGGTCGGCGGCGGCGCCGGTTGGGCGGCCGGTGCAGCCCAGGGCGGCGGCACCACCGTGATCGGCTCCGGCTCGTCGCAGAACGGCGGCAACCTCACGGTCAACGACTACAACAACGCCACCGTCGTGACCGCGGTCGCCGCGCAGGCGACGCCGTCCGTCGTCACGATCAACGTCTCCTCGGGCTCCGCGGGCGGCACCGGCTCCGGTGTCTTCTTCACGAAGGACGGGTACATCGTCACGAACACCCACGTGGTGACCCTCGACGGTGACAGCTCGAACGGCACGATCACGGTCACGACGTCCGACGGCAGGATCTACCCGGCGAAGCTCGTCGGCACCGACCCGACGGTCGACCTCGCGGTCATCAAGATCGACGCGACCGGCACCAAGCCGATCTCCTTCGCGAACTCCTCCGAGCTCAACGTCGGTGACACCGCCGTCGCGATCGGCGCGCCGCTCGGCCTGTCGAACACCGTCACCGACGGCATCGTCTCGACCCTGAACCGCAGCATCCAGGTCGCCTCGAGCGCCCCCAGCCAGGGCGGCGACTCGAACGAGGGCGGCAACGGCGACAGCCCGTTCGAGTTCCCGGGCAACGGCGGATCCTCCACCAAGACGACCGTCTCGCTGCCGGTCATCCAGACCGACGCGTCGATCAACCCCGGCAACTCGGGCGGCGCCCTGCTCGACTCGAAGGGCAAGCTGATCGGGATCAACGTCGCGATCGCGAGCGCGGGCAGCTCACAGTCCTCCGACGCGCAGTCGGGCAGCATCGGTGTCGGCTTCGCCATCCCGGCGAACCTGGTCCAGCGCGTCGCGAACGAGATCCGTGAGAACGGGTCCGCGACGCACGGTCTGCTCGGCGCGACGGTCGGCGACGCCTCCGAGGACGCGAACGCCACGCAGATGGGTGCGCTCATCAAGTCGGTGTCGTCCGGCGGAGCGGCGGCGGACGCCGGCCTGCAGAAGGGCGACGTCGTGACGAAGATCGGCTCGGCATCGGTGGCGGACGCCACCGACCTGACCGCGCAGGTCCGCTTCTTCGCCGGCGGTGCGAAGACGACGATCACCTACGTCCGCGACGGTCAGACGCGCGAGGCCGACGTCACGCTCGGGACCTACAAGAGCTGACGCGACCAGCGACGGACGGGAGGCGCGGTGCCGGCTGGCACCGCGCCTCCCGTCCGTCGTCCGGCCACGCCGCGGCTCGTGGTGCGGTCCGCCGGTCGGCGCCCTGGCGGGTCCGGCGCAGGTGGGCGCTCCGGCCGCTTGATAGGCTCATGGCTGCTCTCCGGGGCGGTACCGGTCCACGGTGCGCTCCGCGCGTCAGCCACGACCCCGAGGACCGCATGCAGACAGACGGACAGCCCCTGCCGGGGGTCTCGTACGTGATGCCGGTGCTCAACGAGGTCACCGAGGTCCGTGCCGCGGTCGGGAGCCTGCTGGAGCAGGACTACGAGGGTCCGTTCGAGGTGATCCTCGCGCTCGGACCGTCGATCGACGGGACGAACGAACTCGTCGCCGAGATGAGCGCCGCCGATCCTCGTGTCCGGGCCATCGAGAACCCCGTCGGCTCCACACCCGCCGGGCTCAACGTCGCCATCCGAGCATCGGTGCACCCGATCGTGATCCGGGTCGACGCCCACTCGGTGCTGCCGTCGGACTACACCCGGATCGCCGTCCGCGTGCTGCTCGAGTCGGGTGCGGACAACGTCGGTGGCATCATGCACGCCGAGGGCCGCACGCCGTTCGAGCGTGCTGTCGCGCTCGCCTACGGCAGCCGGGTCGGCCTCGGGGGGACACCGCACCACGTCGGTGGCAAGGCCGGTCCGGCCGAGACCGCCTACCTCGGGGTGTTCCGACGCGACCGGCTGTTCGAGGTCGGACTCTTCGACGAGGGCATCAAGCGCGGCCAGGACTGGGAACTCAACCGGCGGTTGCGCCAGACCGGTGGCACGGTGTGGTTCACCCCGGAACTCGTGGTGACCTACCGGCCGCGGCCGAGCCTCCGACGACTGGTGCGCCAGTTCGTCGCGACGGGCCTGTGGCGCGGCGAGCTCGCCCGACGCTTCCCGGCGAACAACGGCCTGCGGTACTTCGCGCCCCCGGCGATGGTCGTGGCGATGGCGCTCGGGATCGTCGCCGGACTCGTCGGCATCGTCGGTGCCGTGCTCGGGTCGCCCGTCGCCTGGGCGGCGCTGGGCTTCGTCGTCCCCGCCGTCTACCTGCTCTTCGTCGTGCTCGGCGCCGTCCTCGTGGCGCGGCGTTCCGGGCTGCCCACGATGCTCTGGCTGATCGTCGTGCTGCCCTGCATCCACGTCGGTTGGGGCATCGGTTTCATCATCGGGTTCCTGACCCGGACCTCCGAGCTGACCACGCACACGGGACGGTGACCTGACCCCTTGACCGACGACACCACCGGCCGCGGCAGCGCCCGCCCGACCTCGATCGCCGAACTCCGTGCGGTCGCCCAACCCGACGAGGTCCGCTCGCGGGCGAACGCCGAGCACTGGACGGCGTCGCTCTACCTGCGCGACGTGTCGCCGTACCTGACCTGGGTGCTGCTCAGGACGCGGGTCTCGGCGAACCAGGTGACCGGCCTGATGATCCTGGTGGGGTGGAGCGTCGCCGCCGCGCTGCTGATCCCGGGCATCTGGGGTGCACTGCTCGCACTCGTGCTCGGTCAGCTGCAGATGCTCGTGGACTGCTGTGACGGTGAGGTCGCCCGGTGGCGCGGCACCCGGTCGCCCGCCGGGGTGTTCCTCGACAAGGTCGGGCACTACACGACCGAGGGACTCATCCCGATCGCGCTCGGCGTCCGCGCCGCGACCTGGCCGGTCCACGGCGCGGACTGGATGTGGACGACGATCGGGTGCGCGCTCGGCCTGGTGATCGTGCTCAACAAGGCGCTCAACGACATGGTCCACGTCGCCCGCGCGAACGCCGGGCTCGAGAAGCTCGTCGACCGCCGGGACGCCGGCACGGCCCCGTCCGGGCGGCGCTTGGCGACGCTCCGTCGCTTCGCACGCTTCCTGCCCTTCCACCGCCTGTACCACTCGGTCGAGCTGACCATCCTGGCGTTCGTGTTCGCACTGCTCGGGCTCGTCGTCGGCAGCCCGCTGGTCGACCGGGTCCTGGTCGGGGCGCTGTTGCCGCTCGCCGTCCTCGCCACGGCCGGTCACTTCGTCGCCATCATCTCGTCGAAGCGGGTGCGGGCATGACCTCGGGAGCGACGACGGGCGCCACACCGGAGGCGTTGCCCGGGACCCACCGTCGGAACGCCGTCCCGCACCGGCAGCGCCCGCGCATCGCCGTCGTGAGCCTGTCCCAGGGCACCCGTCCGGACGACCTCCGCCGTGGGCTGACGAGCGTGCTCGCGCAGCAGGACGTCGAGCTCGACGTCGTCTGCGTCGGCAACGGCTGGGAGCCGACGGGGTTGCCCGAGGGCGTCCGTGCGCTCGCGCTGCCCGAGAACGTCGGGATCCCCGCCGGTCGCAACGCCGGAGCAGCAGTCGTCGACGGCGACTACGTGTTCTTCCTCGACGACGACGCGTCGATCCCGTCGCCGACCTTCCTGCGTGACGCCGTGGCACTGCTCGAACGCGACCCGTCGCTCGGCCTGGTGCAGCCGCGGGTGGTCGATCCGACCGGATCGGCGAACCCCCGTCGCTGGGTGCCGCGCATCCGCAAGGGCGCTGCGACCGACTCGTCGCCGGTCTTCTCGGTGTGGGAGGGGGCCGTGCTCCTGCCGATGGACGTCCACCGCGCCGTCGGCGGGTGGGGTGCACCGTACTTCTACGCGCACGAGGGCATCGAACTGGCGTGGCGTGTGTGGGACGCCGGTCGACGCGCCTGGTACGCCGGTGACCTGGTCGCGCACCACCCGGCGATCGACCCCGCCCGACACGCCGAGTACATCCGGCTGAACGCCCGCAACCGCGTGTTCCTGGCACGCCGCAACCTGCCGGTGGCACTGCGACCCGTCTACGTCGGGTCGTGGGCCGCGATCCAGGTGGCGCGCTGGTGGCGACACCCCGTGCGCCTGCGGACGTGGTTCGCGGGGATCCGGGAGGGCTGGACGGCGGACTGCGGACCGTCGCGGCCCATGGGGTGGCTGACCGTCGCCCGGATGACGCTGGCCGGTCGGCCACCCGTCGTCTGACGCCGCCGCCCGGACGTCCCGCCGCCCCGACCGGGTGTCCGCGGTCGAGCACCCCGTCGCTGCCCGCACCACACCCTTCGTCACTGCCGTCGTCGCCGAGCACACCGCCCAGCAACCGCCCGTAGCCTGAGGACCACCATGCCGATCACCAAGGACGTCCGGACCGCGATCCGTCTCGCCCGCCGCCTGCTGCGTTCCCGTCAGAACCGGCGGGAGCTCGCCCGCCGGCTCCCGGAGGTCCCGGAGCTCGCACCGCGCTCGATCGAGGTCGCGGTCTACTTCGCCGACGGCAAGGTGAACATGTACCAGCTCCGGCAGTGGTACGCACCGTTGGCGGAACTCGCCCGCGAGCACCCCGTCGCGATCATCTCCCGCAGCCCCGGCACGATGACGACCCTGCTCGACGAGTCGCCCGTCCCGGCGGTGTACGCCCGCCAGGTCGTCGACCTCGAACGGTTCGTCGAGGAGCAGGCACCGAAGATCGTCCTGTACGTCAACCAGAACGCCCGCAACTTCCAGATGATGCGGTACGGGCGCATGTGGCACGTCTTCGTCAACCACGGCGAGAGCGACAAGATGTACATGACCACCAACCAGTTCAAGGCGTACGACTACGCCCTGATCGCGGGAGACGCCGCCCGGGACCGCCTGCGTGCCGCCCTGTGGGACTACGACGTGGACCACCGCACCATCGCCATCGGACGCCCGCAGGCCGACCACTTCGCCGGCGCGGTGCCGTACCCCCACGACGACCGGACCGTGGTGCTCTACGCGCCCACGTGGGAGGGCGACCGCGCCGCCGCCGCGTACGGCTCGATCGCGTCGCACGGGGTCGAGCTCGCCGAGCGCCTGCTCGCGACCGGTCGACACCGGCTGGTGTACCGGCCGCACCCGCGCAGCGGCGTGCTCGACCAGGACTACCGTGCTGCCCACGAGCGCATCGTCGCCGCGATCACCGCCGCGAACGCCGCCGACCCGTCTGCGCACCACGTGTACGACGACGGCCCGCAGCTCGGGTGGCAGCTCGCGGACGCGGACGTCGCCGTGACCGACATCAGCGCGATGATCTACGACCGACTGGCCGTCGGCAAGCCGCTGCTCGTGACGCGTCCTGCGGCACCCGAGGCCGACGTGGACGAGCGCGGGTACCTCGGCGCCGCGAACTGGCTGCTCGCCGAGGACGCCGCCGACGTGGTCGCGCGGGTGGACGCCGCCGCGAACGACGCCGAGGAGCTCGCGACGCTGCAGCACTGGGTCGAGCGGTACTTCGGCGACACCACACCCGGCGTCGCGACGCGCCGGCTGCACGCTGCCGTCGACCGTCTCGTGGCGCGCTGGCACGAGGTCGCCCGGGAGCGCGGCGAGGGCTGACCCTGCGGTCGTCACGACGCGAGGCCGACCAGACGGTCGCCCACGAGTGACATCCGCCACAGGTACTCGGAACGGTCCGGGCGCCGCCACCGGACGACCACGATGCCGGTCTGCTCGGGGTCGGCGCCGAACACCGCGATCGACAGGGATCGACCCGGGTCGAGACGGTTGACCGCCAGCGGCGGGCAGTACCCGCTGCCGAGGTGCGTGAGGGAGATCGCGTGGAGCGGCTCCGGCCCGGTGTTCACCAGGTCGTAGCGACGTGGTGCCCAGGATCGGTCGACGGTGAACGGGACTGCGTAGGCCGTGGGTGGGTGGTGCATGCGGGCCACGGTAGGGGGAGGGGCCGACGTCGGGAGCCCGGGGGAGTGCGCTGGTGCCTCGGCTTGTGGACGAGGGTACGGCGGGGCCCGGGTGTGGAGGAGCGGAGCTCAGGCCCCGTGGTCGGCCGCGTACCGCGCCAGGGCTGCCTCGATCGTGTCGTCGAGCTGCAGACGCCCCTTGTCGAGGTAGAGCCCCCGGTCGCAGAAGCGACGCAGGTCCTTGTCGTTGTGCGAGACGAAGAACAGCGTCCGGCCACCGGCCAGCAGCTCCTCGATGCGCTTGTAGCACTTCTCGCGGAAGCTCTTGTCACCCACCGCCAGGACCTCGTCCACCAGGATCACCGGTTCGTCCAACCGCGAGATCACCGCGAACGCGATGCGCACCTTCATGCCGCTCGACAGGTGCTTGTAGGGGGTGTCGACGAAGTCGCCGATCTCGGCGAAGTCGATGATCTCGTCGAAGGCGTCCCGGATCTCGGCCCGGGACATCCCGTGCAGACCCGCTGTCAGGTACACGTTGTCCCGGACGGTGAGGTCGCCGACGAAGCCGCCGGTGATCTCGATGAGCGGAGCGACACCCGCGTCGACACGGACCCGTCCCTCGTCCGGCAGCATGACCTGCGCGACGAGCTTGAGCAGGGTCGACTTCCCCTGACCGTTGCGTCCGACGACGCCGATGGCCTCGCCCGGTCGGACGTCGAACGACACGTTGCGGAGCGCCCAGAACTCGTCCGCGCGCTTGCGGCGGTTGCTCCCGGCGAACAGGTCCTTGAAGCTCCGGCTCGCGCGGCGGTTGCGCTTGAACCGGATGCCGGCGTCGCGCACGGAGATCACGGGCGCCACGCTCGTGGACGGCGCGGTCCGGTCGGTCGCGGTCATCACAGCTCCTTCAGGACGCGGTGCTCGCTCCGGCGGAACACGACGAGACCGACGGCGAGGACCACGGCGGTGACCACCACCGACACGCCGACCTCGAGCCAGTCGAGCTGGCCGGGGAAGAACGCGGAGCGGTACAGGCCGAAGATGCCGCTGAGCGGGTTCAGTGCGGCGATGTCGTGCAGCCGGTCGGGCAGGGCCTGCGTGCCGTAGATGATCGGCGACGCGTAGAACAGGAACCGCAGGACGAGCTTCACGGCGCGTTCCAGGTCACGGAAGAAGACGACCAGGGGTGCGACGATCAGCCCGATCCCGTAGACCAGGGCGCACTGCAGCACGATGGCCAGCGGGTACAGCGCCAGTTCCCAGTGCAGGTGCGCACCGGCGGCGATCGCGAAGACCGCGAGCACCGGCAGGCTCAGCAGGAACTCGATGCCCTTCGACGCGTTCACCCGGGCGACCCAGATGCTCCGGGGGATCGTCGTCGACCGGATCAGCTTCGCCTCCTTCGTGAAGGCCCGGGTCGAGTCCGACACCGCTCCGGTGAACCACATCCACGGCAGCAACGCCGACAGCAGGAAGACGATGTACGGTTCCTCGCCCACCGATCCCCGGTGGAAGACCTGGGTGAAGACGAACCAGTAGATCGCCGACATCACCAGCGGGTCGAGGATCGACCACAGGTACCCGAGCGCGGACGTCGAGTACCGGACGCGCAGGTCCCGCACGGTCAGCAGCCAGAGTGCCTGGCGGTACCGCCGACCGGCGCTCCGGGACGACGTCGATGCGGTCGTCGCGGGCGCGGTCGGCGCACTCGCTGTGGTCACGCGGCTTCCCTCCGGGCGGAACCGCCGAGGGGGTCCTGACGGTGGTTCAGGCGAACAGGTCGTTCGCGCGCTGGAGGTCCTCGGCGAAGTCGATCTCGACCGCGTACAGGTCGGAGATGTCGATCGGCGACCAGCGTAGCCCGTCCTCGGCGATGGCAGCCTCGATGCCGCCCTCGAAGTACTCCTGGTCGTCGACGCGGCCGAGCTGGCGGATGAGTGCCTGCTTGTCGCGCGAGGAGACGTAGTTGATGCCGACGGCCTCGCCCAGTCCGCCCACGACCCGCTTCGAGAGTTCCTTGATGCAGCCGTCGGCGTCGACCGTGTACTTGACCTCCTCGTCGGAGACCTTCTCGGTGTTGACGCTGACGAACGAGCGGTCCTGGTCCATCATGTCCGCGGCACGGACGAGGGCGCGCGGGTCGAAGACGACGTCGCCGTTCATCCACAGGACACCGCTCTTGCCGGTCGCCTTGAGCGCGCGCAGCAGGCTCTTCGACGTGTTCGTCGAGTCGTAGGACTCGTTGTAGACGAAGTTCGCCTCGGGGAACGCCTCGACGATGTACTCGGACTTGTAGCCGACGACGATCGTGACGCGGGCGCTCGAGCCGAAGGCGGCTCGGATGTTGTCGAACTGCTGCTGCATGATGGTGCGGCCGTCGCTGAGTTCGGTCAGCGGCTTCGGCAGGCTCCGACCGAGTCGGCTGCCCATCCCCGCTGCGAGGATGACGATCTGCGTGGTCATGCTGGTCCCTTCTGGTGTCCGCCCGCGCGCCGCGTGGGGCACGGGCGGGCCTCGTCGAGTGTGCCCGCTCCGGGTCCGAGTTCGCCGTGAGCGTGCGCTTCCTGCACCTTCGTGCGGGGGACGAGCGGCCACGGGCGCCCGTCCGGGCAGGTTTCCATGTGGTGAACACTCCGTCGTGCCCTGGTGAATGATACGGAACGAGTGCGCTCCGGGGTACACCCCCGCGTGCTTCGTGCTCATTTCGTGATCCTGTGACCGGTTCGGTACCGAGGCCCTCGCGGACGCGCCGCCGGTCGGGGTCGGCCGCGTCCGGCGCGTTGGTACGGTGGGGCGGTGGCTGCAGCTGATGACGACGACGTGTACGCGACGTCCGACGCCGCCTGGCTGGCGGACGCGGACGGACCGTCCGGTGACGCGGCCGACGACGACACGGGGGACGAGGATGCGCGCGACGACGCCTCCGATGATGACGAGATGACCGACGACACGACGGGTGCGGCCGTCGCGGTCGGTCACGACGAAGGGGCACCCGACCAGGTCGCCGACCCGGAGACCGCCGTCGCCTCGCGACCGGCAGCTGCTGCGACGAGCGCACCCGCCACCGCTGCTGCGGCGACCGGCACACCGACGGCCACGGCCGCCGCGTCGGACCGCACCCCCCGCAAGGGCAAGGGCAAGGGCAAGGGCAAGGGGCGTGCCGCACGACCCTCGGGCCCCGCGACGCCCGCACAGCCCACCGACACGACCGCCACCGGCTCCGGCGCGGCCGGGGACGACGCGTCGAGCACGGGGACGACCCAGCGTGCGGGCACGCCGAAGACCGCTGCGGCCGGCTCCACGGCGAAGGAGAAGCGCGCTCCCGGACGCCAGCCGACCGCCACCGCCGCCGCGACGCAGACCGCACAGGCGCAGCAGCCCGTCGTGCTCCGCGCGAGCGGCCTCGTGAAGCGGTACGGCCAAACCCTCGCCGCGGACGAGGTCGACCTCGAGATCCGCCAGGGTTCGATCTTCGGCGTCGTCGGACCGAACGGCGCCGGCAAGACCACCACGCTCTCGATGGTCACCGGTCTCCTCCGGCCCGACGCGGGCACCGTGAGCGTCCTCGACCACGACGTCTGGTCCGACCCGACGGCGGCCAAGCGCGCCCTCGGTGTGCTGCCCGACCGGCTCCGGCTGTTCGACCGGCTCACCGGCGCGCAGCTGCTGCACTACTCGGCCACGCTCCGTGGGCTCGACGGTGCGACCGCACGGAAGCGCAGCACCGACCTGGCCGAGGCGTTCGGTCTCGGCGAGGCGCTCGGACGCCAGGTCGCCGACTACTCGGTCGGCATGGCGAAGAAGATCGCGCTCGCCGCGACCCTGATCCACTCGCCGCGCGTCCTCGTGCTCGACGAGCCGTTCGAGTCGGTCGACCCGGTGAGCGCGGCGACGATCACGGACATCCTGCGGCGGTACACCCGCGGCGGCGGCACCGTGGTGCTCTCCAGCCACTCCATGGAGCTCGTGCAGCGCACGTGCGACTCCGTCGCGATCATCGTCGGCGGCAAGGTCCTCGCCTCCGGCACGATGGCGCAGGTCCGCGGGCGCAAGAGCCTCGAGGACAAGTTCGTCGAACTCGCGGGCGGCCGCGTCGTGGCAGAGAGCATGGAATGGTTGCACAGCTTCTCCGACTGAGGGTCGACCTGCTCGCGGGCGAGGTCCGTGGGGGAGCCCGACGGTCGGTCCTCGTGGTGCTCGGGTCCCTGCTCGGCCTGGTCGCCGCCGTGGTGGTGGCCGGCGAGCTCCTCGCGCTGCGGCAGGCACCCGTCGAGGTCGCGCGGTCGGTCGCGGTCCCCGTCGGCACGTTCGTCGCCCTCGCACTCACGCTGGTGCCGCTCGTCGTCGGTCGCAGCGACCAGTTCGACCCGCGCCGCTTCGCCGTGTACGGGATCGACCGCCGTCACCTCGCCGTCGGTCTCGGCGTCGCCGGACTCGTGGGCGTCCCGGTGCTCGCCGTCGCGGTCGTCGCGGTCGGGCAGGTCGGCGCGTGGTCGCGCAGCGGCGGCACCGCGGTGCTGGCCGTCGTCGCCGCACTGCTCGGCACCCTGACCTGCGCCCTGCTGCTGCGGGTCGGCAGCGCCGTCGGTGCGACCTTCGTCGGACCGCACCGGTCGCGCGACGCCGGCTGGCTCGCCGCCCTCGTGATCGTCGTGCTGGGACTGCCGGTGGCGTCGCTGCTGTTCCGCAGCGACTGGCTCGACCCCGCCAGCACCGAGCTCCAGCGGATCGCCGACGTCGCCGGGTGGACGCCGTGGGGTGCCGCCTGGGCGGTGCCGGCGGACGTGGCGAGCGGTCGCGTCGGCGAGGGGCTCCTGAAGCTGCTGGTCGCCCTGGTCACCGTCGCACTGCTCGCGTGGGCCTGGTGGGCGCTGGTCGGCGCCGCACTCGAGGCCGCGGACGGACGCGCCGGCACCCGCCGGTACCGCGGGCTCGGCTGGTTCGCCGGCCTGGGCTCGACGCCGGTCGGCGCGGTCGCCGCCCGGGCGCTGACGTACTGGGGCCGTGACCCGCGCTACCGGATGTCCTACCTGGTCATCCTGTTCGTGCCGCTCGTGGTGCTCCCGCTCGGGGTCGCCGGCGTGCCGTGGCACTGGACCGCGCTGGTCCCGCTGCCGCTCATGGCACTCATCGCCGGGTTCCTGCCCCACAACGACGTCTCCTACGACAACACCGCGGTCTGGCTGCACGTCGCGTCGGGCGCTCCCGGTTGGACCGACCGGCTCGGGCGACTCGTGCCCCTGCTCGTCGTCGGACTGCCGCTCGTCGTGGCGGGCGCCGCCGTGTCCGCCGCGCTCTTCGGGGACCCCACGGCCTTCCCGGTGCTCACCGGCATCGCAGTGGGTGCACTGCTCGCCGGGCTCGGGCTGTCGAGCGTCGTCTCCGTCCTGCTGCCGTACCCGACCGTCCGCCCCGGCGACCACCCGTTCCAGCAGCCGCAGGCCGCCGGGACGACGGCCGCGGTCGCGCAGACGACGATGATCGTCGGCATCCTGGCGTCGCTCGTCCCCGCGGGCTGGCTGGCGGTGCTCACCGCGGTCGAGGGTCCGGAACCCTGGGCACTCGCGACGCTCCTCGTCGGCATCGCCGTCGGTGTCGTCGTGCTCGTGACCGGCGTGGCCGTCGGCGGTCGGCTCTTCGACCGGCGTGGTCCCGACCTGCTCGCTGCGGCGCAGCGGAACTGAGCGCCTGCCGGCCGGGAGGCACGCTGTGGCCCGACGCCGTGCCTCCCGTCGGTACGCACCGTCGGACGGGAGGCGCGTGGCGGGACCGTCCCGCGCCTCCCGTCCGTCCTCGGTGCAGGTGAGCCGCGTGGCGGGGCGGACCCGCGCCTCCCGTCCGTCGCGGCGTCGGCCGCATCGTCGTACCCTGGACCCATGAGCATGACGGAACCCGGCGGCGGCCTCGACGTGATGGACCGCGAGCTCGAGAAGCTCCTCGAGGAAGAGGCGATCGAGCCCGGCGACCACGAGCGGTTCTCGCACTACGTGAAGAAGGACAAGATCCTGCAGTCCGCACTCTCCGGCAAGCCGGTCAAGGCGCTCTGCGGCAAGAAGTGGGTGCCGGGCCGTGACCCCGAGAAGTTCCCGGTGTGCCCGGACTGCAAGGCCATCTACGAGAAGATGAAGTCCGAGTAGTCCGCTAGACCACCAGGGTGGGGATCGCCGGGTCGCCGCGTCCGATGCGGGACGCGTCCACCGGGAGCTCCGCCTTGGCGCGCTCGTGGTGTGCGCGCGCGGCCTCGACACCGGCGACCCCGAGGAACGCCGGGTCGACCTCGCCGTGGTCCACCACGGGGACGAGCAGGGGTCGCTCGTCGGGGCCGAGGCGACCGGAGGTCAGGACGACCTCGGCGGTGGCGATGCCGTTGCGGAGGCGCCGGCCGGCCTCCTTGCGCCCACCGGTCGAGGCCTTGTCCGCGGACTTCTTCGCGACGGGGACCCACTCGTCGCCCGCCGGGGTCTGGTGCGCGACGAGCTTGAACACCATGCCGGCCGCCGGGTGGCCCGAACCGGACACGACGCTCGTGCCGACACCGTAGGAGTCGACCGGCGCGGCCCGGAGCGCGGCGATCGTGTACTCGTCCAGGTCGTTCGTCACGGTGATCTTCGTCGCCGGGGCACCGAGCCGGTCGAGCTGCGCGCGGACCGCGGCGACGACGCTCGGCAGGTCACCGCTGTCGATGCGGACCGCGCCGAGCCGGCCGTCGGTGAGCCGGACGGCGGTCTCCACCGCTGCCTCGATGTCGTACGTGTCGACGAGCAGCGTGGTGCCGTCGCCGAGGGCGTCGAGCTGCGAGCGGAACGCGGCCTCCTCGGAGTCGTGCAGGAGCGTGAACGCGTGCGCGGCGGTGCCCATCGTCGGGATGCCCCAGGTGCGGCCGGCCTCGAGGTTGCTCGTCGCGCCGAAGCCCGCGATGTACGCGGCGCGGGCGGCGGCGACGGCGTTCCACTCGCCGGTGCGTCGCGAGCCCATCTCGGCGAGCGGACGGCCGTCGGCGGCGGACACCATGCGGGCGGCTGCGCCGGCGATGGCGGAGTCGGCGTTGAAGATGCTCAGCGCGAGGGTCTCGAGGACCACCGACTCGGCGAACGTCCCCTCGACCTGCAGCACGGGGGAGTTGGGGAAGAAGACCTCGCCCTCGCGGTAGGCGCGGACGTCCCCGGTGAACCGGTAGTCCGCGAGCCACCGAGCCGTCCCCTCGTCGATCACGCCGCGGTCGCGGAGGAAGCCGATCTCCTCGTCGCCGAAGCGGAACTCCGTGAGCGCCGTGAGGAAGCGCCCGAGACCGGCGGCGACACCGTAGCGGCGGCCGTCGGGGAGGCGGCGGGCGAACACCTCGAACACACAGCGTCGATCGGCGGTGCCGTCCTTGAGGGCGGCGTCCACCATGGTGAGTTCGTACTGGTCCGTGAGGAGCGCGCTGGTCACGCGTCCGACACTAGTGACCTCCCGGTGCCGAGGTGACGTCGGTGTGCCACGGTGACGTCGCGGAGCCGGGGCGACGTCGCGGAGCCGGGGCGACGTCGCGGTGCCGAGGCGCGGGGCGCGCGTGGTCGGGCGCCGGGTGAGTGCGGCTCGGTACGCTGGGCGGGTGACGGATGCACCGATCGGAGTCTTCGACAGCGGGGTCGGTGGACTGACGGTCGCGCGGGCGATCATCGACCAGCTGCCGCGCGAGAGCATCCGCTACGTCGGGGACACCGTGCACTCGCCCTACGGCCCGAAGCCGATCGCCGACGTCCGGCGGTACGCGCTCGAGGTGATGGACGACCTCGTCGACCAGGGCGTGAAGGCGCTGGTGATCGCGTGCAACACCGCGTCCTCCGCCGTGCTCCGCGATGCTCGGGAACGCTACGAGCAGGCGTACGGCATCCCCGTCGTCGAGGTGATCCAGCCGGCCGCCCGTGCCGCCGTGAAGCAGACCCGGACCGGTCGCGTCGGGGTGATCGGGACGGTGGGGACCATCGCCTCGCGGGCGTACGAGGACGCGTTCGCCGTGGCTGCCGACGTCACCCTGTCCCTCGCAGCGTGCCCGCGCTTCGTCGAGTTCGTCGAGGCCGGGGACACCTCGTCGCCGGCGCTCCGTGAGGTGGCGGCGCAGTACCTCGCGCCGATCCGCGCCGCCGACGTCGACACGCTCGTGCTCGGGTGCACCCACTACCCGCTGATGTCCGCGGCGATCCAGTACGTGATGGGCCCGGACGTCACGCTCGTGTCGAGCGCCGAGGAGACCGCGAACGACGTCTACCGTCGGCTCGTCGAGCACGGGCTCGAACGCACCACCCCGGAGCCGCCGACCTACGCGTTCGAGGCCACCGGCGACGACAAGAACGGCTTCATCCGGCTCGCCCGGCGCTTCCTCGGTCCCGAGGTCTCGAGCGTCGGACACCTCCAGACCGGGGCCATCACGCTGCCCCGAACCGAAAGGACCCCATGAGCACCCGCATCGACGGCCGCAGTGCCACCGACCACCGTCCGGTCAGCATCGAGCGGGGGTGGAGTTCGCAGGCCGAGGGCAGCGCACTCATCTCGTTCGGCAACACGAAGGTGCTGTGCACGGCGTCCTTCACCAACGGTGTGCCGCGCTGGATGGCCGGCAAGGGCACCGGCTGGGTCACCGCCGAGTACTCGATGCTGCCGCGGTCGACGAACGAGCGCATGCAGCGCGAGTCGATCAAGGGCAAGGTCGGCGGACGGACGCACGAGATCTCGCGGCTCATCGGGCGGTCGCTCCGAGCGGTCGTGGACATGAAGGGCCTCGGCGAGAACACCCTCGTCCTCGACTGCGACGTGCTGCAGGCCGACGGCGGGACCCGCACCGCGTCGATCACCGGCGCCTACGTGGCGATGGTGGACGCGATCGAGTGGGGCCGCGACAAGGGCTTCATCGCCAAGAAGGCGACGCCGCTCACCGACAGCGTGCAGGCGATCTCGGTCGGCATCGTTGGGGGGGAGCCGATGCTCGACCTCGCGTACACCGAGGACTCCGCGGCCGACACCGACATGAACATCGTGACGACCGGCTCCGGCAAGTTCATCGAGGTGCAGGGCACGGCGGAGCACGCGCCGTTCGATCGCGACGAGCTGGACACGCTGCTCGACCTCGGCCTCGCGGGCAACCGGTCGCTCGCGGCGATCCAGCGCGACGTGCTGGGCCTCGCGTGACCGGCCACACCGTCGTCCTGGCGACGCACAACCAGGGCAAGGTCGTCGAGCTGCGCGGGATCCTCGGCGAGGCCCTCGGCGCGGGCGTCGAGCTCGTCGGGTACGACGGTCCGGAGCCCGTCGAGGACGGCGACACCTACGCGGCGAACGCGCTCATCAAGGCGCGTGCGGCGGTGGCGCACACCGGGCTGCCGGCGCTCGCCGACGACTCCGGGATCGCCGTCGACGCGCTCGGCGGGGCACCCGGCATCCACTCCGCCCGGTACGCCGGGACGCGCGTGGACGCGGACAACATCGCGCTGTTGCTGCGGAACCTCGAGGGGGTCGTGGAGCGGACCGCTGCGTTCGTGTGTGCCGCCGCCTTCGTCACCCCGGACGGCACGGAGCACCTGTTCGAGGCGGTGTGGAACGGCGAGGTCCTGACCGAGCCGGTCGGGGACGGCGGACACGGGTACGACCCGGTGTTCCAGCCGGACGACGCCGACCGTTCGGCAGCACAGCTGACGCGCGACGAGAAGAACGCACTGTCGCACCGGTCGAAGGCGTTCCGGGGGATCGCACCGATCGTCCGGGAGTACTTCGGGGTCTGACCACACCGGTCGGAGGGCTCCGCGGGACGCCGGCGTCAGCGCGGCGTTCCATGCCCAGGCACAACGAGCGACACCTCGCGCCACGGGTTCCCGTGGCGCGAGGTGTCTTCGGTTGTGCGACGCCGCCGCTGCAGCGCCGTGTGCGGACGGTCAGCGCCGCCAGGCCGCCGGAGCGCCGACGGCCCGCCGACTACTGCTCGGCCGGGCGACCCGCGCCGTCGGCGGTACCCCGCTCGGCGCCACCGCGCTGCGCTGCCTCCTCGGCCTCGGCGGCGTGCTTCGCCTTGCGCGCGGTCCGCCAGTAGTGCAGCCCCGCGGGGACGACCGTGACGAGCACCGCGAGGATGAGGATCACGTCGATGTAGTTCCGCACGACGTACGCGATCGGCGGGATGTACCCGAGGAAGTACCCGAGGAAGGTCACGCCGACACCCCAGACGACCGCACCGATGGCGTTGTACAACGAGTACTTCTTGTAGTTCATGCGCCCGACCCCGGCCGCGATCGGCAGGAAGGTCCGGACCACGGGGACGAAGCGGGCGAGGATGACCGCGAGCGGGCCGAAGCGGTGGAAGAACGCGTTCGTGCGGTCGACGTTCTCCTTCGAGAAGAGTCCGCTCTCCTTGCGCTCGAAGATCGGGGGCCCGGCCTTCTTGCCGATGTAGTACCCGAGCTCACCGCCCAGGAACGCCGCCGCGCCGATCATCAGCGCCGCCGCCCAGATGGGGATGCCGCCGATCTGGCCGCCGCGGTCGAAGGCGAAGAGCCCCGTGATGACGAGCAGGCTGTCGCCGGGGAAGACGAAGCCGATCAGCAGGCCCGTCTCGGCGAAGACGATGGCGCAGACGATGAGCACGGCGATGGCCCCGAAGTGGTCGAGGATGTACTGCGGGTCGAGCCACGGGATCAGGGCGAGTGCGACGGAGTGCATGGTTGTTCCGGTCGTGTCGGGGCGGGGCACGGGGAAGCTCCCGCCTGACGAGGGTACCGCCCGGCGGTGACCGCCCCATCCTCCTGTGGTGTGACTCCACCCGGCGAGCCGACCATCGTGCGGAAGGAGGGACTCGAACCCTCACGCCTGGGGCACAGGAACCTAAATCCTGCGTGTCTACCGATTCCACCACTCCCGCGAGCAGCGGCAGTCTACCGAGGCGTGGACGCGGGGCGGGCGGGAGCCGCGCCTCCAGGCCGTCCGCTCAGCGCAGCCGACGAGGCAGGTACCGCGGCACGTACCGCAGCAGCACCCCCGCACCGACCAGGCCGAGCACCCCCATCACCCCGCTCGCCAACGCCAGCGAGGCGACCGCGGTGACGCCCGAGATCAGCAGTGGCGCCGCAGCCGACCCGAAGTCCCCCGTGAAGCGCCACGCACCGAGGAACGGTGCCGGGTTCCCCCGCGGCGCGAGGTCCGCACCGAGCGTCATGAGGATGCCGCTGCCGACCCCGTTGGCGAGTGACATGCCGATCGCGATGCCGACGAACCACCCGACCCTCGCGTCGAGGTGCCCGCTCCAGGCGAGCAGGAAGTAGCTCACGGCGAGCCCGAGCATGCACGGCAGGGCGCTCGCGAGTCGGCCCCAGCGGTCCATGATCTGCCCGCTCGTGTAGAAGAGCGCGAAGTCGACGGCGCCGGCGATGCCGATGACGAGCGCGGCCGAGGCGTCGTCGAGACCGACGCTGACCGCCCAGAGCGGCAGGATCACCTGCCGTCCGGCGCGGAGCGCGCCGATGAGCGCCGCTCCGCTGCCGAGCCGTGCCAGGACGGCGCGGTTCTCGCGGATGGTGCGGAAGAGGCCGTGTGCCTCGCGTTCGACGAACTGCGCGCCCGTGTCGGTGGGCGGCTCGTCGGGGTGCGGCGCGGGTGCCGTGCGCCGTGCCGCGTCGGCCGCGTCCGGTCCGCGGGTCGCGTCCGTCCCGTCGGTCGCGCTCGTCGTGTCCGGCCTGGAGGCCCTGCTCGGCAACCGCAGACCGCGTGCGCCCGTCGCGGGGTCGCGCAGGACGAGGAGCACGACCGCCGCCGCGAGGCAGCACACCACGTGGATCCAGAAGGCGCTCTGCGTCGTGCCGGTCAGGTGGACGACGCCGGCCGAGAGGAAGGGCCCGACGAAGTAGCCGAAGCGGAACACGCCGCCGAGGCTCGACAGGGCGCGGGCCCGGATCCGCAGGGGGATCGCGGTCGTCATGTAGGCGTGCCGGGCGAGGGCGAAGACGGCGGTCGAGACACCGACCAGGAACACCCCGACGGCGAGCACCCAGGGGCTCGGCGAGACGACGCAGACGAGCAGCCCGACGACGGACACCACGGCGGCGCCGATCATCGCGTTCCGTTCACCGATCCGTCCGACCACGACGCCGGAGGGCACGTCACCGATGAGCTCGCCGACCAGGATGAGCGCGGCGACGAACCCGGCGAACGCGAGGCTCGCGCCGAGGGAGTCGGCGGCGATCGGGATGATCGGGATGATCGCTCCCTCGCCGATCGCGAAGAGCGCCGCGGGCAGGAAGCCGGACAGCAGGACGCCGCGGCGGTCGAAGGCGTCGTTCGTGGTGCTGGTCATCGTCGAGCAACGGTACGCCTGGACTCGTCGGGGGATGCGCTTACCCTGGATGCATGCGTGTACTTGCGGCGATGAGCGGTGGGGTCGACTCGGCGGTGGCCGCGGCGCGAGCCGTCGACGCCGGGCACGACGTGGTCGGTGTGCACCTGGCGCTGAGCCGGATGCCGGGCACGCTCCGCACGGGGAGCCGTGGCTGCTGCACGATCGAGGACTCGATGGACGCGCAGCGGGCAGCCTCGGCGCTCGGGATCCCGTACTACGTGTGGGACTTCTCGGCGCGCTTCAAGGAGGACGTCGTCGACGACTTCGTCGCGGAGTACCAGGCCGGCCGCACCCCGAACCCCTGCATGCGGTGCAACGAGCGGATCAAGTTCGCCGCCCTGCTCGAGAAGGCGCTCGCCCTGGGCTTCGACGCCGTGTGCACCGGCCACTACGCCTCGGTCGTGACCGGGTCGGACGGCGCCCGTGAGCTGCACCGTTCGGCGGCGTGGGCGAAGGACCAGTCGTACGTGCTCGGCGTGCTGACGGCCGAGCAGCTGGAGCACGCGATGTTCCCGCTCGGTGCGACACCGTCGAAGGACGAGGTCCGTGCCGAGGCGGCGGCGCGCGGGCTGACCGTCGCGCAGAAGCCCGACTCCTACGACATCTGCTTCATCCCGGACGGGGACACCCGCGGGTGGCTGGCCGACCGCGTGGGGACCGCGCCGGGCTCGGTCGTGGAGCGCGACGGCACCGTGGTCGGCGAGCACGAGGGTGCCACGGGCTACACCGTCGGGCAGCGCCGCGGACTGCACCTCGGACGCCCGGCACCGGACGGCAAGCCGCGCTTCGTGCTCGAGATCCGGCCGAAGGACAACACCGTCGTCGTCGGACCGAAGGAGGCGCTCGACGTCCGGTCGATGGCCGGCTCGCGGTTCACCTGGGCCGGGACCGCTCCGGCCGACCCGTCGACGCCGTTCGCGTGCGACGTGCAGATCCGGGCGCACGCCGATCCGGTCCCGGCGACGGCGCGGGTGACGGACGGCGAGCTCGTGATCGACGTCGACGAGCCGCTGTCCGGTGTGGCTCCCGGTCAGACTGCGGTGGTCTACGTCGGCACCCGGGTGCTCGGGCAGTGCACGATCGACCGCACCGTCTCGGCGGTGCCCGCGACCGTCTGAGCCTGCGGCCCGGGGCCGGGCAGCCCGCTGCTGCCGGGGCCGGGCAGCGGGGTGCTGCCGGGGCCGGGCGGCTGGGGTCGGGGAGCCGGCTGCGGCCGGGGTCGGCGGTGCACGGTAGAACTGAGGCATGAGCGACACGACCCCCGACTCGGCCGACTCGACGTTCGAGACGCTGGCCCCGGCCGACCTCGACGCCGCGCAGGCCCAGCGGGAGGTCGACCGGCTCCGGGTGCGCATCGGCGAGCTGCGCGACCAGTACTACGAGGGCAACGGCTCGACGGTGTCGGACGGCGACTACGACGCGATGGTCCGTCGCCTCGACGCGATCGAGCAGCGCTTCCCGGACCTGCGCACCCCGGACAGCCCGACCCAGACCGTCGGCGGCCAGGCGCAGACGGTGCAGTTCGCGCCGGTCGAGCACGCCGAGCGCATGCTGAGCCTCGACAACGTGTTCAGCCCCGAGGAGCTGACCGAGTGGGCCGACAAGGTGCAGCGCGACGCCGGCTCCGAACGGGTCCGGTTCCTCACCGAGCTGAAGATCGACGGGCTCGCGATCAACCTGCGGTACGAGCACGGTCGCCTCGTGTCGGCGGCGACCCGTGGTGACGGCGTGGTGGGCGAGGACGTCACCGGCAACGTGCGCACCATGGGCACGATCCCCGACCGGTTGTCCGGCGAGGGACACCCGGCCATCGTCGAGGTCCGCGGCGAGATCTTCTTCCCCGTCGCGCAGTTCGACGAGCTGAACGCCCGGCAGCGCGAGGCGGGGGAGCGGGTGTTCGCGAACCCGCGCAACGCGGCTGCCGGATCGCTCCGCCAGAAGGAGGAGGGCAAGTCCGAGGCGAAGCGCGCGCTCATGGTCGACCGCCTGCGACGCCTCCGCATGCTCGTGCACGGCATCGGCGCGTGGCCGGTGCGCGAGCTCGAGCGCGACACCGAGGTGCACTCCCAGTCCGAGGTCTACGAGCTGCTGCAGACCTGGGGCCTGCCGACGAGTTCGCACTACCGGGTGTTCGACACCGTGGACGAGGTCATCGGCTTCGTGCGGACGACCGGCGAGCGTCGTGCGTCGGTCGAGCACCAGATCGACGGCGTCGTGGTGAAGGTCGACGACCTGGCCCTGCACGAGGAACTCGGCTCGACCTCCCGTGCACCGCGCTGGGCCATCGCGTACAAGTACCCGCCGGAGGAGGTCCACACGAAGCTCCTCGACGTCGTGGTCAGCGTCGGGCGGACCGGACGTGCGACGCCCTTCGCGGTGATGCAGCCGGCCGAGGTCGCGGGGTCCGTGGTGCGGCAGGCGACCCTGCACAACCAGGACGTCGTGAAGGCGAAGGGCGTCCTGATCGGCGACACCGTCGTGCTCCGCAAGGCCGGCGACGTCATCCCCGAGGTGCTCGGCCCGGTCGTCGAGCTGCGCGACGGCACCGAGCGCGAGTTCGTCATGCCCGCCGCGTGCCCGGAGTGCGGGACGCCCCTCGCACCGGCGAAGGAGGGCGACAAGGACCTCCGCTGCCCGAACGCCCGGAGCTGCCCCGCCCAGGTCCGTGGCCGGGTCGAGCACATCGCCTCGCGCGGCTCGCTCGACATCGAGGGCCTGGGCGAGGTCGCCGCCGCGGCGCTCACGCAGCCGCTGCACCCCGAGCAGCCGCCGCTCGTCACCGAGGCCGGGCTGTTCGACCTGACGATGGAGGACATCGTCCCCATCGAGGTGATCGTCCGCGACGCCGAGACGGGCATGGAGAAGTCCGACGACGACGGCACACCGAAGCGCGTCACGCCGTTCAGCCGTGCCCGCAAGAAGACCGATCCGCCGTTCGACCCCGACGCGCGCGGAGCCGACCACACGGGCGAGCCGAGCCGCTACCCGTCGAAGAACGCCTTCGAGATGCTGGCGAACATCGAGGCCGCGAAGACCAAGCCGCTCTGGCGCATCATGGTCGGGCTCAGCATCCGGCACGTCGGCCCGGTCGCCGCACGGGCACTCGCGAACCACTTCGGGTCGCTCGACCGCATCCGGGAGGCGTCGCGCGAGGAGCTCGCGGCGGTCGACGGGGTCGGCGGGATCATCGCGGACGCCCTGCTCGACTGGTTCGCCGTGGACTGGCACCGCGAGATCATCGACCGCTGGACGGCCGCGGGGGTGCAGTTCACCACGCCGGACCACCCCGGTCCCGGCGCCGCCGTCGAGGGGGGCGTCCTCAGCGGGGTCACCGTCGTCGCGACGGGCTCGCTCGAGGGGTACACCCGTGAGGGCGCGCAGGAGGCCATCATCGCCGCCGGCGGCAAGGCTGCGTCGAGCGTCAGCAAGAAGACGGACTTCGTCGCCGCCGGTCCCGGTGCCGGGTCGAAGCTCACGAAGGCCGAGCAGCTCGGGCTCCGCATCATCGACGCGGAGCAGTTCCGCCTGCTCGTGACCGAGGGGCCCGGCGCCCTGGAGCCGGACCGGGCGGACGGACCGGAGCCGTCCGACGGCGCCGACGGCCAGGCGACCGACGACGCGGACGCAGGGAGCTGAGCAGCACGGCGGAGCGCGGCTCGCCGTGAGCGACGCGCCGTCGTCCGCGGGGGACCGTCGACGATCCGCACCCAGTTCGAGGGGCAAGTTGCACCGCGCACCCCCTCGTGAGCGCATTCTCCTTACACTCGAGAGGGCATCAATCGTCGGCTGAGGGGGTCGACGACACGGCCTTCCCGGGGAGACCTGATTGCTGCTCATCGCCGCGGCCCTGCTACTCACCGCCTCGATGCACTCGCTGGGAGTGGTCGAGGCCCCTGCCGTGCCCGTCCCGGGAGCGTCCGGCGTGGGCGTCCCGGCAGCGGCCGAGGCGCCCGTCGCGGAGGTGTCCGGGGTCCGGGACCCCGTGGCACGCGACGCTCCGCCCGACGCCCCGACGACCGCTGCCGGCGGTCACGTCGACCTCGAGCGGTTGGCGCAGGCGCGCGGCACGGCGTTCCTCGACGCACTCGTCGCGGTCGGTCCCGGCGACCTGGCACGCGCCGACGAGGACGATCGGGTGCTCGCGACCGCCCAGGACCGGCCACCCACCGCGGCCGCCGTCGCACGGTGGTGGGACGCGCTCGGCACCGCCGCACAGGAGCGCCTGGTCGCCCTCGCCCCCGCGGTCGTCGGCAACCTGGACGGGGTGCCGTACGACGTCCGTGACCGCGCCAACCGGACCACCCTCGCCGACGGGGTCGGCACCGACGACCAGGACTCCGACGACCAGGACTCCGATGCCCAGGACTCCGGCGCCGGGTCCGACCGTGCCGCCGCCCGCACCGCGCTGCTCGCGCAGGTCCGGGACTCTCTGCACCGCGAGTCGGGCCAGGCCCCCCGGCGCCTGATCGTCCTCGACACCCGGGGCTCGGGCCGCGCGGCGATCGCGGTGGGGGACCTCGCGACCGCCCGGGACGTGACGGTGGTCGTCCCGGGGATGTTCTTCACCGTGACCGGGCAGATGCACGACTTCACCGACACCGCGAGCGACCTGTACGACGAGCAGACCACCGTGTCGGCGCTCGCCACGACGCAGACCGCCCGAGGCGTCGCGGACCACGCGTCGAGCGGCACCGCCGTGCTCGCGTGGATGGGCTACCGGACGCCCGACATGTCCAACATCCTGTCGCTCGGACTCGCCCGCACCGGTGCCGAGCGGCTCGAACGGGTGGTCGACGGTCTCGACGCCGTCCGCGGCGACGACCGGCCCCGGTTGAACGTCGTCGCGCACTCCTACGGGTCGACGACGGCGCTGATGGCGCTGTCGTCCGGCCGCATGCAGGCGGACTCGCTCACCGTGCTCGGCTCGCCGGGCAGTGCGGTGCAGACCGCCTCCGAGCTCGCGGTGGGTCCTGGCCAGGTGTACGTCGGCGACGCGCACAGCGACCCGATCGCGGGCTCCGGGTACTTCGGGACCGACCCGGGTTCGGCGGGGTTCGGGTCGACGCTCCTCGACCTCTCCACGGACACCGTCGAACCGGACGCGGGCGTGTTCCGCCGACCGGTGGGTCACAACGACTACCTCAAGCCGGGGACGGCGTCGCTGCACGACGTCGCCCTCATCGGGGTCGGTCGCGGTGACCTCGTCCGGCACCAGGCCCGGCGCGGCCAGGGTGGCGGCGGGACCGCGCAACCGGTGCCCGACATGTACCTCCTGCGACCCCAGGACCTGCAGCCCCGCGACTGAGCGGACCCGCCCCGTGGGCGATGCACGACCCTCCCTGTGGGTGATCCTGTGCGCCGCCGCAGCCCCCGGCCTCCGCACGGCAGAAGCACCCCAGTCCGGGCCCGTACCGTGCCGCCATGCGTGCGATGCGGTGGTCCGGTGCCCTCACGACCTTCCTCGCCATGTCCGGCCTCGCAGGACTGCTGGTGGCGGTCGCGGTGACCCCGGCCGTCGCGGTGGCGGGCGAGGCGACGTCCGGAGCGGTGTCGTTCTTCGAGGACCTGCCGAGCTACCTCGACATCCAGACCCCGCAGCAGGTGTCGTCGGTCTACGCCACGAAGGACGGCCAGCAGGTCAAGATCGCGTCGTTCTACGCCGAGAACCGGACCGACGTCGCCTCGGACGCCATGGCGGAGTCGCTCAAGCGCGCGGCGATCGACACCGAGGACCCCCGCTTCGAGGACGAGGGCGGCATCGATGTGCTCGGGACCGTCCGCGGTGTCGCGGCGACCGTCGTCGGGGGCGACGTACAGGGCGGTTCGAGCATCACGCAGCAGTACGTGAAGAACGTCCTCGTGCAGCAGTGCGAGCAGCTCACCGGCGCGACCGCGGCCGCCACCCAGGCCAAGGTCGCGGCGTGCTACCAGGACGCCGCCGGGGTGACACCGCAACGCAAGCTGCAGGAGATGCGCTACGCCATCGCGGTCGACAAGAAGTACACGAAGGACCAGATCCTCACCGGCTACCTGAACCTCGTCGGGCTCGGAGGCCGCGTCTACGGCGCCGAGGCGGGTGCCGAGTACTACTTCGGCGTGCACGCGAAGGACCTGTCGCTCCCGCAGTCCGCGACGCTCGTCGCCATCCTCAACAACCCGGCGAACCTGCGCATCGACGAGCCGGACGACGAGGACAACGGCGCGGCGAACGGCTACGCGGCGACGAAGACGCGGCGCGACTACGTCCTGCAGCGGATGTACGTGCACCACGACATCTCGAAGGCGCAGCTCGACCAGGCGGAGGCCACCCCGGTCACGCCGCGGATCACCGACACCGCGAACGGCTGCTCGGCCGCGGCGAGTGCGTACGACGCGGGGTACTTCTGCGACTACGTCCGCGACCAGGTGCTGCAGGACCCGGCGTTCGGCAAGACCGCCGCGGAGCGCATCGAGACCCTCGACACGAAGGGCCTCGAGATCCACACGTCGCTCGACCTCGACCTGCAGGCCCAGGCCCAGTCCGCGCTCTCGTCCTACGTGCCCGCGACGATGACCGGTGTCGACCTCGGCGGCACGAACGTCACCGTCCAGCCCGGCACCGGACGTGTGCTGTCGATGGTGCAGAACACGACGTACACGCAGCGCGACAACGCCGGCCCCGGTGCGACGGCCATCGACTACAACGCGGACACGGCCTACGGCAACTCCGGTGGGTTCCAGACCGGCTCGACCTACAAGGTCTTCACGCTGGCCGAGTGGCTGGCGTCCGGGCACACGCTGTCGGAGTCGGTGCCGACGGGCGAGCACCTGTTCCAGCAGTCCGAGTTCACGAACTCGTGCGAGGCACTCGGCGGGTCCCCCTGGCCCGTCTCGAACGCCGAGGCCGTCCCGGCGAGCATGAGCGTCCAGGCGGCGACCTCGGAGTCGATCAACACTGCGTTCGGCGCGATGGCGAAGCAGCTCGACCTCTGCAAGATCAAGGACCTCGCGCAGGCCATGGGCATCCACCAGGCGGACGGCTCGGCCCCGGCGTCGAACCCGGCGTCCGTGCTCGGCACGAACCCGCTCTCGCCGATCGACCTGGCCGAGGCGTACGCGGGCTTCGCGAACGGCGGCGTCGTGTGCACGCCGACCGTCATCGACTCGGTGCGCGAGGCCGACGGCACGACGGTCACGCCCACGCCGTCCAGCTGCACCCGGGGCGTCTCCGCCGAGGTCGCCGGGACGGTCGACCACGCACTGCAGGGCGTCCTGACCGGCAGCGGCACCGCGGCCTCGGCGAACCCCGGTGACAGCACCCCGAAGTTCGCCAAGACCGGCACGACCGACGCCGACACGCAGAACTGGCTCGTCACGTCGAGCACGAAGTACACCAACGCGACGTGGATCGGCAACGTCAGGGGGCTCGTCGGTCTCGCGAACACGTCCTTCCCGCAGGGCACGACCGGGTACAGCGCGAAGTTCGGCGTCGGCCGCTCGATGATGTCGTGGCTCGACCAGCGCTACGGCGGGGGAACGCTGCCCGAGCCCGACCCGGCGATGATCGGCTCGACGCCGCGGTCCGTCGACGGTTCGGCCTCGGACGCGGCGACGGGCGGGGACCAGGCGACGCCGGGGACGAGCGCCCAGGCGCCCGCCGCGCCGGGATCGTCCACCGCGGACACGACCGGCGGCACGACGACGGGCGCGCCCGCACCGGGCGGGGCGGCGGGTGCCGGCTCGCAGCCGGGCGCGGGTGCCGGCGCGACGTCGACCGGGACGGGCCCCGGCGGCGGCGCGCAGGGTACCGGAACGGGCGAGGCGACCCAGCAGCCACCGTCGCACGGGTAGGCGGCGACGGCGAGCACGCGACGGTCTGGAGGCCCGGTGCCGGTCCGCCGGACCGGCACCGGGCCTGGCGTGCCGGTTCTCCACAGCCGCGGTGACCGTGGTGCCGCCGCCGGACGCGGCCAATAGACTGGTGCGCATTCCACGAACCGATCGACGGAGCACCATGCCTGACATCACGAGCGAGCAGGTCGCCCACCTGGCGAACCTCGCACGTATCGCACTCACGCCCGACGAGATCGAGAAGCTGACCGGGGAGCTGTCGCACATCGTCGAGAGCGTCGCCAAGGTCGCCGAGGTCGCGACCGACGACGTCCCGGCGACGAGCCACCCGGTGCCGCTCGGCAACGTCACCCGACCCGACGTGGTGGGGCAGACGCTGACCCAGGAGCAGGCGCTCTCCGGCGCGCCCGACTCCGACGGCGAACGGTTCCGCGTGACGGCAATCCTGGGAGAAGAGCAGTGACCGACGACCTGACCCGCCTCAGCGCGGCCGCCCTCGCCGACGCCCTCGTGGCGCGCGACGTCTCGAGCGTCGAGGCCACGCAGGCCCACCTCGACCGGATCGCAGCGGTCGACGGCGACGTGCACGCGTTCCTGCACGTCAACGAGAACGCCCTGGCGGCAGCGCGGTCGATCGACTCGCGTCGCGCCGCGGGCGACGACCTCGGCGCGCTCGCCGGTGTGCCGATCGCGATCAAGGACGTCCTGTGCACGCAGGACATGCCGACCACCTCGGGGTCGAAGATCCTCGAGGGCTGGCGGCCGCCCTACGACGCCACCCCGGTCGCGAAGCTCCGCGCCGCCGGCCTCGTGCCGCTCGGCAAGACCAACATGGACGAGTTCGCGATGGGCTCGACGACCGAGTTCTCGGCGTACGGTCCGACGCACAACCCGTGGGACCTCGACCGGATCCCCGGCGGCTCCGGCGGGGGATCGGCGGCAGCGGTCGCCGCGCACGAGGCCCCCTTCGCCCTCGGCTCCGACACCGGTGGCTCGATCCGCCAGCCGGGTGCCGTCACGGGCACGGTCGGTGTGAAGCCGACCTACGGCGGGGTCAGCCGGTACGGCGCGATCGCACTCGCGTCGTCGCTCGACCAGATCGGTCCGGTGTCCCGCACGGTCCTCGACGCCGCGCTGCTGCACGACGTCATCGGCGGGCACGACCCGAAGGACTCGACGTCGATCCCTGACGCCTGGCCGTCGATGGCCGCCGCTGCGCGCGAGGGCCTGCAGGCCGACACGCTCCGCGGGCTCAAGGTCGGCGTCGTCAAGGAGCTCGCGGGGGGCGCGGGCTTCCAGGCCGGCGTCACGCAGCGGTTCCAGGAGACGGTCGCGATCCTCGAGCAGGCGGGCGCCGAGGTCGTCGAGATCGACGCGCCGTCGTTCGCGTACGCGATCAGCGCCTACTACCTGATCCTGCCGGCCGAGGCGTCGTCGAACCTCGCCAAGTTCGACTCGGTGCGCTTCGGCCTGCGCGTCACGCCCGAGAACGGTGCGACCGTCGAGGACGTCATGGCCGCGACGCGTGAGGCCGGCTTCGGCCCCGAGGTCAAGCGCCGCATCATCCTCGGCACCTACGCGCTCAGCGCCGGCTACTACGACGCCTACTACGGGTCCGCGCAGAAGGTCCGCACCCTGGTGCAGCGCGACTTCGCGGCGGCGTTCGACCAGGTCGACCTGCTCATCAGCCCGTCGGCGCCGACGACCGCCTTCCCGCTGGGGGAGCGCCTCGACGACCCGCTGTCGATGTACCTCAACGACCTCACGACGATCCCGGCGAACCTCGCCGGCGTGCCCGGCATGAGCATCCCGAACGGCCTCGCGCCCGAGGACTCGCTGCCGACCGGTGTGCAGCTCATGGCGCCGCAGCGCGAGGACGCCCGCCTCTACCGGTACGGCGCCGCGCTCGAGCGCCTGCTCGAGCAGCAGTGGGGTCGCCCGCTCATCGACAGCATCCCGGACCTCGACCAGTCTCAGCAGTCCGCTGCGCAGGAAGGTGTGATCTGATGGCGCAGAAGGACGCGCTGATGGACTTCGACGAGGCGCTCGAGCGCTTCGAGCCGGTGCTCGGCTTCGAGGTCCACGTCGAACTCGCGACGAAGACCAAGATGTTCTCGGACGCCCCGAACTTCTTCGGTGGCGAGCCCAACACGAACGTGACCCCGGTCGACCTCGGGCTGCCCGGGTCGCTGCCGGTCGTCAACGAGCAGGCCGTGCGCTACTCGATCCAGCTCGGGCTCGCGCTCGGCTGCTCGATCGCGGAGTCCTCGCGGTTCGCCCGGAAGAACTACTACTACCCGGACAACCCGAAGAACTACCAGATCTCGCAGTACGACGAGCCGATCGCGTTCGAGGGCGAGGTCGAGGTCGAGCTCGCCGACGGCACCATCTTCCAGGTGCCGATCGAGCGCGCCCACATGGAGGAGGACGCGGGCAAGCTGACGCACGTCGGTGGTGCCACCGGTCGCATCCAGGGCGCCGAGTACTCGCTCGTCGACTACAACCGCGCCGGCGTCCCGCTCGTCGAGATCGTCACCAAGCCGATCTTCGGCGCGAAGGACCGTGCTCCCGAGCTCGGCGCCGCGTACGTCCAGGTCATCCGTGACCTGGTCCGCGCGCTCGGCGTCTCCGAGGCCCGCATGGAGCGCGGCAACCTGCGCTGCGACGCGAACATCTCCCTGCGCCCCTGGGGCCAGGAGAAGCTGGGTACCCGCACCGAGACGAAGAACGTCAACTCGTTCCGCGCCGTCGAGCGCGCCATCCGCTACGAGATCCAGCGCCAGGCCGCGATCCTCGCCGCGGGTGGCACGATCACGCAGGAGACGCGGCACTGGCACGAGGACACCGGGCGCACCTCGGCCGGCCGCCCGAAGTCGGACGCCGACGACTACCGCTACTTCCCGGAGCCCGACCTGCTGCCGGTCGTGCCGGACCCCGCGGTCATCGAGGAACTCCGGGCAGCCCTGCCCGAGGCGCCCGTCGCACGTCGCCGCCGTCTCAAGGGGGACTGGGGCTTCAGCGACCTCGAGTTCCAGGACGTCGTCAACGGCGGGCTGCTCGACGAGGTCGAGGCGACGGTCGCCGCCGGTGCCTCCCCGCAGGCCGCGCGCAAGTGGTGGACGGGCGAGATCAGCCGCGTCGCGAACGCGCAGGACGCCGCAGCGGGTGACCTCGTGTCGCCGCAGCACGTCGCCGAGACGATCGCGCTCGTCGAGTCCGGTGACCTGACCGACCGTCTGGCGCGCCAGGTGCTCGAGGGGGTCATCGCGGGCGAGGGGTCGCCGGCGCAGGTCGTCGAGGCCCGTGGGCTCAAGGTCGTCTCCGACGACTCGGCCCTCACCGCAGCGGTCGACCAGGCGCTCGCCGCCCAGCCGGACGTCCTCGCCAAGATCCAGGACGGCAAGGTCCAGGCCGCCGGCGCGATCATCGGCGCGGTCATGAAGGCGATGCAGGGTCAGGCCGACGCGGCCCGCGTCCGCGAGCTGGTCCTGGAGCGCGCGCAGCAGTCGTAGCGTCCGTCGTCGGCACCGCCCGGACCGGACCAACCTGGGGACGTGTCAGCGACCCGGTGACAGGATGGGTCGTGACCGCAACGATCCGCGCCATCGGGACCGCCGTCCCCGACACCACCCTCGACCAGGGTTCGGTGCGCGACCTGTTCGCCGGGCAGCCCGGCCTCGGCCGCCTCGGCGCACGGATCGTGCCCGCGGCGTTCGACGCATCCGCCGTGGAGCACCGGCACACGGTGATCGAGGAGCTCGACGCCTCGCGGCCCGGCGGCCTCTTCCGACAGGACTCCGGAACGCTCGTCTCACCGTCCACCGGCACACGCAACGACCGCTACCGGGACCTCGCTCCGGCGCTCTTCGTCGCGGCCGCCCGTGACGCCGTCGAGCGCGCCGGGGTGGCACCGGACCACGTCACCCACCTGGTGACCGTCTCGTGCACGGGGTTCACGCAGCCCGGACCGGACATCGACGTCGTCGACCAGCTCGGACTGCCCGCCGGGGTGTTCCGACACCACATCGGCTTCATGGGGTGCTGCGCCGCCTTCCCGGCGCTGCGGATCGCCGCGGCCTTCGCCGAGGCGGACCCCGACGCGGTCGTGCTCGTCGTCTGCGCGGAACTCTGCACCCTGCACGTCCGCGCGTCGGACGACCCGGACCAGATCGTCGCGAACAGCGTCTTCGGCGACGGCGCGGCGGCGGCGGTCGTCACGGCGGGCGGGCCGGGCCTGCGCATCGAGCGGTTCGCGACGGCGACGGTGCCCGAGGGTGCGTCCGAGATGGCGTGGAACATCGGTGACGAGGGCTTCGAGATGGTGCTCTCCACCGCCGTCCCGAAGCTCGTCGGTGTGCACGTGCCGGCTGCCGTCACCGCGCTGCTCGGCGAGGGCGAGACCTTCGCCGACGTCCCGGTGTGGGCGGTGCACCCCGGTGGACGGGCGATCCTGGACCGGGCGCAGGACGCCCTCGAGCTGCCCGACGGCGCGGTCGCGTCGAGCCGCGCCGTGCTCCGCGACCACGGCAACATGTCGAGCGCGACGGTGCTGTTCGTGCTCCGCGACGCCGTCGAGCAGGGCCTCGCGCCCGGATCGCCGGTCGCGGCCGTCGCGTTCGGTCCCGGGCTGACGGTGGAGAGCGCGAGGCTCACGGCGGTCGAGGCGTGACGGACCGGCCACGGACCGTGCGCGGTACGGACGGCGGACGTGAGCCCGGCGCCCGAGCGGTCGACCTCCGACAGCGGGACACGGTCCTGCAGGAGCTGATGGACGACCCCGGGTGCGACCCGCGGGTGCTCGACCGGACGTTCCGGCGGTTCGCCGTGGTGAACGCGCTGGTCAGCGGGTGGCGGGCGGTCTGGCGGACGCACGTCGTCCCCGCGCTGCCACCGAGCGGTCGTGCGCGGGTGCTCGACCTCGGCTGCGGTGGCGGCGACCTGGCACGCTCGCTCGTGCGGTGGGCGGGCAGTGACGGGCTCTCGCTCGAGGTCGTCGGGGTCGACCCGGACGATCGCGCCATCGCTGCAGCCCGACGGTCGACAGCGCGCGGGGTGACCTTCCGGCAGGCGTCGAGCACGGACCTCGTCGCCGCGGGGGAGCGGTTCGACGTCGTCGTGTCGAACCACGTGCTGCACCACCTGGACGACGACGCCCGAGCGGCCTTCCTGTCGGACTCCGAGCAGCTGGCCACCGGTCGGAGCCTCCACTCGGACATCCGTCGGTCGCGGCAGGCCTACCGCGCGTACGCGCTGGCATCCCCGCTCGTGTCCGCCGGGACGTTCGTCCGGGTGGACGGGCTCCGCTCCATCCGCCGGTCGTTCACCGTGCCGGAGCTGCAGGAGGCGCTCCCCGCGGGGTGGACCGCCGAGCGGGCGGCGCCGCACCGGGTGCTCGCGGTCCGCGACGCGTAACGCTCGCGAAACAGCCGCTGCGGGACGCTCGACCCGTGACTCCCTCGCTGTTCCGCCGCGCTGCGCGCGACGCCGTCCTGCTGACCTCGATCATCGCGGCGTCGGCCGCACTGACCGCGTGTGCGGGCACTGCCCCGCCGCCGGACGACCGCGCGACCGCCGGGGCCGGTGAACGGTGGTCCGCCTGCATGCGCGGGAAGGGCTACGACGTCGAGGACGTCACCGACCGTCAGGCCGAGTCCGGTCTGTCGAAGGTACCCTCGGGAGCCGACGAAGCGGCGTTCTCGGAGGCAGCGGGAGCCTGCTCGACGGCAGTGGGGATCCCGCGTGCGGACGAGGCGCAGCTGCGGGAGTGGGATCGCCAGTACGAGGCCGCGGACGCCTGCATCCGCGAGCGCGGCTACCCGGACTTCCCCGGACAGCACGGCAGCGGCCGGTTCGACCGTGAGGACGAGCCGGAGTTCACGGAGGTGGCATCGGCGTGCCTCCGGGAGTTCGCGCCGGACGTCCAGCAGATCACGGTCCCGCCGCCCGGCGACTGAGCACCGAGCGGCGGGACCGGACCTGCGACGCGGCCGGTGCTACGGACGCAGCAGCACCTTGATCGCGCGCCGCTCGTCCATCGCCGCGTACGCCTCGGCGGCCTGGTCGAGGGGCAGCTCGAGGTCGAACACCCGGCCCGGCTCGATCGTCCGCGAGAGCACGTCGGGCAGCAGCTCCTCGATGTACGCGCGGGCGGGGGCCATCCCGCCACCCACGGTGATGTTCTTCGCGAACAGGAAGGGCATCGGCAGCTCGGGTGCACCCGCGGGGACCCCGACGTAGCCGACGTTGCCGCCGGGGCGGACGACCCGCAGCGCCTGGTCCATGCTCTCCGCGGTACCGACGGCCTCGAGGGCGCAGTCGGCGAGCTCCCCGCCGAGCAGTTCGCGCACGGCGGCGATGCCCTCCTCGCCGCGGGTCTCGACGACGTCGGTCGCCCCGAACTCCCGCGCCAGTGCCTGGCGGTCCGCGTGCCGGCTCATCGCGATGATGCGCTCGGCGCCCAGGCGCGCGGCGGCGAGCACCGCGGACAGGCCGACCGCGCCGTCGCCGACGACCACGACGGTCTTCCCCGGGCCGACCTCGGCCGACACGGCGGCGTGGTGTCCCGTCGAGAAGACGTCGGAGAGCGTGAGGAGCGACGGCACGAGGTCGTCGTCCACCGGGCCCGGGACCTTCACGAGCGTCGCCGCGGCGTCGGGCACCCGGACGTACTCCGACTGGGCGCCGCCGATCGGGTGGCCGTAGGCGTCGGTCGTGCCGCCGAAGATCGAGCTGTGCTCGCAGCCGCTCGTCATGCCGTGCGTGCACGCCTGGCAGGTGCCGTCGTTCGTCGTGAACGGCGCGATGACGAAGTCGCCGGCGGACAGGCCCGTGACGTCGGCGCCGACGGACTCGACGACGCCCACGAACTCGTGCCCGATGGTGTGGGCCTGCTCGGTCCCGCGGACGCCGCGGTACGGCCAGAGGTCCGATCCGCAGACGCAGGACGCGGTCACCTTGACGACGGCGTCGGTGGGCTCGATGAGGACGGGGGTGTCGCGCTCCTCGACGCGGATGTCGCGAGGGGCGTGGATGACGGTTGCGCGCACGGTGTGGCCTTCCGATCGGGGGTGGACGCGGCGCGTACCGTGACGCGCCAGGGTGCCGGCGCCGTTGCGGGACCCGTCGACACTACGCTTCCCGGGTGGACGACGACCGGTACGGCAGTGACGTGCTCTCGGGCGACTGGCGCTCGAAGGGCGTCAAGAAGGTGCGGCAGGTGCCGCTCGAACGCGACATGGTGCTCGAGGACCCCGACTCCGGCTGGGCGGGCGCCGTCGTCGGGCTCGAGGCGGGCAACGTCGCCCTGGAGGACTGGAAGGGTCGCACCCGCGCCTTCCCCTTCACCGGGCAGTTCCTGCTCGAGGGCGAACTCGTCACCCTCGGTCGTCCGCAGGCGCCGGTCGGTCGTTCCGCCGCGGCTGCACCCCCGGCTCGCGCCGCCGGTGCGGACGGGAGGCCCGGGGCCGCGCCCGCCGTGCGGCACACGACCGACGGTGGTCGCCTCCGGACCGCGTCGGGTTCGTTCGCCGTCGAGCAGCAGCGGGCACGAGTGGCGCTGCCCTCGCGGATCATGGTCGAGGGCAGGCACGACGCCGAGCTCGTGGAGAAGGTCTGGGGCGCCGACCTGCGTGTCGAGGGTGTCGTCGTCGAGTACCTGGAGGGCGTCGACAACCTGGCCGACGTGCTCGACGAGTTCCGGCCCACCCGCGAGCGTCGCGTCGGGGTGCTCGTCGACCACCTCGTCCCGGGGTCGAAGGAGTCCCGGTTCGCCGACGCGGTGATGCGCGGGAAGTGGGGCGCGCACGTCCTCGTCGTCGGGCACCCGTTCGTCGACGTCTGGCAGTCGGTGAAGCCGGCGCGCCTCGGGCTCGAGGCGTGGCCGACGATCCCGCGCTCGATCGAGTGGAAGAAGGGCATCCTGCAGCACCTCGGGTGGCCCGCGGCGGAGCAGGCCGACGTCGCCCGTGCATGGCAGCGGATCCTCGGGCAGGTCCGGACCTTCAACGACCTGGAGCCACAGCTGCTCGGGCGCGTCGAGGAGCTCATCGACTTCGTGACCGAGCCGCGGGCCTGAGCACGGCACCACCCGGGGCCGGATCGACCGAGGCGGGGCCGACCCGCGCCTCCCGTCCGTCCCGTTCGCCGAGCGGGCGGAACCGGCGGGGGCGGACCACCCCTGCTGCCGTTCCTTCCCGCTCGCCGGCGCCCGCGTCCGGCGGCCATCGCGAGCGGGCGGATCGCGTACTCCCGCGCCCGGTCCGGTCGCCGGTTCCTTCCCGCTCGCCGGCCCCCGCGTCCGGCGACCATCGCGAGCGGGCGGATCGCGTACTCCCGCGCCGGGTCCGGTCGCCGGTTCCGTCCACTCGCCGGCCCCCGCGTCCGGCGACCATCGCGAGCGGGCGGATCGCGTACTCCCGCGCCCGGCCAGGTCGCCGGTTCCTTCCCGCTCGCCGGCCCCCGCGTCCGGCGGCCATCGCGAGCGGGCGGAACGCGTACTCCCGCGCCCGGTCCGGTCGCCGGTCCCGCCCGCTCGCGCGACGTGTCCGCTCGCGCGTCCGGTACCGAGCGCGAGAGGGCGGAACGCGCAGGTCCGCGCAGGGCTGCTCGGCCGTTCCGCCCGCTCGCCGGGTGGTGCCGGACGCTCACCCGAGCGGGCGGAACTCGCACCTGCGCGACCGGTCCGGCAGGCGTTTCCGCCCGCTCGCGGCACACCTGGCCGCTCGCCGCACCGCGCCGGGCCGACGAGGGGGCGGAACGTGCGGGCCGCTCGGCGAGCGCGGCGCGTTTCCGCCCGCTCGGGCGCGCTCCGGGGGCAACCGCGCCGCGCGGCCTACTGTTGAGGGATGGACGGCATCGACGGTCGCGTGCGGAGCGCGGTCGACGTGTGGTTGCGCTGGCTGCCGCGCTGGCAGATCGGGACCGCCCGCCCGCGGACGCGGATCTGCCGGAAGTGCACCGGTTCTCCGATCGCCTCGGCAGCGGGCTTCGGCCCGGACGTGCCGCACGCCGTCCAGCACGCGTTGATCGGTCGGATCTCGACCATCGTCGAGGACGCCGTCGACGAGTACACCGCGAAGAACCTCCCGCTGCTGCACCGTGAGCTCGAACGGGCCGCCGCGCGGAAGCGGCACGCGGGCTACCAGCCGACCGAGGGCCTGTCGCCGGAGTTCCAGGGACTCGACGTGGACCCGGAGCCGTCGCCCGGGGAGCCGTTCCTGTTCACCCTCGACGAGATGACCGGCACGGGGGCGGGGGAACAGACGCCGCGCGAACCGCTGTCCGACGAGGCGAAGGCCGCACTGCGGCACGAGATCGCCCTGTCCGACGAGTGTGCGCGCGCCACGGGGACGGCCGTGTGCCTGGCCCTCGTCGAGCACCGTCCGCGGATCGCCGAGGCCGTCGAACGCCTGGTCGAACCGCAGATCGCGGCGCTCGTGTCCGACATGTTCCGCGGGTTCGACCTGCCGGAGGAGAACGGTCGCCCCGGGCTGTTCTGAGCGCGGGCCCCGGCAGGACTGGGTCACGACGGGCAGCGTCACGACGGACTGGGTCACGACGGGCAGGGCAACGACGGCGCAGGGTCACGACGGGGCGGGTGCGCCGATCGGGCTGGGGTCACGAGCAGCGTTCCGACCGCGCGAGAATGGTCGGGTGACTCGCACCTGGGGCTGGCTCGCAGCCGTCGTCGACATCGTCCTCATCGTCGCCTTCGCGCTCATCGGGCGGTCCTCCCACGCCGAGGCCTCGTCGCTCACCGGACTGTGGACGACGGCGTACCCGTTCCTGGCCGGCTGGCTCGTCGGGTACCTGGTCGTGCGCGGTTGGCGGCGTCCGCTCAGGGTGTGGCCGACCGGTGTGGTGGTGTGGGTGGCGACGGTCGCGATCGGGATGCTGCTCCGCGTGCTGACCGGGCAGGGCGACGTCGCGGGGGACCCGCTGCCCCTGTCGTTCGTCATCGTCGCGACGATCTCGCTCGCGGTCTTCCTGCTGGGGTGGCGGCTGCTCGCCGGGCTCGTCCTCCGCACCGGGCGGCGGGGTCGCGGGCGCGCCTGAGCAGTCGCCGGCGCTCGTGGCCGTGGCGGGAGCCCCGTCCTCGTCGCCCGCCCGGGTGCCGCCGACGCGCGATCCACGGCCGGGTCGACGGCGCTCGGCGCGCGCTGACACCGCTCTCGGCCAGTTCTGTGCGGTCGCACAGTCAGCGGTCGCCGGCGCTCCCTAGGGTGGCACCGACGGACCCTCCCGACCGGGGCGGACCGCACCGAAGGAGCAACGACATGGGATTCCTCGACCGACTGCTCGGCCGTCCCGAGCGCGACCGCGACCAGCAGGGCGGGTGGGGCCAGCCGCAGCAGCAGCCGCAGCAGCAGCAGGGCTACCGGTACGGACAGCAGTCGTACCAGGTGCCGCCCGTCCAGCAGGGACAGCAGTACGGGACCCAGCAGGGCCAGCAGTACGGCGGCCAGCAGTACGGGACCCCGCAGTGGGGCGGTCCCGCTCAGCCCAGCGGACAGCAGTACGGCGGCCAGCAGTACGGCGGACAGCAGCCGGGCGGACCGCAGGGTGCAGCGTCCACCGACGACGAGCGCGCCGTCGAGCGCTACCGCTACCTGCTCCGCACGGCGCCACCGGAGCGCATCGAGGAGGTCCACGCCGAGGCCTTCGCGACCCTGACGCCCGAGCAGCGTCGGATGGTCTACGACGAGTTCACCCGCAGCGCCCCGGACGGCGAGGCCCCCCGCGGGGACGACCCGCGGTCCCTCGCCCAGGCGGCGACCCGCTCGGAGATCCGGCAGCCCGGCTTCATGGAGCGCTCGCTCGGCGGCATGAACGGCGGCGCGGGAGCGATGGGCCAGCGCGGTGGTCCGTCGTTCGGCCGGATGATCGGCGCCTCGATCCTCGGCACGGTCGCCGGGTACGTCATCGGCTCGGCGATCATGAGCGCCTTCCTGCCCGACGCCGGATCGTTCGACGGCGGTACCGATGCTGCGGGCGACGGCGGTTCGGAGGACACTGGTGCCGACTCCGGTGACGGCGGGGCGTCCGATGCGGGCGCGTTCGACGGCGGCGGGTACGAGAACGCGGGCTGGGACGACGGCGGCGGAGACTTCGGCGGCGGCGGCTTCGGCGACTTCGGTGGTGACTTCGACGTCTGAGTGACGTCGTCGCTCCCTCCGACCCCACACCACACCGACGTGGCCGACGAGGGAGCGACATGGCCATCATCGAAGCCTCCGGGCTGACCAAGACCTACCGATCGCGCTCGGGTCCGGTGCACGCGCTGGCCGGGCTCGACCTGTCCGTCCCTGAGGGCACCGTCACGGCGCTGCTCGGACCGAACGGCGCGGGCAAGACCACCACCGTGAAGGTCCTCACGACGCTCGTCACCCCGGATTCCGGCCGGGCGACGATCGACGGCATCGACGTGGTCGCCGATCCGCAGGCCACCCGGCGGTCCATCGGTGTCTCGGGGCAGTACGCCGCGGTCGACGAGAACCTCACCGGGGCCGAGAACCTCGAGATGATCGGCCGGCTGTACCACCTCGGTCGACGGGCAGCGCGGCAGCGGGCGAGCGAACTCATCGAGGTGTTCGACCTGTCCGAGGCCGGAGACCGACCCGTGAAGGGCTTCTCCGGCGGCATGCGTCGGCGCATCGACCTCGCCGGTGCGCTCGTCACGAACCCGCGCGTGCTGTTCCTCGACGAGCCGACCACCGGACTGGACCCCCGGAGTCGCCTGGCCCTCTGGGCGATCATCGAGGGCCTGGTCGGCGACGGCGCCACCGTGCTGCTCACGACGCAGTACCTCGAGGAGGCCGACCAGCTCGCCGACGACATCGCCGTGATCGACGACGGACGGGTGATCGCCGAGGGCACCGCCGACCAGCTCAAGGCGCAGGTCGGTGGACACCGTGTGGTGGTCACCCTGGTGGACGAGGACGACCGGGAGGCCGTGGTCACCGCCCTGCGCCGTCACGGCGTCGGGGACGTGGAGACGTCGGCCGACGGGCGCACCTCCGGCGTCGCGGTCGAGGCCGGACCGCAGGCGCTCCAGCGGGTCCTCTCCGACCTGGGCGAGGCGGGCATCCGGCTGCACGACGCCGGCATGCGACGCCCGACGCTGGACGACGTCTTCCTGCGCCTGACGGGACACGCCGCCACGGCGGACGAGGAGGACGCGTCGGACGGTGGCGGCGGGGCGGGGGCGGGACGTGCCTCCCGGCCGGGGCGACGCGACACGGTGGGAGCCGCGGGCGACATGAGCGACAGCACCCCGGAGCGTGTCCGGTGACCGCCGTCGGCGCGTCGCGGCAGCAGCTGCCGGTGGTCGTGACCTCGCCCGTCGCGATCTGGTTCGAGGACGGCTGGACCGTCACGCGACGGAACCTGACGAAGATCAAGCGGTCCCCGGACATGCTCGTCTTCGCGGTGCTGCAGCCGATCATGTTCGTGCTGCTCTTCAGCCAGGTCTACGGCGGGGCGATCCAGGTGCGGGGGACCGACTACACGCAGTTCCTGATGGCGGGGATCTTCGCGCAGACCGTCGTGTTCGGGGCGACCTTCTCGGGGTCGGCGATGGCGCAGGACCTCAAGGAGGGCCTGATCGACCGCTTCCGGACCCTGCCGATGTCGGCGTCGGCGGTGCTCGTCGGGCGCACGAACTCGGACCTGGTGCTCAACGCGATCTCGATGGTGATCATGATGCTGACCGGGCTGGCGGTCGGGTGGCGGGTCGGGTCCGCACCGCACGAGTTCCTCGCCGGGGTCGGGCTGCTCCTGCTCTTCAGCTACGCGTTCAGCTGGGTGATGGCGCTGCTCGGGATGAGCGTCCGGACGCCGGAGGTCATCAACAACGCGTCCTTCATGGTGCTGTTCCCCCTGACGTTCATCTCGAACGCCTTCGTGCCGAGCGAGACGATGCCGCTCGTGCTGCGGGTGTTCGCCGAGTGGAACCCCGTGTCGTCGCTCGTGCAGGCCGCACGGGAGCTGTTCGGCAACGTCGGCACGGCTCCCGTCCCCGACGTCTGGACGATGCAGCACCCGGTCGTGACGGTGCTGATCGGGATCGTGGTGCTGCTCGTGGTGTTCGTGCCGCTGTCGGTGCGGAAGTACACCAGGATCAGCGCGGGCTGAGGCGCCGTCCACAGACCCGGTCGTGGGGTGCCCGAGGGTCGTCGGGACCGCTTACCATCGACTCTCGTGACCGCGACCGAAGCCGAGCGTGCCGCCCAGGGCGGCGCCACCGGGCGACCCTCCGACCGCAGCGTGCGGCTGCGCCGCTGGATGCTGCACGGAGCCGACCAGGGTGCCTCGCACCAGGGCCCCCACCAGGTCGAGGTCGAGAAGACCCACTCGTGGTGGCGGGTCATGTGCCTGACCGGGGTCGACTACTTCTCGACGCTCGGCTACCAGCCCGCCATCGCGGCGCTCGCCGCCGGGCTGCTGTCGCCCATCGCGACGATCGTGCTCGTGCTCGTGACCCTGTTCGGCGCCCTGCCCGTGTACCGACGGGTCGCGTCGGACAGCTTCAAGGGTGCCGGCTCGATCATGATGCTCGAGAAGCTGCTGCCGTGGTGGGCCGGCAAGCTCTTCGTGCTCGTGCTGCTCGGGTTCGCCGTGACCGACTTCATGATCACGATGACGCTCTCGGCCGCCGACGCCACCGCGCACATCGCCGAGAACCCCTTCACGCCGCACTGGTTCACCGAGATCCCGGTGCCGATCACGCTCGTGCTGCTGCTCCTGCTCGGCGTCGTGTTCCTCCGCGGGTTCAAGGAGGCCATCGGCATCGCCGTCGGGCTCGTCGCGGTGTTCCTCCTGCTCAACGCGGTCGTCGTCGTCGTGGCGCTGTGGCACGTGTTCGAGCGTCCCGTCGTCGCGAGCGACTGGTGGTCGAACCTCACCGCGCAGCACAGCAACCCGCTCGTGATGATCGGGATCGCGCTGGTCGTGTTCCCGAAGCTGGCGCTCGGCCTCTCCGGCTTCGAGACGGGCGTGGCCGTGATGCCGCAGGTGCGCGGCGGGGCCGGTGACGACCCGGACGGCCGCCCCGAGGGACGGATCCGCGGCACGAAGCGCCTGCTGACGACCGCCGCGATCATCATGAGCACGTTCCTCATCACGTCCTCGATCGCCACGACCTTCCTCATCCCGCAGCAGGAGTTCCAGCCGGGCGGCGGCGCGAACGGTCGCGCCCTGGCGTTCCTGGCGCACGAGTACCTCGGCAACGTCTTCGGGTCGGTCTACGACGTGTCGACGGTGGCGATCCTGTGGTTCGCGGGCGCGAGCGCGATGGCCGGCCTGCTCAACCTCGTGCCGCGCTTCCTGCCCCGCTACGGCATGGCGCCGCAGTGGGCGCGTGCGACCCGGCCGCTCGTGATCATCTTCACGCTCATCGCCTTCGCGATCACGATCATCTTCGAGGCGAACGTCGACGCGCAGGGCGGCGCATACGCCACGGGTGTCCTCGTGCTCATCACCAGCGCGGCCGTCGCGGTGACGCTGTCGGCTCGGCGGCGGCAGCAGAAGAAGCGGACGATCGGCTTCGGGGTCATCGCGGTGGTGTTCGTCTACACCACGGTCGCGAACGTCATCGAACGTCCGGACGGTGTCCGCATCGCCGCGGTCTTCATCATCGCCATCGTCGTCGTGTCGTTGGTGTCCCGTGTGCGGCGGTCGTTCGAGCTCCGGGCGTCGTCGATCGAGCTGGACGCGACCGCCCGGCAGTTCATCGAGGCCGACGCCGACCAGTTCAGCTCCGTCTGCATCATCGCCAACGAGCCGGGCGCCGGGACCGCCGAGGCCTACCGGTCGAAGGGGCGCGAGGAACGCCGCGACTCGGGCATCCCCGCGCGCGTGCCGACGATGTTCCTCGAGGTGCTGCCAGCCGACTCGTCCGACTTCGAGGAGGACCTGGTCGTCGAGGGACACGTCGTGCAGGGCCACCGTGTCCTGCGCGTCCGGTCCGGCAACGTGCCGAACACCATCGCGTCGACGCTGCTCGCCGTGCGGGACATCGCCGGCGTCGTGCCGAGCATCTACTTCGAGTGGAACGAGGGCAGTCCGATCCAGAACGCCCTGCGCTTCGTGTTCACCGGGGTCGGCGACGTCGCCCCGGTGACGCGCGAGGTCCTGCGCGAGGCGGAGCCGGACGTGCACCGGCGGCCGACCGTCCACGTGTCGTGACCGACCCGGCGGCGGCCGACGGTCCACGTGTCGTGACCGACCCGGCGGCGGTGGGTCGTGCCTCCCGTCCGGTGGGCGGCCCCGTGGCGGTCCTCGTCGCCGCCGCCGTGTGGGGGACGACAGGGACCGCGACCCACTTCGCACCCGGCGTTCCCGCGTTCGTCTTCGGTGCGGTCACGTTCGGTCTCGGCGGGCTCGTCCTCGCCGCGACGACGGGTCGCTCCGCGCTGCGCGCGGTGGTCCGACCCGGTGCACGGAGCTGGGTGCTGCTCGGCGCGGTCTCGCTCGTCGTGTACGCGGTCGCGTTCTACGCAGCGCTCGCGGACGCGGGGGTCGCGCTCGGCACGACGGTGGCCATCGGGTCGTCGCCGCTCTTCGCGGGCATCGTGGAGTGGGCGGCGGACGGGAGGCGCGTCACCGGTCGCTGGGTCGTCGCCACCCTGGTGGGCGTGGTCGGCATGGTCGTCGTGACGCTCGCGAGGACGGCGGCGCCGGGCGACGGGTCCCTGCTGCTCGGGCTCGGCAGCGCACTGCTCGCCGGACTGACGTACGCCACCTACTCGTGGGCGGTCGCGCGGGGGATGCACGCGGCGACCCGGCCGGCCCCGGTGCCGCCGGCACTGCCGACCGCCGTGTCGGGCAGTGCGGCCGGTGCCGGCGGGCGCGGGGTGGTCGGCGCCGTGTTCGGGCTGGCTGCCGTCCCGCTCGTGGTGCTCGCGGCGGTCGCGGGACGTGACGCGCTCGTCGTCGGGGCGAACTGGCCCGTGTTCGTGTACCTCGCGCTCGTGCCGACGGTGCTCGGACACTCGCTGTACGCGGTCGGGCTGCGGCGGGTCAGCGCCTCGGTCGCGACACTGCTGTCGCTGTTCGAGCCCGTGGTCGCCGCGGTGCTCGCCGTGCTCGTGGTCGGCGAACACCTCGGCGGTGCCGGGTGGCTCGGGGTCGCGCTCGTCGTCGTCGGCCTCGCGCTGCTCGCGGTCCCGCGACGGAGCGGCCCGCCTACTTCGCGGTGATCTGGTCCCGCACCTTGCGGCGGAGCACCTTGCCGATCATCGAGCGCGGCAGGTCATCCACCACGACGATGCGCCGCGGCACCTTGTAGGCCGCGAGCTGCTCGCGCGACCACGCACGGAGCGCCTCGGCGTCGAACGACGCCCGGTCCTTCGGCACGACCGCCGCGACGACCTGCTCGTTGCCGCCCTGCGTGATGCCGACGACGGCGACCTCGCGCACGCTGGAGTGCTTGAGCAGGGCGTCCTCGACCTCGGACGGCGAGACGTTGAAGCCGCCGGTGATGATGAGCTCCTTGAGCCGGTCGACGATGCTGACGAAGCCGTCCGCGTCGATCGACACGACGTCACCGGTGCGGAACCAGCCGTCGGGCGTGAAGACCTCGTCGGTGGCCTCGGCCTTGCCCCAGTAGCCGCGGAACACCTGCGGGCCCCTGACCTGCAGCTCGCCGGCCTCGCCCGTGCCGAGCACCTTCGTCTGGTCGTCCGGGTCGACCACGCGGGCCTCGGTGGACGACAGCGGCAGTCCGATCGCGCCGAGGCGACGCTCCGGGGAGACCGGGTTCGCCATGAGGACGGGGGAGCACTCGGACAGGCCGTAGCCCTCGACGAGGTAGCCGCCGGTCCGGGCCTCCCACGGCTCGACGACGCTCTGCGACAGCGGCATGGCGCCCGAGATGCCGATCTCGATGCCCTGCAGCGACACCTTCGCCGAGTCCGCCGCGTGCTGCAGTCGGGTGTAGATCGGCGGCACGGCCGGCAGGAACGTCGGCGGGTGCTTCTTCATCGCCTTGAGGACGAGTGCCGGGTCGAACGCCGGGAAGAGCACCAGCCGCGAGGCCATGCTCATCGCGAAGGTCAGGCACAGCGTCAGACCGTAGGCGTGGAACATCGGCAGCACCGCGTACACCGTGTTGTCGCCCCGGCGGATCGTCGGGACCCACGCCCGTGCCTGCGCTGCGTTGGCGAGCAGGTTCCGGTGGCTCAGCACCGCACCCTTCGGCACCCCCGTGGTGCCGGACGTGTACTGGATGAGCGCGACGTCGGTGGTGGCCGGTCGCGGGTGACGCTTCGACAGCTTGCGCGTCGAGACGAGGTCGTCCCACTTCGTCGTGCCACGCACGCTCGTGGTCAGCTTCGCGCGCGACTCGCGGGCCTTGGCCACCGGCAGCGACAGGGCGATGCGGGTCGCACGGGGCATCGCGCGCGTCAGGTCGACGGAGACGATCGCGTCGAGGCGCAGGTCCGCGGGGAAGTCCTGGAGCGTGGAGACGGACTTGTCCCACGCGATCGCGACCTTCGCGCCGTGGTCCTCGAACTGGTGCCGGAGCTCGCGCGCCGTGTAGAGCGGGTTGTGCTCGACGACGATCGCGCCGAGCCGGAGCACCGCGTAGAACGCCACCACGTGCTGCGGGCAGTTCGGCAGCACGATCGCCACCCGGTCGCCGGCACCGACGCCGAGCTTCCGCAGGCCGTTCGCGGCCCGCAGGATCTGCTCCTGCAGGTCGGCGTACGACGTCGTCCTGCCGAAGAACTCGAGCGCCACCTTCCCCGGGAAGCGGTCCGCGGACTGCTCCACGATGTCGGAGAGCGAGCCCGTGGGCTCGTCGATGTCGTGCGGGACCCCCGGGGCGTACGAGGCAAGCCAGGGACGAGGCGTGTCGATGCTCACTCGGCCAACCTACCGGCGGAGCCGTGCTCGTTGTCAGGGGCACGACGGACGATGGGTGCATGGCTTCCGTGTCCGACGCGTTCCGCTCCCGCCTCAACGACACCTTCACCAACGGCGCGACCGAGCGTCCCGCCTGGATCGACGAGCTCGAACAGGGCTCCGACGCGGGCTTCTTCGGCCCGGGCTCCGCGACCTGGGCCGTGCACGGCGGCAACCACACCGTGCTCGCGGGGGTCCGGGCGCTGCTCGTGCAGGCGCTGCACCCCGGGGCCCTCGCCGGGGTGGCCGACCACTCGCGCTACCGCGAGGACCCGTTCGGCCGCCTCGCCGGCACCATCCGGTGGATCTACACGGTCTCGCACGGCGACACGCAGCAGGCGACGCACGCCAGCCAGTGGGTGCGGAAGCTCCACGAGCGGGTGGTCGGCGAGTACGTGGACGGCCACGGCGTGACGAAGCCGTACGCCGCGAACGACCCGGACCTGGCGCGGTGGGTGCACCTCGCCTTCACCGATGCCTTCCTGCGGAGCGCCCAGGTGTGGGGCAAGCCCATCCCGGGTGGTGCCGACGCCTACGTGCGCGAGTGGGCGGTCGCCGGGCGACTGATGGGGGTCGAGGACGCTCCGGAGTCGGACGCCGAACTCCGAGCACAGATGAACGGGTACCTCGACCGCGGCGAGCTCAAGGCCGACGCCCGGACGCACGACGTGGTCCGGTTCATCAAGGACCCCCCGCTCGCCAGGCTCCTCCGACCGGGCTACCGGGCGTTGTTCGACGGAGCGGTCGCGTCGCTCGACCCGCGACACCGGTCGATGCTCGCGCTGCGGACGCCCGGGGTCGGGCCCGTGCAGCTGCCGGTGCGGCAGGTCGCCGGCGTAGTGCTCGACGGCATCGGCGCGGTGCTGGGGACGACCCCGGGCACCGAGCGCGCGGCACTCGTCCGGATCGCCCGGTTGGAGCAGGAATCGCGTCAGGACGCGACCGCCTGAGCGGTGCGCCGTCCGTGCGGCGTTCCCGGACTGACTGACCTGACGGACGGCACCCGCGGGGTGTAGGCGGACTCGAGTCGCGACACCTCATCGGGCGTCAGCTCCATCGCGGCCGCCGCCACCGCGTCGTCGATGTGGTGCTCCTTCGTCGCGCCGATGATCGGCGCGGTGACGGCGGGCTTGCCGGCCACCCACGCCAGGGCGACCTGCGCCATGCTCGCGCCGCGGGCCTCGGCGACCTGCTGGACCGCGTCGACGACGGCACGGTTCGCGTCCTCGTCCTGGCGGTACAGCGTCTTGCCGAACTCGTCCGTGTCCGAGCGGCTGCCCGAACCCTCGGCGTCCCACGGGCGGGTCACCTTGCCGCGGGCCAGTGGGCTCCACGGGATGACGCCGACGCCGGTCGCCTGCGCGAACGGGTGCATCTCGCGCTCCTCCTCACGCTCGAGGAGGTTGTACTGGTCCTGCATGCTGACGAACTTCGTCCACCCGTGCAGCTCGGCGGTGTGCTGCATCTGCGCGAACTGCCACGCCCACATGCTGCTCGCGCCGATGTAGCGCGCCTTGCCGGCCTTGACGACGTCGTGGAGCGCCTCCATGGTCTCCTCGATCGGCGTGTGCGGGTCGAACCGGTGGATCTGGTACAGGTCCACGTAGTCCGTGCCGAGCCGGGTCAGCGAGGCGTCGATCTCGTGCATGATCGCGGCTCGGGAGAGCCCGGCGCCGTTCGGACCGGGGCGCATGCGGTTGAAGACCTTGGTGAAGACCTGGACCTCCTCCCGCGGGGCGATCTCCTTGAGGAGCTGGCCGGTGATCTCCTCGCTCGAGCCGGCCGAGTAGACGTTGGCGGTGTCGAACGAGGTGATGCCGGCCTCGTAGGCACGGCGGACGAACGGGCGGGCGTCGTCGATGTCGACGCTCCAGGGGTGAGCGCCCTGGTCCGGCTGGCCGTAGGACATCATGCCGAGGACGACGCGGCTGATCTCGAGGCCCGTGCGTCCGAGGCGGGTCGTGCGCACCGAGGGCCCGGCGGCGTCGGGGGCGGTGGTGTTTCCGGTGGTTCCGGCGGTTCCGGCGGTTCCGGCGGTTCCGGCGGTTCCGGTCGTTCCGGGGGTTGCGGTGGTTCCGGTCGTTCCGGGGGTTGCGGTCTCTTCGGCGGCTCCGTGGCGTCCGTGGGCGTCGGTCGAGGCGGTCGAGCGGGCGTTGTCTGCTGCGTTCGTGATGGCTCCTTCGTCGATTCCGCCCGCCGGGTGTCCGGCGGGCGGTTCCTGTTGGATGAGTGCTGTCATCGTCGTCGTGTCGGGCCGTCAGCAGTCAGGCGTCCGGCTTGCCGAACGACGAGCGGGCGGATATTCCTCGCGTGCGCTCACGCTGCCGCTGGTTCCGCCCACTGGCGTGCTGCCGCCGATTCCGTCCCTCGGTGTCGAACGGGCGGAAAGACGCGTCAGGCGTTCACCCTGGCATCGCGACCTGTGACCGCGAGCAGGCGGACCTGCAGCGGCGCATCCTCGTCGACCTCGACCGGCGCGGCGTACAGCCCGGTCGCCGCGAGGTCCTGGATCTGCGGCTCGAAGTACTCCCACACAGCGCGGACGAGTTCATCGGGCAACGCTTCGTCGGTCCCCGTCGCGCGCGCGAGGTCCCACGTGTGGATGGTGATGTCGCTGGTCTGCTCGGTCAGGTACTCGTCTGCACGGACCACGTCGGTGCTGAGGTGCACGGGAGTGTCAGCGGGCGCGTTCTGCCATGCGCTCGAAGCTGCCGCCGCGAACTTAGCCCACTCGTCGACGAGGTCCTGCCCGATGGGTTCGAGGTCCGCCTCGGCCTGCGCGTAGTCGCACCCCGTCAGGAGCTTGGGGATCCATCGCTGTTCGTCGATGACGTGCGTCACCAGGTCGCGCGTGGTCCACTCCGAGTCGGGAGTGGACGCTTCCCAGTCGGTCACCGCAGCGACGCGGCGTCCGAACTCGGCTGCGGCGAGGGACTGCAGCGCGATCCAGTCGATGGCCATGGTGGTGCTCCTCTTCGGTCGGGGCGGGTGCGAGGTGCAACGGGACCGACGGACGGGCGATTCCCGCGCTGAACAGGCGACACGCTACGCCCGCTCGCTAGCTCTGTGCGCGTGCGGGGCAGCGCTCGGTGTCGTCTGCGGGCCGAAAGCGGTCGGTCATCGCGACGGTCGGGCGGATCCGGCGTCGAGGTCGAGCCGGCAGCGGCGGAAACACCCGCTCGTGCTCGGGCGGGCGGAATCGGTACGCGGCGGCGGGGACGGCTGCGGGAACGGCCCGCTCGTGCCCGAGCGGACGGGATCGGCGCATGCAGGGGAACGGCTGCCACGGGAAAGGCCCGCTCGAGTTCACGGGCGGGCGTCCGGCCGGCTCACCGATCACGGCGCACGGACCGGGGCATCGGGAACGCGGAACGGCCCGGCTCCGTGGGGGAGGAGCCGGGCCGTTCGCCGGGTACTGCAGGTACTTCGTTCGGTGTCCGCGGCCGTCGTCCCCGCGCTCGGGCGGGGCGACAGCCGTGGTTCAGTGACCTGGAGGTCAGGCCGCCTGGAGGACGAACTGCACGTCGAGGTTGATGGTGACGTCGTTGCCGAGCGTGAAGCCGCCGGCCTCGAGCGCCGCGTTCCAGTTCACGCCGAACTCGGTGCGGTCGATCTTCGTGGTCGCCTCGGCGCCGAGCTTGACCTGGCCGTAGCCGTCGGTGGTCACGCCACCGAACTCGGTCTTCAGCGTGACGTTCTTGGTCACGCCGCGGAGCGAGAGCTCACCGTCGATGAGCATGTCGTCGCCGTCCTCGCGGATGCCGGTCGACTTGAAGGTCATCTGCGGGTGCTCCTCGGTGAGGAAGAAGTCACCGGTGGCGAGGTGCTGATCGCGCTGCGCCTGGTTCGTGTTGATGCTCGCGACGTCGATCGAGGCCTCGAGGGTCGTGTCGAGGGGGTTCTCGGCGGTGACGAGCGTCGCGTCGAAGCGCTCGAAGGAGCCCTTGACCTTGCTGATCGCGAGGTGGCGAACGGAGAAGGTGACCTCGGAGTGGGTCGGGTCGATCTTCCAGGTACCGGTCTGGTAGCCCGGGATGGCGGAGGCGTTGAGCGTCATGGTGACTCCTTACGAGAGCGTTGGTCTGCGGTTCCCGACCAGGCGAGCATCTTCATGCGCCTGCATCGATTCGAACTGTAGCCCATTGTGCACCTGTTTGGTTGAAGCGTCAACCAATGTTCACGTGAACGTCGCAACGGGATGTCGGGACCGCGTGTCGTGCCTCCCGGCCGCGCCCGTCGTGAGCAGGCGCCGGATGCGCTCGGCGAAGTCGTCGGCGAGCGGACCGACGTCATCCGCTGTCGCCCGGACCAGCCACCAGTCGACGTCCTTCAGGTGCTCGCCGCGCGTCAGGTCCTTGCGGAACACTCGCGGGTCGGATCGGTGGAGGTCGCTCTCGTACTCGATCGCGACCCTCGCGTCCGGGTAGGCCAGGTCCACACAGGCGACCCATCTGCCTCCGACGACGACGTCGTGGTTGCGCGACGGAAGGGGGAGTCCGCGCCGGACCAGGACCAGTCGGAGACGTGTCTCGCCCGGGCTCCGCGAGCCCGGACGCACCTCGGCGAGGGCGGCGCGAGCCTTGCGGACGTGCCGCCCGCCGCGGTGGCGGCGGACGACGGCCCTGAGTTCGTCGACCGTGCACCAGTTCAGCCACCCGACCAACGCGTCGCCGGCGATGACGAGCTCGTCGACCGTGAGGAACGCTGCCAGCATGACGAAGGTGGTGGCCGGGTCCACGATCGGGGTGGTCCCGGAACGGACGACGTTCGCGAGGTGTGCCCTGGTTCGGTGTCCGACGGTCCCGCGCACGCGGATGGCCTGGTCCTTGCCGATGGTGGTCACGTGGATGCGTCGGTCTGCCTCGAGTCTGCGTGGGAGCGGTATGCCGAGGAGGTGCGCTGCGGTCGTGTGACTGAACGCCTGGTCGTACCGGAGCCGTGGAGCGACCGCGCGTGCACGGTCCGCGTGGGAGGTGGGTGGGGTCCAGCACCGTGTGCCGTGGAAGGGGCGGCAGAGCCGTCGTGAGCGGAGTCGGCTCGCCGGGACACCGCGGTGCAGTGCCTCGCGGACGCGGAAGGGGCGTCCGCGGAGCGGCGGCGGGAAGTGGTCGGCGAGGGACATGCGGGCAGCGTGCCTGATCGTCCAGGTCGGCCGTGGCGGGTGCTGTCGAGCTGTGGACGGGCGCCGGACGGAGCGAGGTGTGCAGGACTCGTGCCGGTGCCGAGGAGCGATTCGCGCGGCCCGGAGCGGGCGGATCCGGTCTGCTGCTGCTCTCACCCCGAGCGGGCGGATCCGGATGAGGTCGGGAGGCGCGCGTCGCGTGTTCCGCCCGCTCGCGCCAGCACCCGATCCGACCCCGCCGCACCACACCGCGTGTTCCGCCCGCCCGCGCCGGCGGCGCCCGTGCCGGCGGCGCCCGCGCCGGCGGCGCCCGTGCCGGCGGCGCCCGTGCCTCTCCACAGGTACTCGCACACCCCCTCACGAGAGCGCTCACTCCACTAGCGTCAGGAGCATGGAATTCAGGTACCTGGGCAACTCCGGACTCAAGATCTCCGAGATCACCTACGGCAACTGGCTGACGCACGGCTCGCAGGTCGAGAACGACGTCGCCACCCAGTGCGTGCGGGCAGCGCTCGACGCCGGCATCACCACGTTCGACACCGCCGACACGTACGCCAACACCGCGGCGGAGACGGTCCTCGGCGAGGCGCTCAAGGCCGAGCGTCGCCAGTCGCTCGAGATCTTCACGAAGGTCTACTGGCCGACCGGGCCGAAGGGGCACAACGACGTCGGCCTCTCCCGCAAGCACATCATGGAGTCGATCGACGGCTCGCTCGAGCGCCTGCAGACCGACTACGTCGACCTCTACCAGGCGCACCGCTACGACCACGAGACGCCGCTCGAGGAGACCATGCAGGCCTTCGCGGACGTCGTCCGTCAGGGCAAGGCGCTCTACATCGGCGTCAGCGAGTGGAACGCGGAGCAGATCCGCGCCGGTGCCGCGCTGGCGAAGGAGCTCGGCTTCCAGCTCATCTCGAACCAGCCGCAGTACTCGATGCTGTGGCGCGTCATCGAGGGCGAGGTCGTCCCCGCCTCGAAGCAGCTCGGTCTCAGCCAGATCGTCTGGTCCCCGATCGCACAGGGTGTCCTCACCGGCAAGTACAAGCCGGGTCAGCCGGCCCCCGAGGGGTCCCGCGCCACGGACGAGAAGGGCGGCGCGGACATGATCAAGCGGTTCATGCGCGACGAGGTCCTCGAAGCCGTGCAGCGCCTGCAGCCCGTCGCCGACCAGGCCGGCCTCACGCTGGCCCAGCTCGCGATCGCGTGGACGCTGCAGAACCCGAACGTCGCCTCGGCGATCGTCGGCGCGTCCCGCCCCGAGCAGGTCACCGACAACGTGAAGGCCGCGGGCGTGACGCTCGACGCTGATGCGCTCGCCGCCATCGACGAGGCGCTCGGCGACATCCCGGAGCGCGATGCCAGCAAGACGGTCAGCCCGGAGCAGCGCCCCGCGTAGCGCGCGACCGACCGACGGACGGGAGGCACGGTGCCAGCTGGCACCGTGCCTCCCGTCCGTCGTACAGCAAGCTCACGACGAGCGCGACCGTCCGGACGGACTGCCCTTCTGGCACCTGATCAGCAAAAACGCTGAAGGATGTTCACTGATGAACGGCAGGTGTCGCGGAACTGGCAGAGTCCTGGCAGGGGCTGTACCCCGACCAAACCACTCCGCAACGTGCCCCCGAAGAGGGGGCATGACCCGAACCGTCACCCCCGTTCTGGTGCCACCAGGCACAGGCTCGGTGCCGACCTCCACCGCCTCGACCGCCCACCCAGCGGCGACCGGCGTCCCTGCGGCGAGCGTCGCACGACCGGCCCTCGGCCCGCGGCTCCGCGCCACCATGACGCAGCTCGCGTCGTTCGGCGCCATCGGAGCGATCTGCTTCCTCATCGACCTCGGCGTCTACAACCTCCTGCGCGCGACCGTCCTGCCCGACGGTCCGATCGCCGCGAAGATCGTCTCCGCCGTCATCGCCACGGTGGTCGCGTGGCTCGCGAACCGCTCGATCACGTTCCGTTCGCAGCGGCAGGTCGGCCGGAAGGAGACCCTCCGCGAGGGACTCCTCTTCGCCGTCACGAACGTCATCGGTCTCGGCATCGCCGCGGCCTGCCTGTTCGTCTCGCACTACGTCCTCGGCTTCACCTCGACCCTCGCCGACAACGTCGCCGGCAACGGGGTGGGTCTCGTCCTCGGCACCGTCTTCCGGTTCGCCGCGTACAAGGCCCTCGTCTTCCGTTCCACCGACGCTCACGCGAAGGAGCACGCCGCATGACCATCACCACCACGCTGCTGACGGCCGCCGGGCCGCTGCTGCAGCCGAACGAGGGGACCGGTCCCGCCGGGGACCTCCCGAACCGCGGGACCACGGACGTCCCGACGGGAGGCTCGGGACAGGCTCCGCAGGTCGCCTGGTCGCTGGGCGAGTGGGTCGGCTACTCGGCGCTCATCGCGGTCTCCGTGCTGCTCACGGTGATCGCGCTCACCACGCTGTGGTGGATGCTGCACGCCTGGCGCTCACGTGACGCGCTGAAGTCGACGAGCTTCAGCCAGACCCCGCTGCCGGCCGCCCACCGCTTCACCCTGCTGGTGCCCGGTCGGCACGAGCAGGACGTGATGGGCGAGACGCTCGACATGCTCGCGACGCAGGACCACCCGGACTTCGAGATCATCGCGATCGTCGGCGAGGACGACCCGGAGACGGACGCCGTCGTGCGCGCGGCTGCGGAGCGTCATCCGGGACTGATCCGCGTGGTCGTCGACGACACCGCACCGAAGAACAAGCCGAAGGCGATGAACCTCGCGCTGCAGTACGCGACGGGCGACATCGTCGGGGTGTTCGACGCCGAGGACGAGGTCTACCCGAAGCTGCTGTCGCTCGTCGACTCGCGCTTCCAGGAGACCGGCGCTGACGTCGTGCAGGGCGGCGTCCAGCTGATGAACTTCAAGTCGAGTTGGTGGTCGCTCCGCAACGTGCTCGAGTACTACTTCTGGTTCCGCTCGCGCCTGCACTTCCACGCGGGCTCGAAGTTCATCCCGCTCGGCGGCAACACCGTCTTCGTGACGAAGGAGCGCCTCGAGTGGTCGGACGGCTGGGATGCGCACTGCCTCGCCGAGGACTGCGAGCTCGGCGTCCGGCTCTCCGCCGACGGCGCGAAGGTCGTCGTCGCCTACAGCCCCGAGGCCGTCACCCGCGAGGAGACGCCGCCCACGTTCGCGTCCCTGCTCAAGCAGCGGACCCGCTGGAACCAGGGCTTCCTGCAGGTGCTCGGCAAGGGGGAGTGGAAGAAGCTGCCGTCCTTCCGCCAGCGCTTCTTCGCCCGCTACATGCTGACCATGCCGTTCATCCAGGCGGCGACCGGTCTGCTCATCCCGCTCAGCGTCCTGATGATCCTCTTCGTCAAGGTGCCGACGGCGATCGCCCTCGTCTCGTTCATCCCGGTGGCGCCCACGCTCATGCTGCTCGCCGTCGAGGTCGTCGGACTCAACGAGTTCGGTCGCATCTACAAGGAGAAGGTCCGCATCCGCGACTACGTGAAGCTCGTCCTCGGCCTGGTGCCGTACCAGGTGTTCCTCGCCGCAGCGGCGGTCCGTGCCGTCGTCCGCCACGTCAAGGGGCAGAACGGGTGGGAGAAGACCGAGCACACGGGCCAGCACCGCACCGGTGGCGCCCAGCCCGAGGTCGTCGGGTTCGCGTCCGAGCTGACCGGCTCGGCTGCGTCCGCATCATCGGCTGCGTCCTCGTCCTCGTCCTCGTCCTCGTCTGAGCGTGCGCTCGCCGGTTCGTCTGCAGGAGGTGCCCGATGACCGCCACCATCACCCACACCACCGGGATCCCCGTCCGGGGTGCCGCCTCCCTGTCCGGCGTGCGCGGTTGGTTCCGTGTCCACGCGGCGAGCATCGGGTGGCTGGTGCCCGTCCTCATCGTGACCGTCGTGGTGCAGGCGTGGAACATGACCGGTACCCCGCAGCGCATCGACGACGAGGGGACCTACACCGCCCAGGCGTGGGCGATCGCCAACCTCGGGGAGATCACCCACTACACCTACTGGTACGACCACCCGCCGCTGGGGTGGATCCAGATCGCGGCGTACACGTCGCTGACCGGGGCGTTCGCGCGCTACCCGTTCGCCGTCGAGGCCGCCCGCGAGGCGATGGTCTTCTTCGCCGCCGTCTCCAGCGTCCTGCTCTTCGTCCTCGCGCGTCGACTGGGCGCAGGTCGCGTCACGGCCGCGGTCGCGGGGCTCGTCTTCGCCCTCTCGCCGCTGGCCCTGCAGTACCACCGCACGGTCTACATCGACAACGTCGCGACGCCGTGGCTCCTCGCCGCGTTCGTGCTGGCGCTCAGCCGACGCCAGCAGCTCGCCGGGTTCGCCGGAGCCGCCGCGTGCCTCGGCGTCGCGGTGCTCTCCAAGGAGACGTACCTGCTCGCGCTGCCGTTCCTGATCTGGATCGCGGTCCGCCGGGCCGACAGGAGCACCCGTCGGTACACGCTGAGCGTCGCCGGGGCCGTCCTGGTCGTCATCGGTGGCGGCTACCTGCTGCTCGCCGCGGTCAAGGGTGAGCTCCTGCCCGGCGCCGGCCGGGTGAGCCTCTTCGAGGGCATCACCTACCAGCTCGGTTCGCGCACCGCGTCGGGATCGATCTTCGACGGAGGGAGCCTGGCGAACCAGGCCGCCGCACAGTGGTGGGCGCTCGACCCCGTCTTCATCGTGCTCGGTTCGGCCGCCGCGGTCGTCGGGCTGTTCCTGCGCCGGGTCCGCCCGATCGCCGCGATGCTCGTCTTCCTGCTCGCGATGATGTTCCGCCCGAACGGGTACCTGCCGGTGCCGTACGTCATCGTGCTCGTGCCCTTCGCAGCGCTGCTCGTCGCGTACACCGCCGAGCGAGCGGTCCTCGCGCTCGCCGGACGGATCCGGTCCAACGCCCGGACCCGCGTGCACGGAATCGCTCGACGTGGCTTCGGTGCCGCCTGGGCCGTGGTCACCGCAGCGGCCGTCGTCGTGGCGGTGCCGCTCTGGGGCACGCAGCTGCGCGGGTTCACGTCGGCGAACCTCGACCTGCCGATGCAGCAGGCCGAGCAGTGGGTCGGCGACAACGTCCCGAAGTCCTCGCGGCTGCTCGTGGACGACGCCATGTGGGTCGACCTGGTCCGCGACGGGTACGCCCGCAACAACGTCATCTGGTACTACAAGCTCGACACCGACGCCGCCGTCCAGCGCCAGTCGCCGAACGGGTGGAAGGACTCCGACTACGTCGTCACGACGGACTCGATGCGCACCGGCGGGAACTCCTCGCAGGACGTGTCGCTCGCCATCCGGAACTCGACGAGCGTGGCCACGTTCGGCACCGGTGACCAGCAGGTCGACGTCCGTCGCATCCACTCCGAGGGCGAGGCGGCCGCGAACGACGCGATCACCGCCGCGACGAACGGGCGGAAGACGATGGGGACCGAGCTCGCGCAGAACCCGGCGCTCCGGGCCGACGCCGGCACGAAGTCGCAGTTCCGAGCGGGTCAGGTCGACTCGCGCGCGATGCTCGCCCTCGGCCAGGTGCTCGCCGACCAGTCGGTGACGGTCGAACGGTTCCGCCCGCTCACTGGGGAGGACGGGCAGCCCTTCCGCCGGCTCGTCGTGCAGACCGCCGACCGGGCGGATGCTGCTCGTGCCGTCGCCACCTTCGATGCCATGAGCGACGGGATCCGCCCGGCCGACGTCGAGCGCGACGGGGAGCGGGTCGTCGTGACCTACACCCCGGCCGATCCCACGACGACGCCGACGAGCGCCTCCTGACCCCGGCCCCGTCGTGAGCGGGCGGAACCGGTAGCCGAACCGTCAGCCCCGAGCAGGATCCGCCCGCTCCCGGAACGGCGAGCGTCTCCCGGCCCCGGCCCCGGGCTCGTCGTGAGCGGGCGGAACCGGTAGCCGAACCGGCAGCCCCGAGCAGGATCCGCCCGCTCGCGCACCGCCACCGGCCACCAGCCCCACGGTCCGCCCACACCCACACCCACACCCGCACCTGCTCCCCAGCCCCAGCCCCAGCCCCAGCCCCAGCCCCAGCCCCAGCACCAGCACCTGCACCACCCGAACCGAAGGAGCACCACGATGCACGCACGCACCTCCGCGCCCACCGCCACCCGCCGCGCCGCCCGCCGCCCGGTCGTCGTCGCCGGGATCGCCGCAGCCGTCGTCGCCGCCACCGTCGGCCTCGCCGCACCGCAGACCGCCTCGGCCGCGACCGGCTCCGACGAGGGCTGGCTCCGCGTCGGCCACCTCTCCCCGGACACCAAGGGCGTCGACGTCGAGCTGACCAGCCTGTCCGGCGGCAAGACGGTGTTCGAGCTCGACGACGTCACGTACGGCCAGGTCAGCCCCTACCAGGAGCTCCCCGTCGGCACCTACGTCCTCTCGATGCGCGCTGCCGACGCCCCCGACTCCACCCCGGTGATCTCGACCGATGTCCAGGTCCAGCAGGGCGACGCGAACACCGTCGTCGCCTACGGCAAGAACGACGACCTGCAGACCAAGGCGTTCACCGACGACCTGCAGCAGCCCGGTGACGGCAAGGCCAAGCTCCGTCTCGTCCAGGCCGCGACCACGGCGAAGGAGGTCGACGTCAGCACGACCGACGGCACCGCCATCGCCGAGGACGCCTCCTTCGGCACGGCCACCCGGTACGCGACGGTCGGCGCCGGCAAGTGGTCGCTCGACGTCTCCGGCAGCGGCCAGCGCGGGACCGCCGAGGTCGACCTCGCCGGCAACACCGTCTCGACGCTCTTCGTCCTCGACGACAGCAAGGGCGACCTGACCGTCGTGCCCGTCACCGACGCGGCCGCCACGGCAACGACCCCGTCCGGTGGGGTCCAGACCGGTGGTGGCGGCGCAGCCGCCGACCGCCCCGTCACCGAGTTCACGCACGCGATCGTCGCGGCGTTCCGCTCGCTGTTCCACTGACCGACGGGCAGCCGACGGGTCGCGTGACCCGTCGGGCCCGGCCTGGAGGCGCGGATCACCGCAGCCCGAGCGCCCACCTGGTGCGCGCCTCCCGTCCGACCGTCCCCGACCACCCCGGAAGAGGTGCCGGCATGACCCGCAGGACCTGGATCCCCATCACCGCCGCAGCGGCGGTCGTCGTCGCCGTCGGCGTCGCCCTCGTCGCCGTCCGTCCGTGGAGCGACGCCGTGCCGCAGGCAGGAGCGACCTCGAGCGTGACCTCGTCGCCCGCCCCGGACGTCGACCGCAGCGCCGCCGAGCTGCGGCAGGACTTCCTCGACGACTACGTGCAGGACGGCCGGGTCGTCCGCACCGACCAGGGCGGCGACACCGTCAGCGAGGGGCAGGCCTACGGTCTGCTCATCGCCTACGCGGACGACGACCGTGCGACCTTCGGCGACATCTGGTCGTGGACGAAGCGGCACCTGGTGACCGACGACGACCTGCTCGCGTGGCGGTGGACGCCGGAGGACGGGGTCGTCGACGGCCAGTCCGCGAGCGATGCCGACCTCGACGCCGCCCGGGCACTCTTGCTCGCCGGCGACCGGTGGGGCGACGAGCGGTACACCGCCGCGGGCAGGGCCATGGCGTCGGCGATCCTCGAGCACGAGACGGCGGAGACCGACCTCGGGACGATCCTGCTGCCGGGGCCGTGGGCGGACACCGAGCCGTACCGGTACGACGCGTCCTACGCGTCACCCGCCGCGTTCCGGATCCTGGAACGGGCGACCGGAGACCGCCGCTGGGCGGAGCTCACCGAGGGCTCCCGTGCGGCGACCGCCGCCGTGCTCGACGTCAGCGACCTGCCGAGCGACTGGTCCCAGGTGCACGCCGACGGCACGGTCGAACCGATGCCCGCGAACGGCGACCAGGGCAGCGTCGTCTACGGGTGGGACGCGATGCGGCTGCCGCTGCGCTACGCCGAGGCGTGCTCGGCCGAGGACCGCACGCTCGCCGGGTCGATCGCGCCGACCCTGCGCCGGAGCACCGAGCTCGCAGCCCAGCTCGACCTGGGCGGCACGGCCGTGACCGGGGACACCAGCGCGCTCGCCTACGCCGCACGGGCAGCGGCCGAGCACGCGGCCGGCTCGTCGTCGGCGGCGTCGGCCGACCTGCGGCGGATGGACCGGACCTCGGCGACCACCCCGACCTACTACGGCGACGCGTGGGCAGCGCTCGGCGCGACCATGCTCACGTCGGACGTCCTCGGTGGCTGCGCGACCGACGCGGGAGGCGCCTCGTGACCGGGCGTCGGACCGCGACCGGACCGAGCCGGTGGTGGTCCGGCCGCCGCGGCGTGCTCGTCGGTGGAGCGGTGGCGGCGGTCCTCGTCGGCGGCGGCATCGCCGGGGTGGCCGTCGCCACCACGGGGACCGACGCCGCGGGGACCCGGACGGCGGCGACCAGCAGCCCGTCCGCGAGGACGGACCCGGGTGCGGCGGCGAACGGCTCCGGGGCCGGCGACACGTCGGGCTTCCAGGACCCGGCGGCACCGGCCGCGCGCTCGACCGCCACGCCGGTGCGGGTGGAGATCCCGGCGATCGGTGTGTCCTCGGGCCTCGAGGACCTCGGCCGCGGTGCCGCTGGGGAGCTCGACCCGCCGGAGGACTGGGACAGCGCGGGCTGGTTCGCCGACGGCATCGTGCCGGGGCAGGTCGGGCCGGCCGTGATCGCCGGGCACGTCGACAGCCCGACGAGCGCAGCCGTCTTCTTCCGGCTCGACGAACTCGTGGCCGGGGACGAGATCCACGTGGCGATGTCCGACGGCACGACCCGCACCTTCACGGTCGACCGTTCGGAGCGCGCCGCGAAGTCGGCCTTCCCGACGAGCGACGTGTACGGCAGCGCACCGACCCCGCAGCTCCGGCTGATCACGTGCGACGGTACGTTCGACACCGCGACCGGGCACTACACGGACAATCTGATCGTGTTCGCAGACCTGACGTCGGGCTGACGCAGGGCGACCCGATACCCTTCGATGCGAACCGCGAGGAGCACCATGAGCACGTCCCTGGTCATCATCCCGACCTACGACGAGGCGGAGAACGTCCGCCCGATCGTCGCCCGCACCCTGGCCGCGACCGACGACAGCGTCCACGTGCTCGTCGTCGACGACAACTCCCCGGACGGCACCGGCGACATCGCGGACGAGATCGCGCGCGAGACCGACCGGGTCCACGTGATGCACCGGACGGTGAAGGACGGGCTCGGCGGCGCGTACCTCGCGGGGTTCGCCTGGGGCCTCGAACACGGCTACGACAAGCTCGTCGAGATGGACGCGGACGGCTCGCACCACCCGGAGTACCTCCCGTGGATGCTCGAGCTCGCCGACTCGAACGACCTCGTGCTCGGCTCCCGCTGGATCAAGGGCGGCGAGGTCGAGAACTGGCCGTGGTACCGCGAACTGCTGTCCCGCGGCGGGAACCTCTACACGCGGATGGCGCTCGGCATCGCGGTGCGTGACGCGACCGGCGGCTTCCGGGTGTTCACGTCGAAGGCGTTCGAGCGGATCGACCTGGCCGGGGTCGCGTCGAAGGGGTACTGCTTCCAGGTCGACCTGTGCTGGCGTGCGCTCGAGGCCGGGTTGCGGGTCGTCGAGACGCCGATCGCCTTCACCGAGCGTGAGTTCGGCGTCTCGAAGATGAGCGGCAACATCGTGCGCGAGAGCCTGACGCTCGTGACGAAGTGGGGCATCGACCGGCGGGTGCGCGAGGTGCGCTCCGTCGTGAAGGACCACCGCCGACTGCCCTCGGTGCGCAAGAACGCGCACGCGGTCGGAGACCAGTCCGCCTGACCTGCAACGGCCCGGAACCGGTGCCGGTGACGGCCCGGTACCGGTGCCGGTACTGCCGCGCCGTGCCCGGCCGGTGTCGTGGCCACTCTGCTCCGCGGAAGCAACAGTCCCCCGTGGGGGTTCCACGGGGGACTGTCGCTCACGCAGATCGGTCAGGGGACGTCCGTCAGCGCAGGACCACCACGCCGCGCGACGCGAACCGGACCACACCGGCGTCGACGCTCGCCTCACCGAAGCGGTAGAGCTCCTCACCGGTCGCGTCCGGGACGGACACCTCGGCAGCGTCGTCGGCGAAGTTCACCACGACGTGCACCGGCGCCGCGTCGGGCCCGAGCAGACCGCGGGTCAGCACGAGCCAGCGGTCGTCCCCGTCGAAGCGGACGGCGTTCGCCTCGTAGCGGTGGTCGACGAAGGCCTGCTCGGTGCGGCGCAGCGCGACGAGCACGCGGTAGGCCCGGAGGATCCGCGCACCCCGCTCCGAGGTGACGTCGGCCCAGTCGAGCTTCGAGTTCGAGAACGTCGTCGGGTCCTGCGGGTCCGGGACGACCGATTCGTCCCAGCCGTGCTCCGCGAACTCGGCGATCCGACCCTTCGCCGTGATCTCGCCCAACGCCTTCTCCGGGTGGGAGGTGAAGAACTGCCACGGCGTGGTCGCGGCGAACTCCTCGCCCATGAACAGCATCGGCGTGAACGGGCCGAGCAGCGTCAGCGCCGCAGCGATGACGAGCGACTCGTCGTCGAGGGACGCCGCGAGCCGGTCGCCCGCGGCGCGGTTGCCGATCTGGTCGTGGTTCTGGTTCGCGACGACCAGCGCCGTCGCGGGCGACGTCCCGCGGTCGATCGGTCGACCGTGCCGCTTCCCGCGGAACGACGACCAGGTGCCGTCGTGGAAGAACCCGTGCTCCAGGACCTTCGCCAGCGCCGAGAGCGGTGCGAAGTCGGCGTAGTAGCCGTTCGTCTCGCCGGTGAGCGCCACGTGGACGGCGTGGTGGAAGTCGTCCGACCACTGTCCGGTCAGGCCGTACCCGGAGGCCTCCTGCGGACGGAACATGACCGGGTCGTTGAGGTCCGACTCGGCGATGAGCGAGAGCGGGCGCCCGACGAACTCCGAGTACGACTCGGTCTCGGAGGCCATGACCTGCAGCACGTGCGGGCGCGTGGTGTCCCGGATCGCGTGCACCGCGTCGAGCCGGAGTCCGTCGACGTGGTGGTCGCGGAACCACATCCGCACGTTGTCCAGCACGTACCGGCGGACCTCGGGGTGCTCGACGTTGACCGAGTCGCCCCAGGTGTTCCCGAGCCCCTGCAGCAGGTACGGACCGTACAGCGGCAGGTAGTTCCCGCTCGGGCCGAGGTGGTTGTAGACGACGTCCTGGATGACCCCGAGGCCCAGCGCGTGGGCGGTGTCGACGAAGCGGTCGTAGGCGTCGGGACCGCCGTAGGGGTGGTGCACGGCGAACCAGCCGACCCCGTCGTAGCCCCAGTTCCACTCGCCGTTGACGGCGTTGACGGGGAGCAGCTCGACGAACTCCACGCCGAGCTCGACGAGGTGGTCGAGCTTCGCGGCCGCAGCGTCGAGGGTGCCCTCGGGCGTGTAGGTGCCGATGTGCATCTCGTAGATCACACCGCCGCGGGCGGGACGGCCCGTCCAGGCCTCGTCGGTCCACGCGAAGCGCTCCGGGTCCACGACCTCGGACGTGCCGTGCACCCCGTCCGGCTGGTACCGGCTGCGGGGGTCCGGGCGGACGTCCTCGTCGTCGTCGATACGGAAGCCGTAGCGCGCGCCGACGACCGGGGCGACCTCGTCGGTGCTCCACCAGTCGTCGTCACCGCGGGTCAGGGCGTACTCGACGTCGTCGACGACCAGGCGCACGCGCTCGGGGTTCGGCGCCCAGACGGCGTAGCGGGCGGGAACGGTCATGCGTGACCCTCCAGGATCTCGATCTCGGCCTGCTGGTCGGAGACGGCGGTGCCGTCCGACCCGGAGGCCGCGGGGGTGGTCGTCGACGTGGACGAGGAGGCAGCGGCCGCCCCGGCGTCGGCGAGGTCGGCGGGCACGAGGAGCGCAACCGGCAGGTCCGTGAGCAGCTCGGCGAGCGCGATGCCGCGGGACGCGGGGAACCGTCGACCGGTGAGCAGGTCGACCCGGTCGAGCGGCACCGGGTGCACCAGGGTGTCGCCCCAGCCCCCGACCCGCTCGAGTCCGACGGGCAGGCGTGTCGCGACGGTCACGGCACCGCCACGGTCGAACGCCAGGACGTGGTCGGCGGCGCTGCCCGTGGCCTCGAGCCCCAGGTAGCGGGTGAACAGCTCGGGGTGGTCGCGGCGCAGGCGCAGGGCCCGGCTGACGACGAGGGTCTTCACGGCACCGTCGAGTCCGACGGCCGGCAGCCGCTCGGGGCCGTCGTCCTCGGGGCCGTCGAGCCCGGCGAGCACGTGCCGGAGCTCGGCGTAGTCGACCGGTCGGCGGTTGTCGGGGTCGACGAGCGACCGGTCCCAGCCCTCGGTGCCCTGGTAGACGTCCGGCACGCCGGGCATCGTCAGCTGCACGAGCTTCTGGGCCAGCCCGTTCGACCACCCGGCAGCGTTGATGACCTGGTCGAGCTCGTCGAGCACGGCCACGACCTGCGGATCGTCGAACGACGCGTCGACGAGCGCGTGCATCTGCTCCTCGAACGCCTCGTCCGGCTCGGTCCACGTCGTGCTGTCGCCGGCCTCGCGCGACGCCTTCTCGGCGTAGGCGTGCAGGCGATCGCGGCTCGCAGGACGTGCACCGACGATGGCCTGCCACAACAGGTCCGCCATCACGGCGTCGTCGAGCGGGGCCAGGGATCGCAGCCGCGCGAGCGCGTCGGCCCACTCGGAGCCGAGCTCGGCGAGCACGCTGATGCGCGCACGGGTGTCCTCGCTGCGCTTCGTGTCGTGCGTGGTGAGCGTCGTCATGGTGTGCGGCCAGCTGCCCTGGCGGTCGCGCTGGGCCTGGTGGAAGTCCTCCACCGAGACGGCGAACAGGCTCGGGTCTGCGCCGACCTCGCTCAGGGTGGTCAGGCGCGACGTGCGGTAGAACGCGGTGTCCTCGACGCCCTTCGCCATCACCATGCCCGACGTCTGCTGCAGCCGGACGGCCGCGGCGTGACCGGGGTCGACGAGCGCCGGTGCGATGCGGTCGATCACGTCGTCGAGGTCCGGGCGGGCCTCGGCGGCGCGTTCGAGGGCGTCGATGAGGTGGTGGACGCCCTCGGGCAGGTACGTCCGGTAGACCTCGAAGGACGCGACGATCTCGGCGACGGCGTCGACGACGCGGTCCTCGGGCACGTCGGGTGCCACGGGGGCGAGGAGCCGTGCGAGCCGGCGGACCTCGCTGCCGAGGATGCCGTCGGCGATCCCGCGCCGGGTGTCGTGCGTGAGCTGCTGCCAGTCGGCGGGCTCGGCACCGGACGCGGCGGTGAGCGCCGGTTCACCCGCGGGGTCGACGAAGACACGGTCGACCACGGCGAGGGCGTCGTAGCCGGTGGTGCCGTCGACCGGCCACGACGACGGGAGCTGCTCGCCGGGCTCGAGGATCTTCTCGACGAGCGTGTACGCGCCGCCGGTGAGGTCGTGCAGGTCCTGCAGGTACCCGGCGGGGTCGTACAGGCCGTCCGGGTGGTCGATGCGCAGGCCGTCCACGAGCCCGTCGCGGAACCAGCCGCCGATCGTAGCGTGGGACGAGGCGAACACCTCGGGCTCCTCGACGCGGATCGCCGCGAGGGTGTTGACCGCGAAGAAGCGACGGTAGTTGAGGTCGTGGTCAGCGCGCTTCCAGTGCACGAACTCGTAGTGCTGACGGGCGTGCACGGCTGCGACGTCGTCACCGTCCTGCACGGTCCCCTCGGCCGTCGGGTAGGCGGTCTCGCCGACGTACAGCCGGCCGTCCCGCAGCTCGACCGCGTCGAGCAGCCGGTCGTCGAGCACCGGGATCCGGATGCGCCCGTCCCCGGCCTGCCAGTCCACGTCGAAGGCCCACGCGACGGGGGAGCCCTGTCCGGACTCGAGCAGGGACCACCACCACGGGTTCGCCTCGGGGGTGGCGACGCCGACGTGGTTCGGCACGATGTCGACGAGGACGCCCAGCCCGGCGGCGTGCGCGGCCTCGGCGAGGGCTCGGAGCGCGGCGTCGCCGCCCCGCTCGGTGTCGACGTGCGAGTGGTCGACGACGTCGTAGCCGTGCTGCGACCCGGGCTCGGCCTGCAGCACGGGGGAGAGGTAGACCCAGTCGGCACCGAGGGTGCGGATGTGGTCGACCACGCCCTGGGCGGCGTCGAGGTCGAAGTCTGCGGTGACCTGCAGCCGGTAGGTGGACGTGGGGACGCGGCGAGCGCTCACGCGTTGGCTCCTGTGGGATCGGGTTCGGGTTCGGTGTCAGGGGAGTCGGGGTCGGCGTCGGTCTCGCTGACCGGGTCCGTTGCGGACGTGCCCTCGGCCGACGCCGTGGGCTGTTCCGCCCCGGACGGAGCAGCGTCGGACGGTTCCGCGCCGGACGGTGCAGCGTCGGACGGTTCCGCCCCGGTCGGTTCCGGGTCGGTGGCGGACGCCGCCGTCGACGCCGCGGGGTTGGTCGGGGTTGACTGCCGCCCGCCCTCGACCGACTCCACCTGCGTGGTGGTGACCTCGTGGTCGGGCTCGGCGCGGAGCACGATCATCGAGCGCGCCGGCACGTCGAGCGGGGTCCCGGCGTCGAGGACCGTCTCGCGGGCGCCGGGTTCGGCCGTGTCGATCCGGACGGTCCACCCGGGCGAGTACTCCTCGGGCGGCAGGGTGAAGGTCACGACGTCGTCGTGTGCGTTGTAGTACGTCAGGAACGCCACGTCGGTCACACGTTCGCCCCAGCGGTCGCGGCCGCGGATGCCCTCGCCGTTCAGGTACATGCCGACGCTCTTGCCGAAGCCGGAGTCCCAGTCCTCGGGGTCCATCGCGTCGCCGGACGGGGTCAGCCACACGACGTCGGGCAGTGGCTCGCCCTCGCCCCGGCGCACCGGACGACCGTTGAAGTACCGGGTGCGGCGGAAGGTCGGGTGGTCGTGCCGGAGCTTCACGACGTCGGCGGTGAACTGCACGAGTTCGTCGTCGGCGTGCTCCCAGTCGATCCAGCTGATCGCGGAGTCCTGCGCGTACACGTTGTTGTTGCCGTGCTGGGTGCGGCCGAGCTCGTCGCCGTGGGCGATCATCGGCACGCCCTGGCTGAGCAGCAGGGTGGCGAGGAAGTTCCGCCGGCGCTGCAGTCGGAGCGCGGCGACCTCCGGGTCGTCCGTCGGCCCCTCGACGCCGGAGTTCCACGACCGGTTGTGGCTCTCGCCGTCGTTGTTGTCCTCGCCGTTGGCGTCGTTGTGCTTCTCGTTGTACGCGACCAGGTCGTACAGCGTGAAGCCGTCGTGGGCGGTGATGAAGTTGATGCTCGCCTTGGGCGTCCGGCCGTCGTGCTCGTACAGGTCGGCCGACCCGGAGATGCGCGAGGCGAACTCGCCGAGCGTCGAGGGCTCGCCCCGCCAGAAGTCACGCACGGTGTCGCGGTACTTGCCGTTCCACTCGGACCACTGCGGCGGGAAGTTGCCGACCTGGTACCCGCCGGGCCCGACGTCCCACGGCTCAGCGATGAGCTTGACCTGGGACACGATCGGGTCCTGCTGGACCAGTTCGAAGAAGGCCGCGAGCCGGTCGACCTCGTAGAACTCGCGGGCCAGGGCCGCGGCGAGGTCGAAGCGGAACCCGTCGACGTGCATCTCGGTGACCCAGTACCGCAGCGAGTCCATGATGAGCTGCAGCGAGTGCGGGTGCCCGACGTTGAGCGAGTTCCCGGTGCCCGTGGTGTCCATGTAGTACCGCTTGTCGTCCTCGACCAGGCGGTAGTACGCCGCGTTGTCGATGCCGCGGAAGGACAGCGTCGGCCCGAGGTGGTTGCCCTCTGCCGTGTGGTTGTAGACGACGTCGAGGACGACCTCGATGCCGGCACGGTGGAGCTCGCGCACCATCGCCTTGAACTCCTGCACCTGCTGCCCGCGGTCGCCGGACGACGAGTAGTGCGAGTGCGGCGCGAAGAAGCCGATCGTGTTGTAGCCCCAGTAGTTCGACAGCCCCTTCTCCTGCAGCGTGGAGTCGTTGACGAACTGGTGCACCGGCATGAGCTCGAGCGTCGTGATCCCCAGGCGCTTGAGGTGCTCGATGACCGCCGGGTGCGCGACACCGGCGTAGGTGCCCCGTTGCTCCTCGGGCACGTCGGGGTGCGTCTCGGTGAGGCCCTTGACGTGCGCCTCGTAGATCACCGTCTCGCCGTAGGGGACCCGGGGAGCCCGGTCACCCTGCCAATCGAAGAACGGGTTGATGACGACGCCCTTCATCATGTGGGACGCCGAGTCCTGGTCGTCGGTCGAGTCCGGGTCGCCGAACGTGTACGAGAACAGCGCCTGGTCCCAGTCGATGTCCCCGCTGGTCGCCTTGGCGTACGGGTCGAGGAGCAGCTTGTGCGGGTTGCCGCGCAGTCCGTTCGCCGGGTCGTACGGGGCGTGCACGCGGAAGCCGTACTCCTGCCCCGGGGCGACGTTCGGCAGGTAGGCGTGCCAGACGTGTGCGTCCACCTCGACCAGGTCGACGCACTCCTCGTTCCCCGCGTCGTCGAAGAGGCACAGTTCCACGCGGTCGGCGACCTCGCTGAACAGGGCGAAGTTCGTGCCGCTGCCGTCGTAGGTCGCCCCGAGGGGGTACGGGTTGCCGGGCCAGGTGTGCAAACAGTCCTCCAGGTGTGGGTTCCGCCACGGTATCGGCGCGGGCCGTCCGCGTCCGCAGACAAGCCCCAGGGGTGGACGGCCGCAGGTGCTCGCCGGCCTGTGGAGGAACCGCCGAGTAGCCTCGCGCGCATGGCCAACATCGTGAGTCAGATCGCAGACAAGGTGCGCCCCGTGGGCGTCTCGACCAACTACGGCGAACCGGTCGAGGTCGGGGACCAGACCCTCATCCCGGTGTCCATCGGCTGGTTCGGCTTCGGCGCCGGTGGGGACGACGAGAACGGCGGCGGCGGTGGCGGCGGGGCGTCGATCCCCGTCGGTGCCTACGTGCGTCGCCCGGGGCAGGACCTGCAGTTCGAGCCGAACCTGATCTCGCTGCTCGCGGTGAGCATCCCCACCATCTGGGTGACCGGCAAGGCCCTGAGCAAGGTGATCCGCGCCCTCAAGAAGTGACCCACCGGACGGGAGGCCCGTGGCGAGGCCGCCACGGGCCTCCCGTCCGTCACGCGGTCGCGACCGCGTCTAGACTGCTGCCACACACACGGGAGTCCGGGACCGCCGGGCTGAGAGGGAGCGAACGGCGCTCCGACCGTCGAACCTGATCCGGGTCATGCCGGCGCAGGGAGGAGTCAGCAACCATGCCTGCAACCACGCAGTCCGCAGCACCGTCCACCACCGTCAGGCGCTCGTTGCGCTGGCGGGTCGTCGACATCGTCGTCGCGAGCGTCCTCGCCGTCGCGATCGGTGTCGTCTTCAAGCTCTGGGAGTTCGGCTACGAGCCGATCAGCGCCGTCGCAGCCCTGGTCCTCCCCGGCACCCAGGCACTCTTCGGCGGGGTCTGGTTGCTCGCCGGGCCGCTCGTCGCCATCGTCGTCCGGAAGCCCGGGGCCGCGCTCTACGCCGAGATGGTCGCCGCCAGCGTCGAGGCACTGCTCGGTACCCAGTGGGGGTGGCTGACGCTCGAGGCCGGTCTCGTGCAGGGCCTCGGGGCCGAGGTCGTGCTCGCACTGTTCCTCTACCGGGCCTACCGGCTGCCGGTCGTCGTGCTCGCCGGTGCCGCCGCGGGGCTCGCCCTCGGCATCAACGACACCGTGCTCTGGTACCCGGGGCTCGACGCGGCGTTCAAGACCGTCTACGTCGTGTCCGCCGTGGTGTCCGGAGCCGTGATCGCCGGGCTCGGTTCGTGGCTGCTCGTGCGGGCGCTCGCCGCGACCGGCGTACTGTCCTCGTTCGCCGCAGGGCGTGAGCACGCCCGACGGACGCACGCGACCACCCCGCAGGAGTCGTCCGCCCCGACCGGCGCGACCGTTCCGCTCGACGGCGCGCAGTCCGGCACCGCGACGCCCGCTGCCGAGCAGGCCGAGCGCGGGTCCCGCGCCGCCCGGTGACGGCCGTGTCGTCCTCGGGGGCGGCGCGGATCGCCTTCCGTGACTGGGGCTGGCGGTACGCCGGGCGCGACGCGTGGGCGGTGCGCGGTCTCGACCTCGTCGTCGAGCCGGGTGAGCGCGTTGCGGTCGTCGGCCCCTCGGGCGCCGGCAAGTCGACGGTGCTCCGCGCGGTCGCAGCGGTGCTGGCGGACGAGCCGGACCCCGACGACGACACCGCCGCAGCCGTGCAGGGCTCGGTCCTGGTCGACGGCGCCGACCCCCGCGCGGTCCGCGGGCGCGTCGGCCTCGTCATGCAGGATCCCGAGGCCCACACGGTGATGTCGCGCATCGGCGACGACGTGGCCTTCGGATGCGAGAACACCGGCGTCCCGCGGGCCGAGACGTGGGAACGCGTCCGGCACGCGCTCGGGGTCGTCGGCCTCGACCTGCCGCTCGACCGGTCCACGAGCCGGCTCTCCGGCGGGCAGCGGCAGCGTCTGGCGCTCGCGGGCGTGCTCGCGATGCGGCCCGGCGTGCTCGTGCTCGACGAACCCTGCGCGAACCTCGACCCCGAGGGCGTGGCGCAGGTCCACGACGCCGTGCGGGCGCTGCTCGACACCAGCGGTGCGACGATGCTCGTGGTCGAGCACCGGATCGGCACCTGGCTCGACCTGGTCGATCGACTCGTGCTCCTCGAACCCGGGGGCGGGGTCGTCGCGGACGGGACCCCCGCGTCGGTGCTCGCCGAGCACGGTCCGGCGCTGACGGCGGCCGGCGTGTGGGTGCCCGGTGCCGAGCCGGCGCGGGGATCGTCCCGGGCCGGCGGCGGACGTCCGGTCGCGCCGTCGACCGGTGCCGGACGTCCGGTCGCGCCGTCGACCGAGCGAGCGGGCGGATCAGCACCGGGAGCACCGGTGGCCGGGGGCGCCTTCCGCCCGCGCGACGATGAGACGGCGCTGCTCGAGGCGCGGGGACTCGCGACGGCGCGCGGGGGCATCCTCGGACGTGCCGGCGGGGCCCGTGTCGGCAGCGGCATCGACCTCGGGATCCGTCGCGGTCGGGTCCTCGCGGTCACCGGTCCGAACGGCGTCGGCAAGTCGACGCTCGGCCTCACCCTCGCCGGGCTCCTGCGGCCGTCCGGAGGGACACTCCTCGCGACGCCCGACCTGGCCGGGGAGGCCGGTGACGCTCCGATCCGGTGGACGAGCCGGCAGCTCGCGGCCCGGATCGGGTCGGTGTTCCAGGACCCCGGACACCAGTTCGTGGCGCGCAGTGTCCGCGAGGAGCTCGGTGCCGGACCGCGCGCGCTCGGGCTGTCGGACGCCGACGCGCGGGTGGAGGAACTCCTCGACGCGTTCGGGCTCCGGCACCTCGCCGACGCCAACCCCTTCACGCTGTCCGGCGGTGAGCAGCGGCGGCTCGCGATCGGTGCCGTCGTCGCCTCGCGGCCGCCCGTGGTCGTGCTGGACGAACCGACCTCGGGCCAGGACCGTGCGACCTGGCAGGCCGTGGTCGACCTGCTCGGGGCGCTGGCGGACGCGGGGACGGCGCTCGTCGTGGTGACGCACGACCGTGACCTCGTCCGTGCGCTCGACGCCGACGAGGTCGTGCTCGCCGCCGACGGTGCGAGGGCCGTGCCGCCGGCCGGAACCGCCGTGCCGCCGGCCGGAACCGCCGTCCCGCCGGACGGACGCAGTGGCCCCTCGGCCGGACCCGGCGCTCCGTCGGCCGGACCGGACGCCCCGTCGACCGGACCCGGCGGACCCCGACCGACCACGGAGGTGCACCGGTGACCGCCCCGACGACCCGCGCCGGTGCGGGCGGTCGAGCCGAGCCTCCCGGCCGGACGCGTCGCGGTGTCGCCGGCGTCCAACCCGTCGCCGCGATGCTCGGCGTGCTCGCACTCGGCCTGTGCCTCGTGACGAGTCTCGACGTCGTCTCCGCGGCCGTCGCGCTCGCGCTGGAGCTGCTGCTCCTCCCGGTGCTCCGGATCCCGCCGCGGACCCTGTTGCTGCGGGCGTCACCGGTGCTCGTCGCCGTGCCCCTGACGGCGCTGAGCATCGCGCTGTACGGGCGGCCCTCCGGGCGGGAGTGGTTCGACCTCGGCTTCGTCCACGTCACCGACGGGTCGCTGACGCTCGCGCTGGCGACCGCGCTGCGGGTCCTCGCGGTCGGGCTGCCGGCCGTCGTGCTCTTCGTCGGGGTCGACCCGACCGACCTGGCCGACGGGCTCGCACAGCTGCTGCGGCTGCCGGCCCGCTTCGTGCTCGGGGCCCTGGCCGCGGTGCGGATGACGACCCTGCTCGGCGAGGACTGGCGCCAGCTCGCCATGGCACGCCGCGCACGGGGGCTCGCCGACCACGGGCGACTGCGGCGCGGAGCGTCGATGGCCTTCGCGCTGCTCGTGCTCGCACTCCGCCGGGCGACCACGCTGGCGGTGGCGATGGAGTCGCGCGGCTTCGGCGCTCCCGGTCCCCGGACGTGGGCGCGGCAGGCGCGGTTCGCGGGACCGGAGTGGGCGATGGTCGCCGTGCTGGTGGGGATCGGTGTCGCGTCGATCGGGGTGGCCGTGGCTGCGGGGACGTGGCGTGCCTGAGCGCGCGCGGCCGGACGCGATCGCCTCGGGTGCGGTCGCCGGGGGAGCGGTGCCGGACGTGACCGACGGAGGTGCGCGGCCGGACGTGACCGCCGGGGGAGCGGCACCGGACGCGGCGCTCGTCGAGGGGATCGCCGCGGCCGCGGCCGGCGCTGCTGCCGCCACCGGACGACGGCTCGTCGTGCTGGTCGACGGGCGCTCGGGCACCGGGAAGACCACGCTGGGCGACGCCGTGGCGGCACGGCTCGGCGCACGGGTCGTGCACCTCGACGACGTCTACCCCGGGTGGGACGGCCTGCGCGCGGCCGCCGACGCGGTCGTGTCCGACGTGCTCGGGACACCGTCGGGGTACCGGCGCTGGGACTGGGAGCGGTCCGAGCCGGCGGAGTGGGTGTCGATCGAGTCGCACGTGCCGCTGGTGGTCGAGGGGTGCGGGGCGCTCTCCCGGGGGTCCGCTCCACATGCGACCCTCCGGGTGTGGCTCGAGGCGGACGACGACGTCCGACGCGACCGGGCGATCGGCCGCGACGGCGAGGTGTTCGCCCGCGAGTGGGAGCGCTGGGCTGCCCAGGAGCGTGCCTTCATCGCCGCCGAGGCGCCCGCGGAGCTCGCGGACCTGGTGCTCAGGACGTGATCGGTGTGGTCGCCGGCGAGACCCGGGCTGACCGGCGTCCCTCGCGGCCCGGAGCCCGAGCCCCGTCGCTCAGCCCGAGACTGGCCCACCGGCACCGGCACCGGCACCGGCACCGGCACCGGCACCGGCACCGGCACCGGCACCGGCCGCCCGGGCGTCCGCCCGCCGCGCGTCGCGCACCGGGTCGACCGCGAACACCGCGGCCACGACCGACAGCACCGCGTACACGCCGAGGTACGCGCACAGGATCCACGGCGAGCCCCCGCCCACCTCGACGAACACCGCCGCGAGCAACGGCGTCAGTCCCACCGAGAAGATCGACCCGATCTGGTACCCGAGGCTCATGCCCGAGTAGCGCCGCCCGGTCGGGAACTGCTCCGCGAACCACGCCGCCTGCGGACCGTAGATGCTGTCGTGGAACACGCTCATGCCGATCAACGCCACGAGCGGCAGCAGCACCAGGGGCCCAGCGTCGAGGAACGCGAAGAACGGCCAGATCAGCACGCCGATCCCGATCGCCGACCCGATCGCGAGCGGCCGGCGCCCGACCCGGTCGGACAGCCACCCCCAGAACGGCGTCGACACGAGCGACACCGCCGAGATCACGAGCACCGCCTGGAGCCCGGCCGCCGAGCCCTCCTCGCCGCGCTTCGCCCCGAGGTACGTCAGCGAGTACGTCGTCAGGATCGAGTAGAGCGCCGGCTGGACGAGCCGCAGTCCTGCGGTGACGAGGATCGACCGCGGGTGCCGACGGACCGCCTGCCACACCGGGAACCGTTCGACACCGCCGGACGCGCGCAGCGTCTGGAACACCGGGGCGTCCTGCACGCCGAGCCGGATGACGAGTCCGACCGCGACGATGACCGCGGAGAACAGGAACGGCAGGCGCCACCCCCAGGCCAGGAACGCCTCGTTGCCGAGCAGGGTCCGTACGAGCGTGAAAACCCCGGTCGCCAGCAGCATGCCGCCGGCGGACCCCATCTGCGTGAACGCCCCGAACAGTCCCCGGTGCCGCGCCGGCGCGTGCTCGACCGACAGCAGCGCCGACCCGCCCCACTCCGCGCCGGCTGCGACGCCCTGGAGCAGTCGCAGCACCACGAGTGCGACCACCGCGCCGACCCCGATCGTCGCCGCCGAGGGGATCACCCCGATGAGCGTCGACGCGATGCCCATCAGCACGAGGGACGCCACGAGCAGCTTCTTCCGCCCGATCCGGTCGCCCAGGTGCCCCGCCACGATGCCGCCGAGCGGCCGTGCGACGAAGCCGACACCGTAGGTCGCGAAGGACGCGATCACACCGACGGCCGGCGTGACGGACGGGAAGAACGTCGGGGCGAACACGAGCGCCGAGGCCGTCGCGTACAGGTAGAAGTCGTAGTACTCGACGGTCGTCCCGACGAACGACGCGAGCGCGACGCGACGTCGGGTCGCGTTCGTGGACGGAGACGGGGGACGGACGGGAGGCGCGGCTGCGGTCGTCTGGGTCGGCATGCCTCAGGAGCATGGTCGCCGCCCGGCCGCCGCGGAACCGCGCCCGTAACGCGAGGTCACGTCATGACCGTCGGCGCTGGCTCCCCGGACACCATGGGGGGCATGAGCGATGCACCGACCCGTCCGCTGCGCTTCGCGGCCTTCGTCATGAACACGACGTCGCACATCCAGCACGGCCTCTGGCGGCACCCGGACGCCCGGCAGGCGGACTTCGACGACGTCACACTGTGGACCGACCTCGCCCGGACGCTCGAGCGCGGGAAGTTCGACGCGATGTTCTTCGCGGACGTCGTCGGCACGTACGGCCCCGCCCGCGGCGACTACGCGACGAACCTCCGCGAGGGGCTGCAGATCCCCTCGAACGACCCGTCCGTGCTGCTCTCCGCGCTCGCCGTGTCGACCGAGCACCTCGGCCTGGCGTTCACCTCGAGCGTCATCCAGGCGCACCCGTTCGACTTCGCCCGCAAGGTGTCGACGCTCGACCACATCACCCGCGGCCGCATCGGGTGGAACGTCGTGACGAGCGCCCTCGACAGCGCCGCCCGGAACTTCGGCGCCGACCGGCTCGAGGAGCACGACGAGCGCTACGCCTGGGCCGAGGAGTACCTCGAGGTCTGCGCCAAGCTGTGGGAGGGGTCGTGGGAGGACGGCGCCGTGCTCAAGGACCCGGTGCGCGGCTACGCGGACCCGGAGCTGGTGCACCGCATCGACCACCACGGCAAGCGGTACGACGTGCAGGGGCCGCACCTCAGCGCGCCCTCGCCCCAGCGGACGCCCGTGTTGTTCCAGGCCGGGTCCTCGCCGGCCGGCCGGGCCTTCGCCGCGCGGAACGCCGAGGCGCAGTTCATCCTCACCTCGAACCGGGACGCCACCGAGCAGCTGATCCGCGAGACCCGAGACCTCGCCGCCGCCGTCGGCCGACGCCGCGAGGACATCGCGTTCTTCCTCGGCCTGACCTTCGTCACGGGATCCACCGAGGCCGAGGCGAAGGCGAAGGAAGCGGAGATCGACGAGTACCTGGCCGCCGACGGCTTCCTCGTGCACTCGAACCTCGGCTTCGACCCGGACACCGGCGAGCCGCTCGACCCGGCGACGCCGCTGTCCGAGGTCCGGACCCAGGCCGGGCAGTCGCACCTGCAGTGGCTCCGCGAGGCCGCCGGCGACCGCGAGCCGACCATCGCCGACCTCGCCCGGCTCTCCGCCAAGCTCCGCGCCCGGGTCGTCGGGACGCCCGAGCAGATCGCGGACGAACTCGCCGCGTGGCAGCGGGTCGGGGTCGACGGCGTGAACGTCATCAACTGGACGCTGCCCGGCTCGTACGAGGAGTTCGTCGACCACATCGCGCCGACCCTGCAGGAGCGCGGACTCATGCAGTCGGAGTACCGGGAGGGCACCCTCCGCGAGAAGCTCTTCGGCCACGCGCAGCTGCCCGACTCGCACCCGGCGAGGCGGTGGCGCGGCGCGTTCTCCGGCGGCGCGGCCGGGACCGGTGCGGACGAGGCGCGCGACGCCGTGGAGGTGACCGCATGACGGACGTGACGACGAGCGCCGGGGGTGCGCCGGGCCTCCCGAGCGACCGTCCGGACGACGTGCCAGCGAGCGCCGGGGGTGCGCCGTGCCTCCCGGCCGACCGTCTCGCAGTCCTGCGTGCGCGCTTCGCGCCGGTCGTCGAGGCGATCCGCGAGGGCGCGGTCGCGCGCGAGCTGGCGTCCGGCACCCCTGGCGACCGCGACCTCCCGCACGCCGAGGTGCGCGCGCTGGCGGACGCGGGCTTCGGGCGGCTGCGCGTGCCCGAGGAACGCGGTGGCTTCGGCGTGACGCTCGTCGAGCTCGCGAACCTGGTGGCGGACCTCGCGGCGGCGGACTCGAACATCGCGCACCTGTGGCGGGGACACTTCGGGTACACGGAGCTCGTGCTCCTGCGTCCGGACTCGCCCGCTCGGGACGAGTGGCTCCAGCGCATCGTCGACGGGGCGATCGTGGGGAACGCGACCTCGGAGCGGACCGGCACGACGCTGGCGGACATCTCGACGACCGTCGCTCCCGACGACTCCGGCACGTGGCGGCTCGACGGGCGGAAGTTCTACTCGACCGGCACGCTCTACGCCGACTGGATCTACCTGGCGGCCGACCGCGACGGCGAGCGGGTGACCTTCGCCGTGCCGACCGGTGCACCGGGTGTGACCGGCGTCGACGACTGGGACGGCTTCGGGCAGCGCCTCACCGCTTCGGGGACGACCGTCTTCGACGGCGTCGCGGTCGACCCGGCGGTGGTCTCGGCCTACCGGGACGCGCCGCTCTCGCACATCCAGGCCTTCTACCAGCTGTACCTGCTGGCGGTCCTCGCCGGGATCGGACAGGCCGTCGTCGACGACGCCGTGGCGTTCGTCCGGCCGCGGACCCGCACGTACATCCACGCGAACGCCGCCGTACCGGGGGAGGACCCGCAGGTGCTGGCCGTGCTCGGACGGCTGTCGGCGGGGGCGTTCACCGCGCGGTCGCTCGTCGTCGCCGCGGCAGGGCTGCTCGACGGGGTCGTGGCGACGAACGAGCCCGGGGTGGGCGTCGACCACGCACTGCTCGACGCCGCCGAGAACGCCGTCTACCAGGCGCAGGTCGAGGTCGGGCCGCGCGTGCTGCAGGCGGCCACGGAGTTGTTCGAGGTCGGTGGGGCCTCGGCGGCCGACCGGACGCGGGCGCTCGACCGGCACTGGAGGAACGCCCGGGTGGTGGCGTCGCACAACCCTGCCGTCTACAAGGAGCGACTCGTGGGGGAGTACGTGCTGCACGGGCGGGGGCCGGTGGACGCGTGGGAGGTACCACGAGGTGGGGCCGACGCGGTTCTGAGGGCGCCGCGCGCGCGCCGCGCGCGGCGCGTGCCGCCAGCGCGAGTCTCGGCCCCGCGGACACGTTCGCGTCTTCGGAGCCGCGAAACCGTCCGCCAGCGCGAGTCTCGGCTCAGCGGGAGCCGGAGCCGACAGCCGGCAGCGGGGCGCCTCTACGCCCAGCCGAGCTCGTGCAACCGAGCGTCGTCGATGCCGTAGAAGTGCCCGATCTCGTGGACGAGCGTGGTGTGCACCTCGTCCCGGAGATCCTCGACGGTGTCGCACTCCTCGAGGTGCTGCTTCCGGAACACCACGATCCGGTCGGGGAGCTCACCGAACCCGTACTGCCCGCGCTCGGTCGCAGCGACCCCGTCGTAGTACCCGAACAGGTCGGAGCCGTCCTCCGGCTCGTCCTCGACGACGAACACCACGTTGTCCAGCCCGTCGACCATCTCGTCGGGCAGCCGGTCGAGCTCGTCGGTCACGAGCTGCTCGAACTCGTCGGCGGACATCTCCATCACGAGGCCGATCGTGACACATCCGCCTGGACGGCAGCGAGCGATCACCCCGCTGCGCCGCCGGTGCTCCCGTCCTGTGGGGGCAGGACCCCTGCGCTCACGAGCGCGTCTTCCAGGGCCGGGGCGACGTCCTCGGCTGCTTCGAACGTCGCGTGCGTCCCGTCGAACGAGACGGCGCGATCATCGATGACCGCCGGACACCGGCCACCAGCACACCAGAGGGCCGTCGGATCGATGTAGGGGATGTGACTGCGCCTGGCTGCGTCCTGATCCGCCGAGATCGACGGGCGCCACCGCTGCGTCGTGCCCGTGCAGGCTTCCGGGCCGATCAGGGCACTTCCGCAGTCGTCCCACTTCGGACCGGGGACGTTGGGGCCCACGATTGCGACTGATCCGACCGCGGCGCGCACTTCGTCGATCCTGGCGATCACGCCTGCGGCCCGATCGCTCTCCGGAACATCCGTGCCGTGCAACTGCAGGGGGCCCAGGACGTTCATCACGACGAGGACATCCGGTGACGCCTGAGCGATGTGCGCCACTACCTCCTCACGGGCCTTCGAACAGTCGGTGTCGCCGTGCGCGAGTTCCAGCGTGCTGAACGGACAGCCGTACCGCGCGCCTGCGATCAGCTTCCATCCAGATCGGTGTTCAGTCATCCAGCGGAATGCTGGTGTGAGGAACTCCGCGGTCGAGTCGCCCACGATCATCAGTGACCTCGAGCCGTCGCCGAGCGTGCACTGCTCCACCGTGTGGTTCTGCCCTGGCTCGGCGCACCGAGCGACCTGCTCGAAGCGAGTGTCCTGCTCGAGCGCGGGAAGGTAGTCGTGACCACGCAATTCGTCGAGTTGAGGCTGCAGGGAATCGGGCCACGACCGGAGCGACAGACCTTGCTCGACAGCTCGTCGGCGCTCGGTCTTCACGGTTGCTGGTCCCGGCTCTGAAGGGTCGACCGCGCTCGGCTCCGGGGCGGGTGGAGCGGTCGCCTCGTACCGGGTGACGGCCGAGGCAGTCGTGACCGTGGCGATGATCGCGAGGGCGACAACGGCTCCGGCCGACTGCTCGAGCCTGGCCGACCTGTGCCCATGGGCGAGTGTCGGCTGCGACTTCGCTGAGCCCCTCCGTCGGATCGGTCGTTCGACGAAGGCATGGGACAGCACAGCTGCGGCGACCGCGATCGCGAGCGCGACCACCGGCTCCGTCCCGAGTACGGCCGGAGCGAGGACGAGGACCGGCCAGTGCCACATGTAGAGCGCGTAGCTCCGCTCTCCGACGAGGACGAGCGGCCGTGCGCCGAGCAGCTTCGTCACCATCGTGGGCGCACCGCAACCTGCAGCGATGATCATCGCGGTTCCCGCTGCCGGAGCGAGACCAGCGGGGAACGGAACACCGACGTCGGGTCGAATCAGGAGTGCGGAAGCCACCAGCAGGAGGAGACCGGACACTGCCATGACTGCGGTCCTTCGCGGCGCTCGTGCCGGTGCCGGCCCCAGCCCCTCGAGACGGTGCGCCACCAGCGCCAGTCCGACGCCGGTTCCGAGCTGCCACAAGCGTGTCACTGTCGAGTAGAACGCGAAGACAGGCTGCGGTGCCGTGGTCGCGACGGCTGCGGCAAAGGACGCGACCACCACGGCGGTGATGACGAACAGACCAAGCCGTCGTCGTCTGATGACGAGTAGGAGCGCCAGCGGGAGGAGGAAGTAGCACTGCTCTTCGACACCGAGGGACCACAGGTGACGGAAGGGCGACGGAGCCGATGCGCCGTCAAAGTAGCCAGCGTCACTGGTGATGAACCGCCAGTTGGCTGTGCCGAGGAGCCCGGCGAGTCCGTCGAACAGCGTCTGTTCCCGCCGCGAGCCGCGGAGGAACAGCGCGGAGACGGCCATGGTGAGGCCGACCACGAGGAGGGCGGTCGGCGCGAGACGTCGCGCCCGACGCCGGAAGAAGTCGATGATCCGGATCTGGCCGTGGGTCGCGCCCTCGTTCAGGAGCCCCCGTCCGACGACGAAACCGGAGATGACGAAGAACACATCAACCCCGAGGAAACCCCCGACCGGCGTTGCGAAGGTGTGTTCCAGTAGCACCATGAGGACCGCGATTCCCCGAAGCCCCTCGATGTCCGGCCGGCGCTTGTTCGCTGAGGTCATGTAGCGAGACTAGGCCGGGCTGGTACATCAGTTCCAGAAGGTGATATTCCACTGTGGAGAGATCGCAAAAAAGGACCGTCCCCGCGCTAACGGGGACGGTCCTACTGGGGTGAATAACGGGTCTCGAACCCGCGACCTCCTAGACCACAACCAGGCGCTCTACCAACTGAGCTATATCCACCATGTCCGAACCGGCTGACCGGCGCGACCACTCAATAGTAGTACATGCCGGAGGCCGCGACGACCACGCGTGTCGCTACTCCGCCGAGGGCTGCCCGAGCCGCGGCTCCCACTTCTCGACCACCTCGGCCGCGACGGCGCGGACGTCCTCGGTCGTCGGGCCGGGCTCCGGGATGAAGCCGGCGCGACGGTAGTACTCGAGCTCGCGGATCGACTCGAGGATGTCCGCGAGGGCGCGGTGGCCGCCGTGCTTCTCCGGCGCGTTGAAGTACACGCGCGGGAACCAGCGGCGGCAGAGTTCCTTGATGCTCGACACGTCGACGCTGCGGTAGTGCAGGTGCCCGTCGACGCGGGGCATGTACTTCGACAGGAAGGCGCGGTCCGTGCCGATCGTGTTGCCGGCCAGCGGCGCGCTGCCCTCGGCCGGGACGTGCTGGAGGATGTACTCGAGCACCTGGTACTCGGCGTCCGCCAGCGAGACACCGTCCGGGATCGCCTCGGCGAGGCCCGAAGTCGCGTGCATGTTCGTGACGAACTCGTTCATGTTGTCGAGCGCCGACTGGTCGGGCTTGATCACGATGTCGAACCCGGGGTGCACGGGGACGAGGTCGAAGTCCGTGACGACGACGGCCACCTCGACGAGTTGGTCGACCTCGACGTCGAGGCCGGTCATCTCGCAGTCGATCCAGACGAGGCGGTCGTTCGCAGTTGCCATGTCCTCGATCCTATTCCGCACGGGTGACGCTCCCGCGCCCGGTCCCGAGGCTGTGGAGCGATCCCGGTCAGCACCGTGCCGGCTCCGCTCGAGGCGACACCGGGACGTCGTGGCCGCACGGCTGCCCCTGGCCGAGCGGGCGGAACCCGCAGCCGCGAGACGACCCGTCTGCAGGATCCGCCCGCTCGCGGCGCGCGCGGTCCGGATCCAGGTGGGCCGTGCCTCCCGGTCGGTCCGTGAGCGGGCGGAACCGGCAGCCGCGATCCGGAACGGCGGCAGGATCCGCCCGCTCGCGGCGCGCGGTGCGGCTCGACGTGCACCGTGCCTCCCGGTCGATCCGTGAGTGGGCGGAACCCGCAGCCGCGATCCGGAACGGCGGCAGGATCCGCCCGCTGGCGACTGGGCCGTCCCTGCGCTGTCACGGCGCGCCTCCCGGTCGGCCGATCCAGGCGGGCGGGCGGAATCGTCGACCGGGCGATCATCACGGCGCGCCTTCCGCCCGCTCGCGTTCACGCGGCTGCCCTCACCACCGCTCTGGAGGCTCGACCCGCGTCCGACGATCTGCTCCGGCCCGTCCTCCGGTTGCCCAGCGGGCGGAACCGGTCGGGCGGACGGCGTCGGCCCGGCGCATCCTGCCCGCTCGCGCGGCTCGCGCGGCCTGCCGAGCGCACTCGGCCCCGAGGACCCTCCCAGCGCGCCCGACGGGTCCACCCCTGGATCTCCATCCACTCGCCCACGCGCGCCCGCACATGACGAACGGGCGAGACCCGCGACCGGACCGGAGTCCCGACCGCAGCCCTCGCCCGCAGCGAAGCGCACCGGGCGCGAGCAGGCTCACCGCCCACCCGCGCTCGCACCGAGCGCGAGCGGGCTCATCGCCCACCCGCGCTCGTGTCGACTCAGACCATCTCGCCCGCCGAGATCGCCTCTGCCTCGACACGCTCCGGCTCGGCCCCGTCGTCGACCCGCCGCAGCACCTTGGTGGTCAGCACCACGACCACGAACGCGACCGCCACCGAGACCCCGGCGAACACGTAGGCCGCCGACGGCGAGAACGAGTCGGCGAGCAGCGTCGCCACGGGCGGGGCGATCGCACCGCCGATGAAGCGCACCGCGGAGTACGCGCTCGATGCCACCGAGCGGGGGAGGTCCGTCGCCTCCATCACGCACTCGGTGAGCACCGTGTTGAGGACACCGAGCACGAGGCCGCCGATGACCACGCAGATGATGAGCCCGGCCTGCGAGGTCACGACGACCGCCGCGGCGAACAGGTCGAGGGCGAGGAGCGGCAGCGCGATCTTCAGCACGGTCGTGCGGCGCATGCGCGCGGTCAGCATCGGGGCGACCCACACGGAGGTGATCGCGAGCCCGACACCCCACCCGAAGAAGGTGAAACCGATGCCGAGTGCGCCGAAGCCGAGCGGGAACGGCGTGTACGCGAGCAGCACGAAGAAGCCGATGTTGTAGAAGAGCGCGGTCACCGCGAGGGCCGCGAGCGCCGGCTGTCCGAGGGCGCGGAACGGTGCCGAGAGCTTCGTCGGCGTGGGCTTCTCGAGTCCGGAGGTCTTGAGCAGCGCGACGACGGCGATGAACGCGATCGCCATCAGGGTGGTGACGCCGAAGAAGGGACCGCGCCAGCTCACCGACCCGAGCAGTCCGCCGACCAGGGGCCCGATGGCGATGCCGAGGCCGAGCGCTGCCTCGTAGAGGATGATCGCCGACGCCGTGCCGCCGGACGCTGCACCGACGATGGTCGCGAGTGCGGTGGAGATGAAGAGCGCGTTGCCCAGACCCCAACCGGCGCGGAAGCCGATGATGTTCCAGACGCTGCCCGAGGTCGCTGCGAGCACCGAGAAGACCACGATGAGCGCGAGCCCGATGAGCAGGGTGTTCTTCGCACCGATGCGGCTCGACACCCAGCTGGTGAAGAACATGGCGACGCCGGTGACGGCGAGGTAGCTCGTGAAGAGCAGTTCGGTCTGCGCGGCGGTGGCGTGCAGCGACGTCGCGATCGCGGGGAGGATCGGGTCGACCAGGCCGATGCCCATGAAGGCGACGACGCAGGCGAACGCGATCGCCCAGACGGCGGACGACTGCTTGAGGATGCTGCCGGACGCAGCGGGTGCGTGGGCGTTCACGCGTGGATCTCCGTTCTGGTGGGGTTCGTGGTGGTGCGCGAGGCGATGATGGCGGCGGCGTCGCGCAGGACGTCCCAGTCGTCGTCGTCGAGGTCGGCGAAGACCGGTCCGACGGAGTCGGCGATCGTCGCGCGCCAGGTGGCGAGCCGCTCGCGCCCCGCGTCGGTGAGCTCGATGAGCTGCCCGCGTGAGTCGTCGGGGTCGACGGTGCGCGAGAGCAGACCGTCGGTGAGCATGCCGGCGACGATCCGGGTCATCGTGGGCTGTGCCACACGGGACGCGGCGGCGAGCTCACCGAGGCGCAGCGGCTGCTCGGTCTCGAGGATGCCGAGCGTGCGCCAGACCGCGGCCGAGGTGGCGTCGCCGGAGGCCTGCGCCGCAGCACGGACCAAGCGGTTGACCGAGATGATCAGCGTCTCCAGCGCCTGCGCCCGTGATGCTTCCATGTCTGAACTATATAGCGGTGCTATACATTCGTCAACAGGGCGCTCCTGGTAGAAGGGACGCATGAGCGACATCACCATCCACGAGGGCGACGAGTACACCGCGATCTTCCACGGCGGTCCCTTCGACGGCACGACCGACACCCGCACCGCCACGAGCGACGCGGTCGACGACGAGGTCACGGTGTACGCGGACGTCGAGGGCCTGCAGACGGCCTTCGCCTACAAGGCCACCAAGACCCGTCAGGTGCTCGACCAGACCTCGGTCGAGTACGAGTACGACGCCGCGGACTCCGACCCGGTCGACGACCTGCAGGACCGCGGGGACCGCAGCGGCGAGTTCGACCGGGAGTAGATCGCGCGCCGCGCACGTTGCACCGTCCCGTGCAGCTCGATCTCTGGACCTCCGCCTTCTGCGCGCCGTGCGCTGCCGCCCGCCGTGTGAGCGGTGAGGCAGCGGCGCTCGTCCCCGGGCTCCGGGTCACCGAACGCGACGTCGCGGCACACCCTGACACTGCAGAGGACCTCGGCATCCGTTCGACCCCCACGATCATCGTGCGTCGGGACGACGGTGCCGAGGTCTTCCGTTCGCCGGGCGTCCCCTCGCGGGACCAGCTGCTGGTGGCGGTCGCGGAGGCGCTCTGAGCGGACCCGGTCGGGAGGCACGGGTCACGTCCGCCTCGTCAGGTCACCGTGGAGCCGTGCTCGGCCAGGAGGCGCGGTGCATGTCCGCCACGTCGGTCGCGCCGGCAGCGCGTGCCCTCACGCGAGCGGGCGTTCCCTGCTGACCGGCGGTGCCGCGCGGACCGGTTCCGCCCGCTCGGTGCGCCGGTCGTCCGGGCTGCCGGGCGTTTCCGCGCGGGCGGGCGTTCCCTGCTGACCGGCGGTGCTGCGCGGACCGGTTCCGCCCGCTCGGTGCGCCGGTCGTCCGGGCTGACCGGTGCGACCCCGGCGGGCGGGCTCTTCGTGCTCACCGGCGGCACGCGCCGCACCCCTTCCGCCCGCTCGGGACTAACGGAGCAGTCGGGCGCGATCGCCGAGCACCGGCCTCGTGCGTGGCAGTGCAGCGCCCCGACGACCGACGGCGGTAGAATCGTCGCCGCTCGCCTCCGTAGCTCAGTGGATAGAGCAGGTGGTTTCTACCCTCCGTGTCGCGGGTTCGATTCCTGCCGGGGGCACACGCGACGAGAGGCCGCCATCCGTCGGGATGGCGGCCTCTCGTCGAACGGGGGAGGTCTCAGTCGTCCTCGGCTGCTCGGCGTCGCAGCTCGCTCGCGCTGATGGGCTGGGTGTACGGCGAGGCGTCGTCGTCGTCCTCTCGAGCACCCGGCGTCGCGTTCGCCGCCCCGGGCCGGTCGAGCCCGGTCGCGGACGCTGCGGCACGGTTCACGTGGGCGTCAGCCGACGTCGGGCTCGCGACCCGGGGCGCGGAGGTCGGCCGGTCGTCGGAGCGGGCATCACCGCCACGATCGGTCACGTCGACCTCGCCGGAGTCCGAGGAGTCGTCGCTGCGCGAGCCGAGGTCGTTCCGAGCGCTCGGAGTCGTGCCGCTCCCCGGACGCGCCGACGCGATCGGCGACCCGAGCGGAGGGCGGACCGGCGTGCCGTCGAGCTGGACCGTCTCGCGGTCGCCGTAGGGGCGCGTCCGGTTGTCGGCAGCACCTCGGACGTCGTCGATGGGGGTGGTGGCGTCCTGGTCGACCGCCGGCGCAACGGTCGGACCCGAGGTGCGGCCCGCCGACGTCGCGGCCGCAGGGGAACCGACGGGAGACTGCTGCGGCGCAGGACGGAGCGAGGTGGTGGTCGGCGTCGGGCGCGACGGGGCCGTGCCGGCGTCTGCCTCGGCCGACCGCTGCTGCTGCTGACCGGCGTTCCAGTCCTGCTGGCGGGCGATGAGGTCGGCGTCGGGGTCCGGGGAGTCGAACTTCCAGCGTTCGAGATCGGCCTTGAACAGCTTCTTCGCGCGACCTGGCTTGCCGTTCCACTCGAGCAGACGGTCGCGGAGTTCACCGAGCGACTGGTCCGCCTGCGAGGTGAAGGTCGAGGAGTTCCGCTTGATGTCGGCGATCTCGTGCTGCACCCAGTCGGCGGCCAGCGGAGCACCGCTCACCGGCAGGAGGCGCAGCCGCACGTCGGCATCCTCGGCGAGGTGGTCGGCGTAGGCACGTTCCTCGTGTCCGAGTGCTCCCCAGCGCGAGGCCTTGCGCGCCGCGGTGACCATGCCCGCCACCGCTGCGTTCCGGCTCTCGCGGTCGTGGAGCGCGACGACGCGCTTCGTTGCCGCGCGTCCGATCAGCGCGGCGATCACTCCGGCGACGACGATCGCGACGAAGGGGATGATCGCGCCGGACAGCACGCGCCATCCCTCGTCGGATGCCGTCCAGTCGGTCAGGTCGTTCCACCAGTCCATGGGCGAACCCTACGCAGCGTGCGACGCAGAACCGCGGAGGCCGGACGGCGTTCCGTCGAGCCGGACCGCGTTCCGTCGAGCCGGGCTGCGCTCCGTCGAGCGGGGCGGCGTTCGCTCACGCGGGGCGGCCTCCCGTCGAGCGGCGCGGTCGAAGTGCGCGGGCGGCTGGTCAGCCCCAGCGCAGGCAGTCGACGGCGTCGTCCGCCGACCACACGTTCGGCAGCTCGACGAACCGTCGCTCGACCGCCACGTAGCGACGGGCGCGGTAGGCCGTGCCGCCCGCGACGTCCACGCGGTCGACGTACCCGACGATCTCGCCGTTGGTGCGGGTGACCCGGCTGAGGTCGTCCCGCACGTCGAGCACGCGCAGGTCGCCACGGCTGCGTGCGACCGGCGTGGAACGGATCCGGAACGCTGGTTCGGTGCTGGTCTGCACGGGTGCCTCCTGCTGGTTCGTCGTGGTCTTCGTTGCCTCGACGGTACGGCTGACCACCGACACTCCACGGCCGTGCAGTGGCGTCAGGGGAGCGCTCACGGCGAGGACGATGCTGTGCAGGAGACGTACCCCGGCCCCGTGTTCCGTGAGCGCAGGAGGGTACGGTGGCGCGCATGACGACGTTCGTGCTCGCAGGTGGATGCTTCTGGTGCCTCGACGCGGTGTACCGCACGTTGCAGGGTGTGCAGGACGTGGTGTCGGGCTACACCGGCGGCGTGGTCGAGGACCCGACGTACGAAGCGGTCTGCACCGGTGCGACCGGTCACGCCGAGGCGGTCGCGGTGACCTTCGACGAGTCGGTCATCCCCGCCGACGTCGTCCTCGACGTCTTCTTCACGCTCCACGACCCGCGGCAGCTGAACCGCCAGGGCGCGGACGTCGGCACCCAGTACCGCTCGGCGATGTTCCCGGCGGACGACGAGCAGCGAGCGCTGTTCGAGCACGCGGTGCAGCGCGCTGCGGACATCTGGGACGGCGGGATCGTGACGACGATCGAGCCGCTCGGTACGTTCTTCCGTGCGGAGGAGCACCACCAGGACTTCTTCGCGAAGAACCCCGGTCAGGGCTACTGCCTCGCGGTCGCGCTGCCCAAGGTGAACAAGGTCCGCAAGGCCTACAGTCAGTACATCCTGGCGTCCTGAGGCACGGACGTCGGGGCCACGAGGAGGTGGTCGAACGATGATGGACAACACCGGGACCTGGGTGGCCGTCGGTCCGGCGGGCGCGGTCGGGAGCATCCGCCGCGCGTCGGACGGCTTCCACGTCGAGCTCTACGGTCGACGGGGCCGAGGCGGGACCTACCCGTCGCTGGAGACCGCGAAGGGTGCGGTCCACGCGGCGCTCGGGCCTCTCGCCGACCGACCCGAGTTCCGCGCGCACTGACCCGCCAGCCCGGAGGTTCGGGGGAGTCTTCCTCCACAGCCCACCTCGACGAGTCGGCTGCTCACAGATCGAGCCCCGGGTCGCAAGTGCGGCCCGGGGCTCGCAGACGATCGAGTCATGAACGACACGATCACCGTCTGCGGCATCGTCGCGACCGAACCCCGGCACCTCGTCACCGACACCGGCATCGCCATCTCGAGCATGCGCCTGGCGTCCCCCTCCCGTCGTTGGGACCGCAGCACGTCGTCATGGACGAACGGTCCGACGAACTGGTACACGGTCACCGCCTTCCGGTCCCTCGCGGCGAACGTCCACAAGTCGCTGAAGAAGGGCGATCGCATCCTCGTGACCGGACGCGTCCGGATCCGCACCTGGGAGCGTGACGGACGGAACGGGACCGCGGTCGAGATCGACGCCGACGGCATCGGGCACGACCTCGCCTGGGGCATCAGCAACTGGATCCGCGTCCCGCGGCACGTCGGCGACTCCAACGCGGGTCCCGGGGTGCCGCCGGGGGTGCCGACGGTGGACCCGGACACCGGCGAGGTGACGGGCACGGTGCCCGAGGACGACCACGCGACGCCCGTGCTCGGCGGGGACGGCGACGATGCGCTGCCCGGGGCAGCAGACGGGACCGTGCTGGCGCGCCACGGCGTCCGGGACGGCGGCGTCCTGCGCGACGGCATCCCGGGCGACGGCGTCGCGCACGGCGGCGACCCGGGCGACAGCGGCGCGCGGGCAGCCGGAGGGGTCGCCCCGGTCGTGCCCGGATCCCGAGAGCCCGAGCCGGGAGCAGACGCCGACGCCGACGCCCGTGCCGTCGCATGAGTCGTCGCACGGTTCATCACCGGGACCGTCGGCGGCGCACGACAACCGCACCCTGCCCATGCCGGCCGTCCCGGCGCGAGGCACACGCGTCCTGCCGGTGCCGGCCGCCTCGGCGCGCGCCCCACCGTGGTCCTGTCGGCGCCGCCGACCCGCGAGCCCTGCGCCGCGGCGCAGGGGGGAGCGGTGACGTGCCCGGGTCAGTAGACTTGCGCCGATATGGCTGAGTACATCTACCAGATGGTCCGCGCCCGCAAGACGGTCGGCGACAAGCTGATCCTCGACGACGTCACGATGTCGTTCATCCCCGGCGCCAAGATCGGCGTCGTGGGGCCGAACGGCGCGGGCAAGTCGACGATCCTGAAGATCATGGCGGGTCTCGACCAGCCGTCCAACGGCGAGGCGAAGCTCACGCCGGGCTTCTCCGTCGGCATCCTCATGCAGGAGCCCGAGCTCGACGAGTCCAAGACCGTGCTCGAGAACGTCCAGATGGGCGTCGGTGCGATCAAGGGCAAGCTCGACCGCTTCAACGAGATCTCCGCGCTGATGGCGGAGCCGGACGCCGACTTCGACGCCCTCCTGGCCGAGATGGGCACCCTGCAGGAGGAGATCGACGCGGCCGACGCGTGGGACCTCGACTCCCAGCTCGAGCAGGCCATGGACGCGCTGCAGTGCCCGCCGGCTGACGCGCAGATCGCCAACCTCTCGGGTGGCGAGAAGCGCCGCGTGGCGCTCTGCAAGCTGCTCCTCGAGAAGCCCGACCTGCTCCTCCTCGACGAGCCCACCAACCACCTCGACGCCGAGTCCGTGCTGTGGCTCGAGCAGCACCTGTCGAAGTACCCCGGTGCAGTGCTCGCCGTCACGCACGACCGGTACTTCCTCGACCACGTCGCACAGTGGATCGCCGAGGTCGACCGCGGCCGCCTGTACCCGTACGAGGGCAACTACTCGACCTACCTCGAGAAGAAGCGCGAGCGTCTCGAGGTCCAGGGCAAGAAGGACGCCAAGCTCGCCAAGCGTCTGTCCAGCGAACTCGAGTGGGTCCGGAGCAACTCGAAGGGCCGCCAGGCGAAGTCGAAGGCCCGTCTCGCCCGGTACGAGGAGATGGCTGCCGAGGCCGAGCGCACGCGGAAGCTCGACTTCGAGGAGATCGTCATCCCCGTGGGCCCGCGTCTGGGCTCGCAGGTGATCGACGCCGAGAAGCTCCAGAAGCAGTTCGGTGAGCGCGTCATCATCGACGGCCTGTCCTTCACGCTGCCCCGCAACGGCATCGTCGGGGTCATCGGCCCGAACGGCGTCGGCAAGACCACGCTGTTCAAGACCATCGTCGGCCTCGAGCCGCTCGACGGCGGCCAGCTGCGGATCGGCGACACGGTCGACATCTCGTACGTCGACCAGAGCCGCGGCGGCATCGACCCGAACAAGAACCTGTGGGAGGTCGTCTCCGACGGCCTGGACTTCATCCAGGTCGGCAAGACCGAGATCCCGTCCCGCGCCTACGTCTCGCAGTTCGGGTTCAAGGGTCCGGACCAGCAGAAGAAGGCCGGTGTGCTCTCCGGTGGTGAGCGCAACCGCCTGAACCTGGCGCTCACGCTCAAGCAGGGCGGCAACCTCCTGCTCCTCGACGAGCCGACCAACGACCTCGACGTCGAGACCCTCGGCAGCCTCGAGAACGCCCTGCTCGAGTTCCCCGGCTGTGCCGTGGTCATCACCCACGACCGGTGGTTCCTCGACCGCATCGCGACGCACATCCTCGCGTGGGAGGGCGTGAACGAGGACGGTACCCCGAACTGGTACTGGTTCGAGGGCAACTTCGAGGCCTACGAGGAGAACAAGCTCGTGCGCCTCGGCCCGGACGCGAACAAGCCCGGTCGCTCGACGTACCGCAAGCTCACCCGCGACTGACCCGTGGCGAGGCTGCACGCTCCCGTCCGCATCCGGTGGAGCGACATCGACGCGTACGGCCACGTCAACAACTCCGCGATGCTGCGCCTCCTCGAGGAGGCGCGCATCGCGGGGTTCTGGGGCCACGACCCCGCCGACGTCGCGCCGGAGGACGACCTGCCGGACCCGATCATCGACGGCCGGCCCGGCTCCGGGACGATGACGGTCATCGCTGCACAACGTCTCGAGTACCTCGCATCGATCCCGTACCTGCGCCGGCCGCTCGACGTGCAGATGTGGATCGGACGCATCGGTGGCGCGAGCATCGACGTGTCGTACGAGATCTGGTCACCCGTCGGAGTCGAGCCGCAGGTGCTCTACACGCGCGCCACGACCGCCTTGGTGATGGTCGACGCGGCCTCGAACCGGCCTCGGCGCCTGTCCGAGGCCGAGCGCGCCGCCTGTGCGCCGTTCGTCGAAGCGCCCGTGCAGTTCTCCCGCCCGTAGCGGCGGGACCACCGGTGCAGTTCTCGAGCCCGTAGCCGGCTGGACCGCCGGCGCAGTTCTCGAGCCCGTAGCGGCCAGGACGGGCGGCACCGTGTGTCCGCCAGGAGCGGGCAGGGCAGCCGTCAGCGCGGCACGCGCAGCATCCCCTCCTGCGCCACCGAGGCCAGCAGCCGACCGTCGCGCGCGAACATCCGCCCGAACGCCAGTCCCCGGCCGCCCTGGGCGCTCGGGGACTCCTGTGCGTACAGGACCCAGTCGTCGGCACGGCCGTCGCGGTGCCACCACATCGCGTGGTCGAGGCTCGCGCTCTTCACTCCCGGCGTGCCCCAGGCGACGCCGTGCCGCCGCATGATCGGCTCCAGGATCGACATGTCGCTCGCGTAGCCGAGCACGGCCCGGTGCAGCGACGGGTCCTCCGGCAGGTCACCGTCGACGCGGAACCACACCGCCTGGTGCGGGACGCGCTCGCCCTGTACGTCGACGAACACCGGGCCCTCGACGTGCCGCAGGTCGATCGAGCGTTCCGCCCAGGCCTGCGCCACGGGGTGGTCGATCGCGGACAGGATCGACGCGGCCGAGGGCAACGACTCGGGATCGGGGGTACCGACGGGGAACGGGTCCTGGTGCTCGAGTCCGTCGTCCGGTCGCTGGAAGGAGGCGATCATCGAGAAGATCGGCACACCGCGTTGGTAGGCCTGGACACGGCGCGTGGCGAACGAGCGGCCGTCGTGGATGCGCTCGACGGCGAAGGTGATGGGCACGTCGATGTCACCGGGACGCAGGAAGTACCCGTGCATCGAGTGGATGCCGCGGTCCTCGATCGTGTGCTGCGCGGCGACGATGCACTGCGCGAGCACCTGTCCGCCGAAGACCCGGCCGCCGGGCGACCAGTGGCTGGCACCGGTGAGGATCGTCTCGCCCGTGCTCGCGCCGGTGTCCTGCAGGCGGAGGGTGCTGAGGAAGTCGGGTTCGCCGTTCACCCCCGCAGTCTACGAACCCGTCGCCGGTAGGATCGGTGTCGACATGGGCACCTCGTTCACGCTTCCCGACGCCGCTTCGCTCGGCGATCTCCGCACCTACCTCGGACGCGCTGCCCGGATCGAGGACGGCTCCGTGCGGCTCATCGCCGACTCCGGCGTCCTCGCCGTCTACGCCGCGATCCTCTACCCGGTCGGGCTCCTCGACGAGCTGCCGACCGTGCTCGGTCTCCGCACCTTCTCGCTGACCGAGCCAGCGACGATCGACGCGGTCGTCCCGCTCGCCTCCCTGCGGGAGCGGCTCCGTGTGCTGGCCGAGGAACACGACGCCGCCGGTGCCGACGGTGCCGACCCGACGCGACCGACCCCGATCGAGGTCGGGCTGCCGCACGAGGTGCACACCGTGACGTGGGCCGCGATCTCGCCGCCCCGCGGGGGATGGGTGCCGCTGCCCGACGTCTCGCCGGAGCTGCTCCGCCGCGCTGCCCGCGACGGGATCGCCGAGGTCGCGGACGCCGTCCCGTCGAACGCCGGTGACGCCATCGTCCGCCGCATCCGCGCCGAGGTCTGGGGCCGTCCCGTCCCCGGGATCGAGCACGTCCCCGCAGCAGCCGGGTTCGCGGGGGAGAGCCTCGGCTTCCTCGGGCACGATCCGGTCCGGCTGTTCGAGACCGGCCCCTGGAGCCGCCTGACGACGTCGCGCGGGCACATCCTGGTGAAGCGACGCGCCTGGAGCCTCGACCACTAGTGCCGCCGCGGCACTGCCGATCCCTGCACGGTCGCGCACGAGCCCTCGTCCGTCCACACCTCCGACGGGCACCCGGTCAACGCCGTGAGCGGCATGGTTGGGTTGCGTCATGCACGTCTTCCTCACCGGCGCATCCGGGTACATCGGGTCATCAGTCCTCCGCGCACTCCTCGCCCACGGGCACCAGGTCACCGCGGTCGTCCGTTCCGACCAGAAGGCGCAGGCGATCCGTGACGCCGGCGGCCAGGCGGTCGTCGGCGACCTGTCCGACACCGAGCTCGTGCGCCGACTCGCGCACGAGAGCGATGCCGTCGTCCACACCGCGTCGGCCGAGTCGGTGGACCCGGACTTCACGGCGACGGTGACCGAGGCGTTCTCGGGGACGTCGAAGCCGTTCGTGCACACGGGCGGCATCTTCACGTTCGGCGACTCGACCGACATCTCGGAGCAGTCGCCCGTCGACCCGCCGGAGCTCACGGCGTGGCGCGCCCCGATCGAGGCGCGGGTCCGCGCGAGCGACGCACGGACGACGATCGTCGCACCGGGCATCGTGTACGGCCGTGGCGCGGGCATCCCGGCGATGTTCGTCGGCGACGGGGAGCACGAGGTCCGGCTGGTGGGCGACGGGTCACAGCGGTGGACGACGGTGCACGTCGACGACCTCGGCGATCTGTACGTCCTCGCCGTGCAGCGCGGGGAGCAGGACGGCTACGTCGTCGCCGCGACCGGTGACAACCCGACCGTGCGCGAGATCGCCGAAGCGGGCGCGCACGGGTCGCCGGTCGTCGCCGAGAGTGCCGGCGACAGTCGGGAGCGGCTCGGGCGCACGTACGCAGACGCCCTGCTGCTGCACCAGGAGGCCTCGGGCGCGCACGCGCGTGCCGCCTTCGGCTGGAACCCGACCCGACCGACACTGGTCGAGGACCTCGCCAGCGGGTCCTCCGCCCGCTGAACCCAGGTGCGGGGCGGACCAGCCGGGTACCGAGCGGACCGGCCGGGTACCGAGCGCACCGGCCGGATACCGAGCGGACCGGCCCGGGTTCGAGCTGACCGGCCCGGCGTCGAGCGAGAGGACGCTCAGTCGAACGTGTTCGTCATCGCGTGTGCCGCCCGGTCGAGGTACGCCCACAGTTCGGCCTCGTCGAGGGGCGCCAACCCCAGCGACTCGACGGCGTCGTGCATGTGGTGGAGCCAGCGCTCCCGGGCTTCGGAGGTGATGCGGAACGGGTTGTGGCGCATCCGGAGCCGGGGGTGCCCGCGCTCCTCGCTGTACGTGCCGGGGCCGCCCCAGTACTGCTGCAGGAACGCCGACAGCCGCCAGATCGCACCGTCGAGATCGTCAGCCGGGTACATCGGCCAGATGACCTCGTCCTGCTGCACCCCCTCGTAGAAGCGTCGGACCAGCCGGTCGAAGGTGGGAGCACCGCCGATGCGTTCGTACAGGGAGCCGGTCGCGCTGGCGCCGTGCTCGCCGACGCGGAGCGTGATCGGCTGCGCCGGTACGCCGCCCCGGTCCGGAGGGGTGAGGTCGCTCACTGGTGGTCCTTCCCGGGGTCCTGGCCGCGGTCGGTGTCGTCGGTGCGGATCGCCCGTCCGAACAGGTTCCCACGCTTCCCACCGCGCGACTTCGTCGGTGCGGGCGTCGGCTGCGTCCGGACCGACCGGAGGCCGTTGATCGAGGTGGCGTTCTCCCACCCCTCGGGCATGATCATCGCCATGGCGGGCAGTGTGACGCCGAGCTCGTCGACGGCGCGCTTCAGCCGCACGCGCATCTCGCGCCCGACGACGTCGAGCTCGGACGCGCGGGTCTTGACGACGAGACGGAACACCATCCCGGCGTCGGAGATCGACTGGAGACCCCAGATCTCCGGCTTCTCGACGATCCGCTGACGCCAGCGCGGCTCCTGGGACATCGTCACCGCGGCACGCAGCAGGGCGTCCTGCACGGCGTCGATGTCGGTGTCGTACGGGACGGTGATGTCGACCAGCACGCGCGACCAGCCCTGGGACAGGTTGCCGACGCGCAGGATCTGCCCGTTCGGGACGAACCACAGGATGCCGTTCACGTCGCGGATCTGCATGACGCGGAGTCCGACGTTCTCGACGACGCCGGTGGCCTGCCCGGTGTCGACGACGTCCCCGACGCCGGCCTGGTCCTCGAGGATCATGAAGACGCCGGACAGCAGGTCCTTCACGATGCTCTGCGCACCGACGGCGAGGCCCGCGGCGATCAGCGAGGCGCCACCGACGATCCCGACGGCCGCGCCCTGCCACACGGCGGTGACGATGACGATCAGCGCGATGACCACGACGACGACGGTCGCCAGGTTCTCGAGCACACTGCCGAGGGTCCGGGTCCGTTGCACGACGCGGGCGGTCTGCACCGGCGAGGCGATGAGTGCCTGGGTGTCATCGACGTTCTGGCGGCGCTTCGCCCCGTTGACCACCTGGTCGACGACGCCCTTGATCACGCGCCGGAGGATCAGCCGCAGGATGATCGCCGCGATCACCGTGATGACGATCGTGATCGGTGCTTGCCAGGTGTCGACGAACTGGGTGAATGCGTTCGACGCCCACTTCGAGACGTCGTCGGTCGTGTTCGCTGCCGAGTTCATCATCCGGACGATGCTAGAGGGCGAGGCCTCGGCGACCCTTGAGGATCACCGAGGCCCCGCCCCTGCACTGCCGTCGGACGAGGATCAGGCGTCGGCCGTCTGGACACGCAGCGCACGCTCGGTGCCCGCGAGGTTCTCGGACACGATGCGGCGGAGCGCCGGGGTCTCCGGGTGTGCCTCGAGCCACGCGTTCGCGGCGTCGCGGAGCTCGACCGACGCGAGCGGCGCCGGGTAGAGGCCGCTGACGATCGTGTCGGCGATGTGGTAGCTCCGCTCGGCCCAGATGCTGGTCAGCACGTCGAAGTACCGCGACACGAGCCCCTCGAGGACGACCGGGCTGTTGGTGTGCTGGAAGCCGACGGTCGTCTGGCGGACGATGGCATTCGGCGCCTCGGACGAGTCGACGAGCGACGAGAACGCCGCGAGCTTGCCCTCGGCGGTCGGGATCGTCGCACGCGCCCGGGCGGCGGCCTGCTCGCCCGAGGCCGTCTTGTCGGCGGCGAGCTCGGCGTCGACCTCGGCGTCACCGGCAGCACCGGCGAGGACGAGGCCCTCGAGCAGCTCCCAGCGCAGGTCGGTGTCGATCTCCAGGCCCTGCAGTGTGACGGACCCGTCGCGCAGGCCCTGCAGGGTCGTGACGTGCTCCGGCGTCGAGGCGATCTGCGCGAAGAACTTCACGAACTGGAACTGGGCGTCGGACCCGGCCTCGGCCGAGGAGGCCAGCTGCCAGAGGGTGTCGCCCACGGTGCGGACGGTGGCGTCGACCTTCGCCGGTGCCACGTAGCTCCGGGCGGTCAGCAGCAGCTGCGAGAGCGTGGTGCGGATCGTCGTCGACTCGGTCTCGGTCGCGATGTTGCCGAGCACCAGGCGGACGTAGTCGCTCGCGGGCGACTCGGCGTCGCGCGTGGCGTCCCACATCGCGCCCCAGACGATGGAGCGGGCGAGCGGGTTCGCGATCGCGGCGAGGTGCTCGATCGCGGTGCGGCGGGACTGCTCGTCGAGACGGATCTTGGCGTAGGCCAGGTCGTCGTCGTTGAGGAGCACGAGGTCGCCGCGGTGCACGCCGACGAGCTCGGGGACCTCGGTGCGGGCGCCGTCGACGTCGATCTCGACGCGGTGCGTGCGCTCGAGCTTGCCGCCGGCCGACGCGGTGTCGGCACCGAAGGGCGCCGACTCGTCCGTCGTGAAGCCGTAGACGCCGATCGCCAGACGGTGCGGGCGGAGCGTCGGGTGGTCGGCCGGAGCCTCCTGCAGCACGGCGAAGGACGTGATCACGCCGGACTCGTCGACCTCGATCTCGGGGCGCAGCGTGTTCACGCCGGCGGTCTCGAGCCACAGCTGCGACCACTCGGACAGGTCGCGGCCGCTGGTCGCCTCGAGCTCGACGAGCAGGTCGCGGAGCTCGGTGTTGCCGTGGTGGTGCTTCGTGAAGTAGGCCGAGACGCCTGCGAAGAACGCGTCGATGCCGACCCACGCCACGAGCTGCTTGAGGACGGAACCGCCCTTGGCGTACGTGATGCCGTCGAAGTTGACCTGGACGTCCTCGAGGTCGTTGATCGTCGCGACGATCGGGTGCGTCGAGGGGAGCTGGTCCTGGCGGTAGGCCCAGGACTTCTCCATCGCCTGGAAGGTGGTCCACGCCTCGGTCCACTCGGTGGCCTCGGCGGTGGCGATGGTCGACGCCCACTCGGCGAACGACTCGTTCAGCCACAGGTCGTTCCACCACTTCATGGTGACGAGGTCGCCGAACCACATGTGCGCGAGCTCGTGCAGGATCGTGACGACCCGGCGCTCCTTGATGGCGTCGGTGACCTTCGAGCGGAAGACGTAGGTCTCGGTGAAGGTCACGCAGCCCGCGTTCTCCATCGCGCCGGCGTTGAACTCCGGCACGAAGAGCTGGTCGTACTTCTCGAACGGGTACGGGACGTCGAACTTCTCCTCGTAGTAGGCGAAGCCCTTCTTGGTCGTCTCGAACACGTACTCGGGGTCGAGGTACTCGGCGAGCGAGCGCCGCGCGAAGACGCCGAGCGGGATGGTCCGACCGTCGCGACTCGTGAGCTCGTCGCGGACGACCTCGTACGGGCCGGCGACGAGCGCGGTGATGTAGCTCGAGATCGTCGCGGTCGGGCTGAACGCCCACGTGGCGATCTCGCCGTCGACGTGGGGCTCGGGCGTCGGGGAGTTCGAGACGACCTGCCAGCGCGACGGTGCCGTGACGGTGAAGGAGAACTCGGCCTTGAGGTCGGGCTGCTCGAACACCGCGAACATCCGGCGCGAGTCCGGGACCTCGAACTGGGAGTACAGGTAGACCTCGTCGTCGACCGGGTCGACGAAGCGGTGCAGGCCCTCGCCCGTGTTCGTGTACATCGCGTCGGCGACGACCACGAGCTCGTTCTGCTCCTGCAGGTCGTCGAGCTGGATGCGCACGCCGTCGTTCACCGCGGCGACGTCGAGCGCCGAGCCGTTCAGGGTGATCGAGTGCACGGTCTTCGTGATCGCGTCGATGAAGGTCGAGGCGCCGGGCGTCGCGGTGAACCGGACGCGCGTGGTGCTGCCGAAGGTCTCGGCCCCGCGGGTCAGGTCCAGCTCGACGTCGTACGTCTGCACGTCGACGATCGCGGCGCGTTCCTGGGCTTCGGTTCTGGTGAGGTTCTCTCCGGGCACGGACGCTCCAACTTCGCTTGCGGCGCGGACGATCGATGTCCGCGGTGAGGGGATCCCGGCAGGCGTCGTGCGCCGTCGGGACGATGGGATCAGCCTAGCGAGCGCGCGTACGCTCGCAGCGTGACCGAGACGACTGTGGACAACACCGAGACCGCCCGCACCGCCGTGGAGTTCTGGTTCGACCCGAACTGCCCGTGGGCCTGGATGACGAGCCGCTGGGTCGGCGAGGTCGAGCGCCAGCGCCCGATCGACGTGACCTGGAAGGTGATGAGCCTCTTCGTCCTCAACGAGGACCAGGACATCCCGGACGAGTACCGGGAGCGCATCCACAAGGGACAGCTCTACCCGCGCATCGTCACCGCCGCGCTGCTCCGCCACGGCCAGGACGTCGTCAAGCCGCTGTACGACGCGCTCGGCGAGCACGTCCACCACCGCCAGGAGTCCGACCCCGACCAGGTCGTGCCCGCCGTGCTCCGCGAGCTCGACCTCGACGAGGACCTGCTCGAGTACGCGTGGACCGACGAGGTCGACCAGGCCGTCCGCGCGAGCCACCAGGACGGCATCGACCGGGTCGGTCAGGACGTCGGCACCCCGGTCATCGCCGTCGAGGGCACCGCGTTCTTCGGCCCGGTCATCTCCCCGGCGCCGAAGGGCCAGGAGGCGCTCGACCTGTGGGACGGCGTCGTCGCCGTCGCGAACGTCCCCGGGTTCTTCGAGCTCAAGCGTTCGCGGACGGTCGGTCCGATCTTCGACACCGTCGAGTAGCCCGACCGGCGTCCACGACGCGACCGGTGGACGGACGGGAGGCGCGGTGCGGCTCCGCCCCGCGCCTGCCGTCCGGCCGGCACCCCGTCAGGCCAGGGGCAACCGCATCAGGGTCAGGTCGAGCCACCGGTCGAACTTCCGCCCGACCTCGGGCAGCACGCCGACGGTGGTGAAGCCGAGTCGCTCGTGGAGGGCGATCGAGCCGGTGTTCGTCGAGCAGATGCCCGCCATCAGGACGTGCACGCCGGCCGACCGGGCGTGCGCGACGAGCGCGTCCATGAGCACGGTGGCGATGCGCCGACCGCGGAACGCCGGGACGACGTAGACGCTGTGCTCCACGGTGTGCCGGTACCCCTGGTGCGGCCGGAAGGCGCTGTAGGTGACGTACCCGGCGACGGCGCCGTCGACCTCGGCGACCAGGACGGGCAGCCCGGCAGCCCGGCGCTCCGCGAGCCAGCCGTCGAAGTACTCCCGCGGGTGCGGCTCCTCCTGCCAGATCGCGGTCGAGTGCAGCACGGCGTCGACGTGCAGGGCGTGGACGACGTCGAGGTCACGCGGCTCGCAGTCGCGGACCGTGACCGAGGACGCCGACTCCGTCGCATATGCTGTCGCCATGTCTCAGATCGTAGACGACTTCTCGGCGACGGTGGAACCGGTCACCGAGCACCCGGACGACGCCGACCAGCGTCGCCTGGGGGAGCGACTGCAGCGCCTCCGCACCGAGCGGAAGTGGAGCCTGACCGAGCTCGCCGAGGAGTCCGGTGTCTCCCGCGCGATGATCAACCGCGTCGAGCGCGGGGTGTCCAGTCCGACGGCGACGATCCTCGGGCGGCTGTCCGGGGCGTTCGGACTCACGATCTCGCAGCTCCTCGACGAGGCACTCGACCACGAGGTGCCCAGGGCGACCGACCCGGACGAGGCGCGTGGCGTCCAGCGCGGGGTGACCGCCGACTCCTGGACCGATCCCGAGACCGGGTACCGCCGTCGTCCGGTCTCGAGCGCCGACTTCCCCGCGGACGTCACCGAGGTGCGCCTCCCGGCCGGTGAACAGGTGGCGTACCCGGCGTCCGCCTACGCGTTCCTCCGGCACTGCATCTGGGTGGTCGACGGCGTGCTCGAGGTCGTCGTCGGCGACGAGCCCACCCGGCTCGGTGCCGGCGACCGCATCGAGCTCGGTGAGCCCGCCGACGTGGTCTACCGGAACCCCGGCGCGGAGCCCGTGCGGTACGTCGTCGTGGTGGTCCGGGCCCCTCGGGGCCGGGAATAGGATCGGAGCCATGCGCATCCACCTCGGAACGGACCACGCCGGCCTCGAGTTCACCAAGACCCTCGCCCAGCACCTCACCGAGGCGGGGCACGAGGTCGTCGACCACGGGCCGACCGAGTACGACGCGCTGGACGACTACCCGTCGTTCTGCATCAACGCCGCGCACGCGGTCGTGCAGGACCAGCGCGCGGGCGTCGAGGCGCTCGGCGTCGTCTTCGGCGGGTCGGGCAACGGCGAGCAGATCGCCGCGAACAAGGTGGAGGGCATCCGCGCCGCGCTGGTCTGGAACGAGTCGACCGCGCTCCTCGCCCGCCAGCACAACGACGCGAACGTCATCTCGATCGGCGCGCGCCAGCACACCGAGGAGGAAGCGATGCGCTTCGTCGACCTCTTCGTCGCCGAGCCCTTCTCGGGCGAGGAGCGTCACGCTCGCCGCATCGCGCAGCTGGCCGAGTACGAGACGACGGGGCACATCGCCGGTCGGCAGATCGACGAGTAGTCCGGGTAGACAGGACCGATGCCAGAGGGTCACTCCGTCCACCGCATCGCGAACCAGTTCTCCCGGCACTTCGTCGGCAAGCGCTGCGAGGTCTCCAGCCCGCAGGGGCGGTTCGCCGCCGGTGCCGCCCAGCTCGACGGCAAACGCATGGTCGCCGCCCGGGCCGTGGCGAAGCAGATGTTCCTCGAGTTCGAGGACGACCTGTTCCTCCGGGTCCACCTCGGGCTCTACGGGGCGTGGGACTTCGCGGGCGTGATCTCGTCGGCCGAGGCGCTGTCCGAGGACGGCGACGGCGAGGAGTCGCTGTCGTCGATCGGCGCCCCGCGGCTCGCCCGGTACCGGATGGCCGAGCAGGAGAAGTCGGAGGACCCGATCGAGTCCTTCCCACCGGACCCGGTCGGGCAGGTGCGCGTCCGCATCCTGACCGAGGACACCGTCGCCGACCTCCGCGGTCCGACGGCCTGCGTCGTCGAGGACCCGGCCGGGGTGCAGCGCGCGCTCGACAAGCTCGGGCCGGACCCGATCAACGACGACGGCCCGGAGGCCGAGCAGACCTTCGTCGACAACGTCCGGAAGCGGAACGTCGCGATCGGGCAGCTGCTCATGGACCAGGCCGTCGTCGCGGGCATCGGCAACATCTACCGGGCCGAGCTGCTCTTCCGGCAGCGCATCGACCCGTACAAGCCCGGCAGGAAGATCACCGTCGAGCAGGCGAAGGCGCTCTGGCAGGACTGGTCGAAGCTGCTGCACGCGGGGGTCCGTGACGGCCTCATGCTGACCATGGACGACCTGTCCGAGGCCGACCACGCCAAGGCGGTGCGCTCGCGGAAGGACCGCCACTGGGTGTACCACCGCGAGGGGGAGCCCTGCCGGGTGTGCGGCACCGAGATCCGGATGGCGGACATGGCCGGACGCAAGCTCTACTGGTGCCCGAAGGACCAGGAGTAACGCCGGGGACCAGGACGAGCCGGCGCCGCTACAGGTCGCGGTGCGTGAACCGTCCCGCGATCGCGGTCCCGAGCACCTCGGCGTGCCGCAGCGACGCCGAGTCGGCGACCGCCAGCGGGTCCGCGGCGAGCAGCACCAGGTCGGCGACGTCGCCGACGGACACGCCGACCCGACCGCCCTCGGTCGAGCCGCGCCACGCGGTCAGCGCCGCCAGCCGCTCGGACGGGTGCCACGGTGTGCGTCCGTCGCGGTCCCGCCCGACCGCGGCCGCCATCGACACCCACGGGTCGAGCGGCGCCACGGGAGCATCCGACCCGAGCCGGAGCTCCGCACCGGCCCGGTGCAGCGACGCGAACGGGAAGGCCCGGTCGGTCATGCCCGCCCAGTACCGGTCCGCGATGTCCCGGTCGTCCATCGCGTGCTCGGGCTGGACGGACGCAGCGACCCCGAGCCGGGCGAACCGGTCGACGTCGGTGTCGACGAGCAGCTGGGCGTGCTCGATGCTGCCCCGCGCGCCCACGGCCTCGAACACGTCGAGCGCCAGGGTGTTCGCCCGGTCGCCGATCGCGTGCACGGCGGGGACGAGTCCGGCGTCGACCGCGCGCCGGACCATCGCGACGAGGTCCTCGAACGGGTACGCGAGCACCCCCTCGCCCGACGTCAACGCGGCGGTCCGGGTTCCGAGCGAGCCGTCGGTGATCACCTTGAACGGACCCGTCCGGACCAGACCACGGGTACCGTCCACGACGTCGCCGGTCCGGAGACCACGGGCGATCGCCGCGTCGAGGCCGCCCGGGTACACCCCGCAGTCCACCCGCAGGCCGTCGGTGCCGGCGCGGACCCGTCGCGTCCAGCGGTCGAGTCCGGGCACCATCTCGAGGTCGACGACACGCGTCACGCCGCGGGCGGCCGCTGCGTCGACCGCCTCCGCCGCCCAGTCGTCGAGCACGTCGTCCGGCACCCGGGACAGCACCGCGGTCACGTCGAAGGCGTCCTGCTCGCGCAGGACCCCGTCGTCCCCGGCGGCGAGCGGCCGTCCGACGAGCGCCGAGCAGTGGGCGAGCGCGAGCGCGTTGCACCACACGGCGTGCAGGTCGGCGCTGATGACGACGACCGGGAGGCCCGGTGCGGCTCCGTCGAGCAGCTCGCGTCGTGCGGGGCGCGGCCAGGTCCCGTCGCGGTAGCCGTGGCCGACGAGCACCAGGTCCGACACCCCGGTGCGCGCGACCGCGGCGAGCGACTCGGCCGTCGCCTCCGCCGACGTGCAGGCGGACACGTCGACGCGCCGGCGGACCAGGGCCCACTGGTCGAAGTGCACGTGGTGGTCGACGAGCCCCGGACCGAGCCACGCGCCGTCGGTCTCGACGACGTCGGTGTCGGCGCCCGGGGGCGGGTCGAGCGTGCCGGCGGGGGCGACCGCGTCGACGCGGCCGCCGACGATGCGCACGTCGCACGGCGCGCCGGCGGTGCCCACCCGGCGGACGGTGCGGAGCAGGACGTCGGTCACGATGCCTCCCGGTCGTCCCGGCGCGCCACCTGGGCGCGCTCGACGGCGTCGGCGAGCGCTGGCGAGGCGTACGGGCCGTCGCCGCGGAGCCCGGCGACGATCCGCTCGACGACCTCGGGAGCCTTGTTCTGCGAGAGCTTCGCGCGGGCGTCGAACCGGGCGACCCGGATGCGGATGCCGACGGTGCCCTTCGCTGCGCGGCGGGCGGTCGCGGGGTCGACGTCGAGGGACACCGGCTCGGGCATCACGCGCTCGAAGTGGTCGACCAGCTCGCCGAGCACCCGGAAGTTCTCCTCGTCGGACAGGATCTCCGGCGTGCCCCAGCAGTGCGCCGTCACGTGGTCCCAGGTCGGCACGAACTGCTCCGGTGGGTACCAGGCGGGGGAGACGTAGCCGTGCGGGCCCTGGAAGACGACGAGGACCTCGTGCTGGCCGAGCTCGTGCGCGACCTCGTCCGGTCGGCCGACGTGCGACACGAGGACGAGCGCGTCGGGATCGTCGTCCGGTCCCGGCGCCTCGAGCAGGAACGGGTAGTGCGAGGCGACGAGCCCCTGGGCGGTGTGCGACACGATCGTCGCCCACGGGTGCCCGTCGATCAGACGTCGCACCTCGTCGACGTCGGTCATGAGGAAGTGGGGTGTGTGCCGCATGCGACGAGCGTGGCACATGCGAGGCTGGTCGGCATGGAGAAGCGCGCCGCGTACGAGTCCGTCCTGCCCTACGTCCGTGAGTGGATCGACTACAAGGTGTGGCAGCTCCGGCTCCCGGGCGTGCAGGTCGCGATCGGATTCGAGGACGAGGTGCTGTTCTCCGAGGCCTGGGGTCACGCGGACGTCGAGGCCGGACGGCGCCTGACGACCACGGATCTGTTCCGGATCGCGTCGCACTCGAAGACCTTCACCGCGACCGCGCTGCTGCAGCTCGCCGACGCCGGCGCGCTGCGGCTCGACGACACCGTCGGGTCGTTCGTGCCCGCCCTCGTCGACGCCGGGTCGCCGATCGCCGACGCGACGGTGCGCGAGCTCATGGAGATGGGCGGCGGTGTCGTGCGTGACGGTGCCGACGGCGACCACTGGGCGCTCGACCACCCGTTCCCGGACGCCGACCAGCTCGTCGCGCTCGTGGTCGAGGGCGGCGCGAAGGTCCCCGTCGGCTCGGCCTTCAACTACTCGAACCTCGGCTACGGCCTGCTCGGACTCGTCATCGAGGCCGTCACCGGCACGACCTACGCCGAGCACGTCCGGCGTGCGATCGTCGAGCCGCTCGGACTCACCGGCACCGGGCCGGAGTACGACCCGGCGCGCGAGGACGAGTTCGTCGTCGGCTACACGGGCCTGCACATCGCCCGCACCCGCCAGCGTGTCCCGCACGTCACGACCGGGGCGCTCGCCGCGGCGACGGGCTTCCACGGCACCGCGTCCGACCTCGTCCGGTACTTCTCGGCGCACGTGCCCGGCCGGGGTTCGCTGCTGTCCGACCACGCGAAGCGCATGGCGCAGCGGAAGGCCTGGAGCGCGCTCGACACCGATCCGGCCGCGCGGGGCTACGGCGCGGGCTTCATCGTCGACCGGATCGGCGGGCGCGAGGTCCGTGGGCACTCCGGCGGCTTCCCCGGCCAGATCACCCAGACGGTGTTCGACCCGGCGTCGTCGCTCGTCGTCTCCGTCCTGACGAGCAGCGCGACCGGCCCGGCGGGGATGCTCGCGACGGGCATCGTGCACCTGCTCGACGCCGCGGCCGACGAGCACGCCCCCGGTCCCGAGCTGCCCGCGGACGTCGACACCACGCGGTACACCGGACGCTTCACGACCTTCGAGGGCATCACCGACGTCGCACGGGTGGGGGACCGGCTGCTCGCGATCGACCCGACGCAGCCGGTGCCGACCGAGTCCCCGGTGCGCCTGGGCGTCGTCGACGAGGACACGCTCCTGATGGCGGCGGGGAACCGCTTCGGCTCGGTGGACGAGCGGATCACCTACGCGCGCGGCGAGGACAGCACCGTCGTGTCGTTCCGCGGGGACAGCGGCATGACGCACCGCCCGTGGTCGGTCCCCGAGGAGTCCCCGGAGGTCGCCGCCGCCCTCGTCTGACGGCGCGACGGGCACAGGGGGTGGGGACAACCCCACCCCCGATCCGGGAGACGGCAGGATGGGACGCGGGGACGGGCTCCGTGAGGCTGGACCCATGACCGACACCGACCGCCTCGACCAGGCCGAGACCGTCCCGCTGGACGACCATGCCGCCGATCGTGCACAGACCGTCCCGCTCGACGGAGCCGTGCCCCAGGGAGCCACGAAGCCGATGCCCGAACAGCCCCGCACGCCCGACGGCGGCCCGTCCTCGGCGCCCTCGGGATGGGGTGCGACACCGACCACGGGGCGGGCGTCCGCTCCGGGGGAGCAGCCCTTCGCCCCCGCGGGTGCAGCGGCGCAGCCGCCCTTCGCCGCCGCGGGTGCGCCGGGCAACGGGGGTGGTGCCGGCTCCGGCATGACCGCCGGTCGCTTCTACCGCGAGGCCTGGCGTCGCCTGCCGCGCGACTTCGGCTACATGGCGCTGACGGCCGTGCTGCTCTGCACGCTGTACGCGGCGTTCCCCGCGGCGCTGTTCGGGCGGGGCCTGCGCGACCTGTTCAACCCGTTCGTGCTCCTGATGTTCTTCATCGCGCTGTTCGTGGCGCGGTGGCTCGGCCAGTTCGAGAAGACCCGCATCGGGTGGGCAGACCCCCGGCCGATCCGTCCGGTGGACTGGACGCCGCGGTGGCAGCAGAACTGGTGGACGCGCACCGGGTCCGCGGTGGCGAACCCGCACTACTGGCTGTACCTGCTGCACGCGGCCGTGGTCTACCCGCTCGCGGCACTCGTGACCGTGGGAGCCGGTGTCGTGCTCCTCGCCGGGTTCGCCTGGCCGTTCGTGGTCGCCGTCGCCTGGGGCTTCCTCGGCGTGGGCGGCATGTACCTGCCCAGCTCGGACAGTGCCGCGCTGCTCGCGATCGGACTCCTCAGTCTGCTGTCGATGGCCGCGTCGGTGGCGCTCCTGCCCCTCTGGGCACGTGGCTCCGTGCTCGCCCACTACTGGATCGACCTCGGTCTGCTCGGTGGCTTCCGTGCCGAGCAGCTCGAGCAGCGCGTCGCCGGGCTGCAGGCCTCCCGCGCGGGTGCCGTGACGGCCGAGGGCCAGGCACTGCGCCAGATCGAGCGAGACCTGCACGACGGTCCGCAGCAGCGGCTCGTCCGGCTCCGCATGGACCTCGCCGCTGCCGAGCGCGCCTTCGACCGCGACCCGGAGAAGGCGAAGCGGCTCATCGGCGAGGCGACCGAGCACGCGCAGGACGCCCTCGACGAGCTCCGCGCCCTGTCCCGCGGCTTCGCACCGCCGATCCTGCTCGACCGCGGACTCGTGGCAGCGCTCGAGGCACTGGTCGCCCGGACGCCGATCCCCGTCGGGCTCGACGTCCGCCTGCCCGAGGGGCTCGAGCTCGCGACGGAGATCCAGCGCAACGTGTACTTCACGGTGAGCGAGCTCCTGACGAACACGACGAAGCACGCCGGTGCCTCGACGGCCGGCGTGTACCTCGGGCTCATCGTCGACGCCTCGGGCCTCTGGTACCTGACGGTCAGCGTCACCGACGACGGCCGTGGTGGCGCACGACCGCAGGAGGGCCACGGCATCGAGGGCCTGATGGGTCGGATGCGCGCCCTCGACGGCGAGCTCGTCGTGAACAGCCCCGAGGGTGGTCCGACCGAGGCCACCGCCCGGATCCCGCTCGGAGCCCTGAACGGCGTCCCCGTCGTCCGCGGGTGACGGCGTCGGGAGCGGCCCGGCGCCACGGTCGGCGCACCCGCTCCCACTAGGCTGGTCGGCATGAGCGACGGCCCGGGTGCAGCACGCATCCGGGCCGTCGTCGTCGACGACGCGGTGCTCCTGCGTGAGGGGCTCGCCCGCGTGCTCGACGAGGCCGGCATCGACGTCGTCGGCCAGTACGCCGACGCGGACGCCTTCCTCGCCACGCTGCCCGACGGTGCCCCCGACGTGGTCGTCATGGACGTGCGGATGCCGCCGACCTTCACCGACGAGGGTGTGCGCGCCGCCGTCGCCACCCGCCGCGTCGCACCCCGCACCGGGGTCCTGCTGCTGTCCCAGTACGTCGAGGCCACCTACGCCGAGGACGTCCTGGCCGCCGGGGCGACCGGCATCGGGTACCTGCTCAAGGACCGCGTGACCCGGCTCGAGGAGATCGACGACGCCGTCCGGCGCATCGCCGCGGGCGGCACCGTGCTCGACCCCGAGGTCGTCACGCAGCTCATGGGTCGCCGGCGGGACCCGCTCGCCGCCCTGACGCCCCGCGAGCGCGAGGTCCTCGGGCTGATGGCCGAGGGGCGCACGAACGCCGCCATCGCCCGTGCGCTCGTGATCGGCACCGGAGCCGTCGAGAAGCACGTGTCGAGCATCTTCGGCAAGCTCGCCCTGGAGGACACCGGTGAGGACCACCGCCGCGTCCTCGCCGTGCTCGCGTACCTCGGCTGACCCGACGCATGGCGACCGCACCGTGACCCGCGTCCCCGCACCGGTGCTCGCCCTCGCCGCGATGCTCTCGGTGCAGATCGGTGCCGCGCTGGCGAAGACCCGCTTCGACGAGGTCGGGTCGGTCGGTGCCGCTGCGCTCCGGCTCGTCATCGGTGCGCTCGTGCTCCTGCTCGTCGTGCGCCCGCGCGTCCGGCACTGGACCCGCGGGCAGTGGACGGCCGCGGTGCTGCTCGGCCTCGCGCTCGGCGGGATGAACGTCTTCATCTACGTGGCCTTCGCGAGCATCCCGATCGGCGTCGCCGTGACGATCGAGTTCCTCGGACCGCTCACCCTGTCGCTCGCGCACACCCGACGGTGGCGGGACGTCACGTGGGCGGTCCTCGCGCTCGCCGGGGTCGTGCTGCTCGGTGTCGGTCCGGCCGCGGTCACCGCGGTCGGTGGCGTCGTCGCCGCGATCGCCGCTGCCGCGTGCTGGGCGGGCTACATCGTGATGAACCGGCGGGTCGGTGCCGCCATCCCCGGGGTCGACGGGCTGGCGGTGTCGATGGTCGTCGCGATGCTCGTGTCGCTGCCGACCGGACTCCGTCCGGCCGTCGACGGCGTGGTCGGGGACCCGTCGCTGCTGCTCGTGTTCGCGGGCGTCGCGCTGCTCTCGACCGTGCTGCCGTACGCCCTCGAGATGCTCGCGCTCCGCCGGATGCCCACCCGGGTGTTCGGTGTGCTGCAGAGCCTCGGTCCGGCGATCGCGGCCCTGGCGGGCCTCGTGGTGCTGCACGAGGAGCTCGCGGTGCAGGAGGTCGTCGCCCTGGCCTGCGTGAGCGTCGCCAGCGTCGGGGTCACCCTGTCGGCGCGACGCGGTCGCGCGCGACCGGACGCGGGTCGGACGGGAGGCGCGGGGCAGGTTCCCTGACGTCGGGGACGTCCGTCGTGCCTCCCGGCCGACCGCCTACTCGGCGCGCAGGAAGTCCGCGTACGTGGGTTCCGACTGCACACCCGACAGCAGGGCCGGATCGTTGATCCGGCGCTCGACGTAGGCCGCGATGACCTCCGGCGGGGTGAGCACGTGGGCGACCCAGGACGGCACCTCGTTCCTCTTCACAGTGCCTCCTCTCGTCGGGTCGTGGCCGTCGAACTTCTCGATGATCGTGTAGTTCGACGAAGCGGTACGGGCAGAACGATCCTCGTGATGCGGGTGGAAGTCAATGCGGTGCGTTCCCCGGATGCCGTGGGTCGGCGCGGAGCGTGCGGTGCTTCACGGCCGACCGCCAGACCCAGGCGTCGGCCTGCTGCCCGAACTGCGCCCACTCGACGAGCACGGCGTCACGGGTCCAGCTCTTCGCGAAGCCCTTCACGCGGATGTGGAACGTGGGGAACTGGATCCACGCCCACACGGGTGCGGGGGTGACCGCGTGGCAGACGTCGGGCCCGCGGGCATCCTCCGACAGGGAGTAGGCGCGCGGGCGTTCGACCTCCGGGTGTTCCGGGGGCTGCCACCGGTTCTCGCGACGCCGTCCCACAGGGGTATTCGAACGTGTGTTCGAACCGGCGTCAAGTCGGCCGCGCGGTCAGCGTGGGGATCGGCCGCCGTGCGGGCGTGTCGGTGCGCGACCGGTGGAGTCGCGCACGCTCAGGGTCAGCGAGGGGCCGGGGCGTGAGGGCAGGACCGCGCCCGAGTCGATCTGCTCGCGCAGGAGCACGGCGGCCCGCTGCCCGAGCTCGACCGTGTCGCGGGTCAGGGACGTGATCGCGGGTCGCACGAGGCGGATCATCGCGGAGTCGTCGAACGAGACGATCGACACCGCGTGGGGGACCGCGATCCCCATCTCGCTCGTGACGCCGAGGCCGGCGACGGCGAGCACGTCGTTGTCGTACACGATCGCGGTCGGCCGGTCGGTGCCGGACAGCAGCGTCCGCGTCGCACGGGCGCCGGCCTCCGCCGAGTAGTCCGTCGGGATCGACACTGTCCGCTCGAGCCCCTCGGTCGCGGCGAACGTCTCGAGGCGCGCCGTGCGCATCGCCGTGTGCTCGAACTCCGGAGGACCGGCGACGTGGGCGATGCGGCGGTGACCGAGGGCGTGCAGGTAGCGCAGGACGGTCTCGGTGGCGTCGGAGTCGTCGATCCAGACGCTCGGCGCCGCACCCGCCGGTGACGGGTGGGATCCGACGACGACGGCCGGCATCCCGAGCTCGGCGAGCAGGGCCAGGCGGTCGTCGTCCTGTCTCGGGTCGATCACGACGACGCCGTCGACCCGGTGGCCTCGCCACCAGTCCCGGTACGTCTGGAGCTCCTCGTCCGCATCCCGCGCCACGAGCAGGGTCATGCCGACGTGGGTGCCCGCGAGACCGAGCTGGATCCCGGAGATCAGGTCGCCGAAGAACGACTCCGTCCCGAGGGTGCGTGCGGGCCGGTTCAGCACGAACCCGATCGAGCCCGCCCGGGCTCCACCGAGCGCGCGCGCCGCGGTGTGCGGCTGCCAGTCGAGCTCGCGCGCGATCTCCTGCACCCGTCGACGGGTCTCCGGGGAGACGCCCGGTCGGTCGTTGAGCGCGAACGACACCGCGCTGATGGACACGCCGGCTCGGGCGGCGATGTCGGCGATCGTCGTCCGACGCTTCGGTTGCACGGGGTTGACTATAACGCTTTAGTCCCGCACAGTGGCACGCAACCCGGTTGCAGCACACGACGGCTGAACCGCTTGAGCAGGATGACGAAGGAGTCACAACGCCATGAGGACCACACCACGACCGACGAGGGGCCGCGCGGCAGCGCTGCTCGCGACCGCGGCGGCCACCGCCCTCGTCCTGACCGGCTGCTCGAGCGGCAGCAGCGGCGCGACCGGCGGAGGGAACGGCAAGGTCGAGGGCACCATCACCCTGCAGACCTGGGCGCTCACGCCGACCTACACGGACTACCTGCAGGGCGTCATCGACGGCTTCGAGCAGGAACACCCCGACGCGAAGGTGAAGCTGCAGGACCAGCCGGGCGACGGCTACGCGGACAAGGTGCTCAGCCAGGCGTCGTCGAACTCGCTGCCGGACGTCATCAACCTGCCGCCGGACATCGCGCTGCCGCTCGCGAAGCGCGGGTTCCTGCAGGACGTCTCGAAGGACGACAGCACGCTGAGCAGCACGTACGTCGCCGGCGCGCTCGACTCGTACGAGTACAAGGGACTCGACGGCACCTACGGCTACCCCTGGTACCTCAACACCGACGTCGACTACTGGAACTCGACGATGTTCGCGAAGTGCGGGCTCGACGCGAACGACCCGCCGAAGACCACCGACGAGCTGTTCACGCAGGCGAAGACCATGCACGAGAACTGCCCGGACGACTACCTGATGAGCCGGAAGCCCGGGCTCGGTGACTTCACGCTCGCCGGCGTCAAGGTGGTCAACGGGGACGGGACGAAGTTCACGTTCGCGGACTCGTCGAAGGCCGCCGACCTGATCGACCGGTACAGGACGGCGTACCAGGACGGCTACATGCCGTCGAACGTCCTCAACAGCGACTACCTCGGCAACTCGACGCTCTTCACGCAGGGCAAGGTCGCCTGGACCACCGGTGGTGCGACCGCGCTCGCCGACATGGAGAAGAGCAACCCGTCGCTCACGGGCAACGTCACCGTCAGCCCGGCGCTCGACACCCCGCCGCTGTACGTGCAGGGCCTGTCGGTGTCCAGCAAGTCGAAGCACCTCGCCACCGCCGAGGCGTTCGCGCAGTACATGACGAACGCGAAGAACCAGGAGGCGTTCGCCCACCAGGTGAACATCTTCCCGTCGACCGTCTCGTCGCAGTCCGACCCGTACTTCTCGAAGGACGACGGAACCGTGAACGGCAAGGCCCGCGTGCTCGCGAACGAGGCGCTCAAGGAGGCGAAGGTCCTCAACCCGGTCGAGGCGAACTCCGCGATGACGGACTTCCTCGACCAGCAGATCGCCCTCGCCATGAAGGGGCAGGTCTCGCCGGAGAAGGCCCTGCAGACCGCGCAGGACAAGATGAACTCGCTCCTGGCCAACGGCTGATGCGCGCCAACCGCTGGTTCACGCCCTGGCTGCTCGTCCTGCCGGCACTCGTCTGGCTCCTCGCGTTCAGCCTCTGGCCGTCGATCAACACCGTCCGGTTGTCGTTCACGAACGCCAGCCCGCTCGGGGGCGTGAGCCAGTGGGTGGGCGTCCGCAACTTCCAGACCCTGCTCGCCGACCCGCAGGTGTGGGAGGCGTTGCTCAACAGCGTCATCTACATGGCGATCTGCCTGCCGCTGCTCACCGTCCTGCCGCTGCTCATCGCGGTGCTCGTGCAGCAGAAGCTCCCCGGGATCGCGTTCTTCCGCACGGCGTACTACACGCCCGTGATCGCCTCGGCCGTCGTGGTCGGGCTCATCTGGACGTGGATCCTCGACGACCGCGGCGTGGTGAACGAGATCGTGAAGGCGCTCGGTGGCGCGGGCATCCCGTTCCTCACCGACCGGTGGCTGCTGCTCATCAGCGCGATCAGCCTGACGGTCTGGAAGGGCCTCGGCTACTACATGATCATCTTCCTCGCGGCGCTCGGGAACGTCGGCAAGGACCTGCACGAGGCCGCCGCCCTCGACGGTGCCGGGTCGGTCCGCCGCTTCTGGTCCGTGACGATGCCCGGTGTCCGCGGCACCATGACGCTCGTCGGCATCCTGGTGTGCGTCAGCGCGCTCCGGGTGTTCAGCGAGCTCTACATCCTCACCAACGGCACCGGCGGACCCGGTGGGCAGGACAACTCGCTCGTCATGCTCATCCAGCAGTACGCCCGCGGCTTCACCGGCAACCTCGGCTACGCGTCCGCGCTCAGCCTGCTGCTCTTCGTGGTGACGCTCGTGCCGATGCTCGCCCTCGCGCGCATGAACAGCAAGGCGGACAAGTGACGAACACGACCAGCACCACGGAACCCGTGATCGGGGGCGCCGCCGGCGCCGCCGCACCCGCACCGGACGTGACCGGCGGGACGGACGGACGCCGCGCCTCCAGGCCGACACCACGGAAGCGCCGCCAGGTCTGGGGCGTCATGTCCACGCGCGAGAAGGTCGTCCGCTACGTCCTGCTGATCGTGGTCCTCTTCATCACGATCGGCCCGTTCCTCTGGCAGCTCTCCACCTCGCTCAAGGGCGCGGGCGAGGACATCTACACCGCGAACCCGTCCTTCATCCCGAGCGAGCCGACGTTCGACAACTACCTCAAGGTGGCGGCGGCGATCCCGGTCTTCCGGTACATCGGCAACTCGCTGCTCGTCGCCGCGATCGACGTGTTCGGCAACATCGTGTTCGCCACCCTCGCCGGGTTCGCCCTCGCACGCCTGCAGTGGCGCTTCCGCAAGCTCGTGCTCGGCCTGTTCCTGGCGACCCTGGTGCTGCCGGGCGAGGCGACGATCATCAGCCAGTTCGTCACCGTGAAGGACCTCGGTCTCGCCGACAACCTGGTCGGCGTCGCACTGCCCGGCATGATCGCCGCGCTGAACGTGCTGCTGATGTTCAACGCGTTCCGACAGATCCCCGAGGAGATCGACCAGGCGGCGGTGATGGACGGGGCGAACGCGATGCAGCGCCTCCGGTACATCTCGCTACCCGCCGTGCAGGGGACCATCGCCGTGATCGCGATCTTCTCGTTCATCGGCGCGTGGGACGACTTCCTCTGGCCGCTCATCGTGCTGCAGTCGCCCGAGAACCTGACCCTCACCGTCGGGCTGCAGTACCTGCAGGGCACGTTCGCCACCGACCAGCGCATGATCGCGGCGGGCACCATGATCGCGTTCATCCCCATCGCCGTGATCTTCGCCGTCCTGCAGCGCTTCTTCTTCAAGGGCGTCGAAGAGGGCGGGGTGAAGGGCTGATGCGCTTCGGCGTCAACCACACCCCGTCGGTCGGCTGGTTCCACTCGTGGCTCGACTTCTCGGCGTCGGACACCGCGCGCGACATGGAGCAGATCGCCTCGCTCGGCGCCGACCACGTGCGCATCTTCCCGCTGTGGCCCGTCGTGCAGCCGAACCGGACGCTCATCCGGCAGCGGGCGCTGGCGGACGTCGCCACCGTCGTCGACATCGCCGGGTCCTTCGGGCTCGACGTGAACGTCGACGCGCTGCAGGGGCACCTGTCGAGCTTCGACTTCCTGCCGTCGTGGCTCGAGAGCTGGCACCGCCGGAACCTGTTCACCGACCCGGACGTGGTCGCGTCGACCGCGGCGTACGTCGAGGCGCTCGCCACGGCGGTCGGCGACCGGCCCAACCTGCTCGGCGTCTCGATCGGCAACGAGGTCAACCAGTTCGCGCACGCACCGCACCCCGCCCCGCACGACATCACCGCGGAACAGGGACACGCGTGGGCCGCGGCGATGGTCGCGGCGGCGCGGCGCGGGCTGTCCGGTGGGTCCACGGTCGGGTCGTCGGCCGGCCGGGAGGCACCACCCGCGTCCGCCTCGTCGGCTCCTGCCGCCCCCGGGTCGCGTCCTGCGCCGCTGGTCACCGTCGCGCAGTACGACGCGGCCTGGTACGACGACACGCAGCCCTTCGGTCCGGCCCACGCGGCGGACCACGGCGACGCGACGGTCACGCACTCGTGGGTGTTCAACGGGTCCGCGGCCCTGCACGGCGCACTCGGCGCCGGGTCGGTGCGGCACGGGGAGTACCTGCTCCAGCTCGCCGCGGCCTGGAACCGTGAGCCCGGTCGACCGAACTGGCTGCAGGAGGTCGGCGCCCCGACGAACGTCGTCGACCCGGCCGACGCCGCCGCGTTCACCGACCGGACCATCCGGCACGTCGCCGGCGCCCAGGACCTGCTCGGGGTGACCTGGTGGTGCTCGCACGACGTCGCACGGTCGCTCGCCGACTTCCCGGAGCTCGAGTACGACCTCGGGCTGTTCACGAACGACGGCCGGCTGAAGCCCGCGGGCGAGGCGTTCGCCGCCCTGGCCCGGACCGGTCTGCCCGCCCCCGCGGCGCCGCCGACCACCGCGGTCGTGCTGGACGACGTGCTCCCGGACGGCTCGCCCCGGTACGGGGTGCGTGCGGACTGCGCCCCCGGTGGCCGGTTCGCGGCCGCGTGGCTCGCGTGCGCCGAGTCCGCCACGGACGGCCGCGGACCCCAGGTCGTGCTGCGCTCCCGGCTGCCCGACACCGCGCACACCGCGGCCAGGGGCATCAGGAGCACCGTGGAGGTGCCGGACGACCTCGCCGGCACCGCGCTGTCGATCGCCCACCCCGCGACGATGCCCTGACCCCGGCCCACCACGGCCCAACGCCCCGCCCGACCACGCCCCGATCCGTCCACCCGGAAGGACCCCATGCACGACGACATCCCCCTCACCACCGGACGCGCCCGACGGGTCCTCCACGAGCGGATCCTGCCCGCGGTGCACGCGACCGCGGTGCCGCTCGGAGCCGCCTGGCACGAGCTGCCCGGTGAGCCGGTCCCGCCCGCCGCCGGTCTGCAGCTCGACTTCACGCCGTACGAGGTGGGGACGCCGTGGGGCGCGGCCTGGGGCACGACGTGGTTCCGGCTGTCCGGCACGATCCCGCAGGAGTACGCCGGGCAGCGCGTGGAGGCGGTGATCGACCTCGGCTTCGACGAGAACATGCCCGGGTTCCAGTGCGAGGGGCTCGTGTACCTGGCCGACGGCACGCCGGTGAAGTCGATCAACCCGCGGAACCAGTGGGTGCTCGTCACCGAGCGGGCCGAGGGCGGCGAGACCGTCGAGCTCTTCGTCGAGGCCGCGTCGAACCCGGTGCTGCTCGACTACCACCCCTTCCTGCCGACGCAGGAGGGCGACGTGCAGACCTCGTCGTCGAAGCGGCTGTACACGAGCCGCCGGATGGACCTCGCGGTGTTCGCGTCCGAGGTGCACGACCTGTCGCTCGACCTCGAGGTCCTCCTCGAACTCCAGGCCCAGCTGCCCGACGGCCCGCGGCGGATGCGGATCCTGCAGGCACTCGACGACGCCCTCGACCGGCTCGACCTCCAGCACATCGTCGGGACGGCAGCGGACGCCCGCGCCGCACTCGCCGACGTGCTCGCCGCGCCCGCAGCGGCCTCGGCGCACACGATCTCAGCGATCGGGCACGCACACATCGACTCCGCGTGGCTGTGGCCCGTCCGCGAGACGATCCGGAAGGTCGCCAGGACGACCTCGACGATGACCGAGCTCATCGACCAGACCGACGACTTCCTCTACGGCATGTCGAGCGCGCAGCAGTACGCCTGGATCAAGGAGCACCGGCCCGAGGTCTACGCGAGGGTGCAGGCCGCGGTCGAGGCGGGTCGCTTCCTGCCCCTCGGCGGCATGTGGGTCGAGTCCGACACCGTGATGCCGACGGGCGAGAGCATCGTGCGGCAGTTCTCGCAGGGACAGCGGTTCTTCGAGCGGGAGTTCGGCATCCGGCCGAAGGGCGTCTGGCTGCCGGACAGCTTCGGGTACTCGCCGGCGCTGCCGCAGCTCATGCGCCGCGCGGGCTTCGAGTGGTTCTTCACCCAGAAGATCTCGTGGAACCAGGTGAACAAGTTCCCGCACCACACCTTCCTCTGGGAGGGCATCGACGGGTCGCGGGTCTTCTCGCACTTCCCGTCCATGGACACCTACAACTCCCGGCTCTCCGGGGAGGAGGTCGCGAAGGCCTCCCGCCAGTTCCGTGAGAACCGCCTCGCCACGGGGTCGATCGCCCCGGTCGGGTGGGGTGACGGTGGCGGGGGCACGACGCGCGAGATGACCGGCACGGCCGAACGCCTCGCCGACCTCGAGGGCAGCGCGAAGGTCCGGTGGGAGCACCCGGACGCGTTCTTCGACCGGGCGAAGTCGGAGCTGCCGGACCCGCCGGTGTGGGTGGGGGAGCTGTACCTCGAGCTGCACCGCGCCACGCTCACCAGCCAGCACCAGACGAAGCAGGGCAACCGCCGGTGCGAGCAGCTGCTCATCGAGGCCGAGCTCTGGGCCACGACCGCCGCGGCACGCACCGGGTTCGTGTACCCGTACGACGAGCTCGACGCGCTCTGGCAGCAGGTCCTCCTGCAGCAGTTCCACGACATCCTCCCCGGCACCTCGATCGCCTGGGTGCACCGCGAGGCGGTCGCGAAGTACGCGGAGACGGCCGCAGCCCTGACCGCGATCATCGAGGACGCGCTGTCAGCACTCGCCGGCCCCGGGACGGAGACCGTCGTCGTCAACCCGGCCCCGGTCCTCCAGGCCGGTGCTCCCGCGCAGGGTGCGCTCCCGGCGACCGACGTGCCCACCGCGGAGCCGGTCTCGCTGGCCCGGCAGGACGGCGGGTACGTGCTCACCAACGACCTGGTGCGGATCGTCGTGACCGCACAGGGGCTCGTCACGAGCGCCGTCGACCTGGCCACCGGACGCGATGCGATCGCCCCGGGGCAGGCCGCGAACCTGCTGCAGCTGCACCAGGACTTCCCGAACATGTGGGACGCGTGGGACGTCGACCGGTACTACCGGAACCGGGTCGAGGACCTGGTCTCCGTCGACTCGCTCGACGCATCGGTCGACGCCGCCGGGATCGCGCGCATCGTCGTGTCGCGCTCGTTCGGGGACTCCACCGTCACGCAGGAGATCGTGCTCGCGCCCGGTTCCCGCACGCTCGAGTTCGACCAGACGACCGACTGGCACGAGACCGAGAAGTTCCTCAAGGTGGCGTTCCCGCTCGACGTCCGCGCCGAGCACACGGTCGCCGAGACGCAGTTCGGCGCGCAGAAGCGCGTCACGCACACGAACACCTCGTGGGAGGCCGCGAAGTTCGAGACGTCGATGCACCGCTACGTGCTGGTGGAGGAGCCCGGGTTCGGGGTCGCCCTCGTGAACTCGTCCATCCACGGCTTCGACACCACCCGTGACGCCGTCGACGGCCACGTCACCACCACCGTCCGGCTCTCGCTGCTCCGCGCACCGCGCTTCCCCGACCCGGAGACCGACCAGGGCGTGCAGACCCACCGGTACGGCATCGTCGTCGGGACGGACCAGCTCGGCGCGACCGCGGCCGGCATCGTGATGAACGCCCCGGCACGGCGCATCACGGGCGCCCACGGGTTCGAGCCGCTCGTGCAGGTGTCGGGCGACGTCGTGCTGTCGAGCGTCAAGCTCGCCGACGACCGCTCGGGCGACCTGGTCGTCCGCGTGTACGAGCCGAGCGGGCGGCGGGGGACCGGCGGCATCGCCGTGGCCGAGCCCGGCGTCTTCGGCGACCCGGTCGAGGTGACGCTGCTCGAGGATGTCGACGACGCCCTGCCGGGCGTCGCCGCGCTCACCGACGGTGTCGCGGCCTTCCCGGTCGACGCGTACGAGGTCCGGACCTTCCGCTACCCGCGCGCCTGAGACCCCCGCCGCCGGGGGTTCGGGATCCCCGGCGGCGGTCCCCGGTCGGCACCGGTCGACCGGGCCACCACTCGATGAGGAGTGACATGAAGCAGTCCGTGAAGATCGGCATCGTGGCGGCGCTCGCCGCGATGCTCGCAGCACCGATGGTGCCGGCCGCAGCGTCGGCGGCACCGTCCCCGACCGGCCTCTCCCACGGGGTCGGCGCGTACCACGGCGTCGGCCACGGGAAGCAGCCGCACGACGTCCCCACGAAGGACGGCCCGACGAGCATCGCCTACGTCGAGGTCAACAACGACCAGCTCGCGAACGTCGGCCGCTACCGGCTCGCGAACGGCGCGAACGCCTTCGACGTGGCGATCATCTTCGCCGCGAACATCAACCGCGACGCGGACGGCAACGCGGTGCTGTACGCCAACGAGAACGTGCAGCGCACCCTCGACGACGCCGCCACGCAGATCCGGCCGCTGCAGGCGAAGGGCATCAAGGTGTCGCTGTCGATCCTCGGCAACCACCAGGGCACCGGCATCGCGAACTTCCCGACGCAGGCCGCCGCCGAGGACTTCGCGGCACAGGTCTCCGCGACCGTCGCGGAGTACGGCCTCGACGGGGTCGACCTCGACGACGAGTACTCCGACTACGGCACGGACGGCACCCCGCAGCCGAACCAGCAGTCGATCGGCTGGCTCGTCAGCGCCCTGCGCGCCGACATGCCCGACAAGCTCGTCTCGTTCTACGACATCGGCCCGGCGTCCGACGCCCTGTCGTCGTCGAGCAGCGCGATCGGCTCCCAGCTCGACTACGCCTGGAACCCCTACTACGGCACGTACTCGGCGCCGTCGATCCCGGGGCTCGGCAAGGACCGGCTCTCGGCGGCGGCGGTCGACATCCAGAACACCCCGCAGTCGACGGCGGTGTCGCTCGCGCAGCGCTCGAAGGCCGACGGGTACGGCGTCTTCATGACGTACAACCTGCCGGACGGCGACGTCAGCGGGTACGTGTCCGGGCTGACGAACGTGCTGTACGGGCAGAGCACGACCCACGAGTGAGGACGACCGACCGATGAGTGCTGAACGCCGTGGCGGCCCGACCGGCCCTGTGACCGCGGTCGCGGCCCGGAACGGGGTCGGGTTCGTCTCGCAGCAGGCGACCCCGATCGAGCAGACCGACCCGACGGGGACCGTGCAGGTCCTCGACGGGCACCGAGGTCACGATGTCGGGCCGACCGACGTCCTGACCTGGGTCTGGTTCCCGGAGCGGTCGCTGCCCGACGGGCGGACCGAGCCGACGACCACGGACCTCGACCGGTTCTGGGCCGCCACGGCGTTCGCACTCGACGTCGTCTTCACCGACGGCGCCCGACTCAGCGCGGGCGGCGCCCGCGACCAGTACGGCGACCTCGTCACTCCCGAGGCACAGGACGACGCCCGCAAGCAGTGGGTCGACCAGTGGAACCGGCGGACCGTCGACCTGTCGGCGCACGTCGGCCGGACGGTGGACCGTCTGGAGGCCCGGCTCGGCCGGGCGGACCGGCCCGCGCCCGACGGTGACCCCGGCACCGCCGTCCGCGGTTGGCTCGACGACGTCCGGATCGGACCCGCCGGGCGCGCGACCGGTTACCTGCCGGAGGGTGCCCGACCGCTCGACCACGTCCGCACCACGCGTGGCACCCACTCGTCCGGCACGTTCTCGCGCGGCAACACCGCACCCCTCGTCGGCCTCCCGCACGGAGGTGTCTTCGGCCTGCCGATGACCGACGCTGCCGACAGCCGGTGGCCGTACGCCTACCAGGAGCACAACCGGCGGAGCGACAACCGGCCCACGATCCAGGCGTTCGCGACGAGTCACCTGCCCTCGCCGTGGATGGCCGACCGCGGGGTGTTCCAGGTCATGCCCTCCCCGCTCGCCGACCCCGACCTCGACCGGACCGCCCGCGCGCTCGGCTTCGACCACGTCGACGAGGCCGACGGCCCGCACCGCTACCGGGTCACCCTCGACGCAGGCGTCACCGCCGAGATGACCGCCGGGGAGTTCGCCCTCGCGTGGCGGTTCACCGGCGTCCGCAGCATCGTCCTCGACCACCACGGCGTCCTCCGCTCGTGCACGGTCCGCATCGAGGACGGCACCGCGGTCGTCGACGCCCTGCTCGACGACCGGGCCGAGACGCCGCCGCACCACGTGCACGTGCGGATCGGGAACGCCCTCGCCGACCGGACGACGTTCGTCGACGGCGAGCTCCGCGGACGGGTCGAGGTCGCCGGTGACACCGACGTGCTCCTCGGCATCTCCACCGTGTCCGCCGAGGACGCGGTCGCGAACCTCGACGCCGCCGGTGACTTCGACGCGATGTACCAGCACGCCGAGGAACGCTGGACCGCCGAACTCGACACACTGCAGGTCGAGGGCGCCACCCCGGACCAGCTCGTCTCGCTGTACTCCGGCCTGTACCGGGCGTTCCTCCACCCGACCCGGGCGGGGGAGACCGCGCTGACCGGGAGCCCGCGACACCGTTCCCCGTACGGCGGCGTGCTGACCGTGCCGATCCGCGACGAGCCCGGGCCCGAGGTCGTCGACGGCCCGCTCACCACCACGAACGGGTTCTGGGACACCTACCGGACCGCCTGGCCGCTGCTCGCGCTGCTCACGCCCGACACCGCCGCCGACCTCGCCGAGGGGGTCGTCGGCCACTTCACCGACGGCGGGTGGACTCCGCGGTGGAGTGCGCCCGGGGCCGAGGACGTGATGACCGGCACGACGAGCGACACCGTCCTCGCCGATCTCGTGGCGAAGGGTGTCGACGGCTTCGACGTCGAGCAGGCGTACCGGTCCGCGGTGCGGAACGCGACCGTCCCGTCACTGGACCGACGCGTCGGGCGGAAGGGGAGCCTCCCGGGCGACCTCCGCGGGTACGTCGACACGGCGACCGACGAGGGGATGTCGTGGACCCTCGACGCCGCGATCAACGACTGGGGCGTCGCCGTCCTGGCCGACGCGATGGCCACGCGAGCCGCGGCCACCGGTGACGCGGACGGCGAGCGACGGTACCGGGCCGAGCACGAGTGGTTCGCACGCCGCTCGCTCCGCTACCGGAACGTCTTCGACCGGGAGCGCGGGTTCTTCATCGGCCGCACGCCGGACGGCGCCTGGCGGTCCGGGGACGACTTCGACCCGGACGTGTGGGGGAGCGACTACACCGAGACCAACGCCTGGGGCACGATGTTCACCGCGCCGCACGACGGCGCCGGGATCGTCGACCTGCACGGTGGACCGGCCGGCTTCGACGACGCCTTCCAACGGTTCCTGCAGCGGCCCGAGACCGGCGCCACCGACCGGTCCGGGTCCTACGGGTTCGCCATCCACGAGATGACCGAGGCGCGCGACGTCCGCACGGGGATGCTCGGCCTGTCGAACCAGCCCGCGCACCACATCCCGTTCTTCCCGATGTTCACCGGACGGCACGACGACGCGCACCGCATCGTCCGCGAGTGCCTCGACCGGCTCTTCGTCGGCTCCGACCTCGGTCAGGGGTACCCGGGCGACGAGGACAACGGCGAGATGAGCGCCTGGTACGTCCTCGCCACGATCGGCCTGTACCCGCTGGCACCGGCGACCGGCACCTACGTGCTCGTCCCGCCGTCGGTCCGGCGGACGGTCCTGCGACGGCCGGGAGGCGCGTCCACCGTCATCGAGACCGCCGGGGACGGACGGTTCATCGCGTCCGTCACGGTCGACGGTGAGCCGTGGGGCTCGATCAGCATCCCGCACACGGTGGTCGCCGCCGCGGAGCGGATCGTCGTCACCCTGGCGGAGGCCCCGACGGGGTGGGCTGCGGACACCCGACCGGTCTCGGCGTCCGAGCTGCACGGCTTCCGGGACACCCCCGACGACGTCCTGCCCGTGGGGGCGTCGCCCCTGACCGACGACACCGGACTGACCCCGGTGGCGCTCACCGCGGGGGAGTCGGTGTCGGTGCCGGTCACCGCGGCCGGGACGTCCCTGTACACCGTGACCGCGGCAGCGCCGGTGACGGCCTCGTGGCGTGCGGTGCTCCGGAGTGCGGACGGCACGGTGGTGCACGCCGTCGAGGAGCGGGACGCGGCCTTCACCTGGGCCGGGCAGACCCGGGTCTTCCGGTTCGCGGGCGGGGTGACCGGCGGGACGCTGGCGTTCGAGGCTGCCACACCCGTGGTGCTGACGCAGCTGCAGCTCATCGCGGCGGACAGCACGGTCACGGCCGGGACCGACGTGCACTGACCCGGCGCACCCGGTGTTGGTCGTCCGCCACGAGGGGGACCGGCTTGTACCCCGTTCGTGGGCTGTCGCGCTCCGGGGACACGGGGTGGAATGGACGGTGCAGGACACCCCTGCGTGCTTCACCCGGAGGAGCCGCATGACCGTCACGCTCTCCCGCCCGCACCCGGCGCCGACCGGTGCGGTGCCGGCACCCGCACCGCTACGGCCCCTGCCGTCCGTCGCCGTCCGGTGGCTGCTCCGCGCCGCCTTCGCGCTGCCCTACGTGGCCCTCGCGCTCGTGGCGTCGCGCATCACGACGACGCCGCTCATCGGGCTGACCGGCAACCAGGTCACGCTCGACCGGGCGACGGCCGCGCTCGACGGCGGCGTGGTGCCGGCCATCGGGCAGCTCTGGCCGCTGCTCTCCGGGGTGCTCCTGCGCTTCATGCCCTTCGGTGTGCAGGGTGCCGCGGTGCTCGGCGGGATCGTCGCCGGCGTGCTGCTCCAGCTCCTCGCGCAGGACATGCTGCGCCGCGGCCTGCGCATGCGCGAGGTCGTCGCGTTCACGATCGCGCTCGGCGCCAACCCGCTGTACGCCTTCCTCGCGCTCGACGACCTGCAGGCGTTCCTCGGCATCGCCCTCTTCGCCCTGGCCGTCGTCGACATGGTGCGGTTCTTCGCGTGGGGGGACACGCAGGCGGGGTTCCGCGCCGGCCTCGCGCTGATGCTGTCCACGCTGGTCGACCCGATGGGCTTCGTCTACGTCGGCATCGCGGCGCTCGCCGCCCCGTTGCTCGACCTGGCACGGCACGACCAGCGCGGCATCCGGCGGGCGAACGTGCTCGTCCTGGTGTTCCCGAGCATCGCCGTCGCGCTCTCGACGGCCGTCCTCGACCTCATGGTGCTCCACGACCCGTTCGCGGCGCTGCGCGGGACGATCAGCGTGTCCGAGGAGCGACTCGACGGCCTGCGCCACCTCTTCGCCTCGGCGGACGGCCTGCTCCTGGTGACGATGCTCGTCGCCGGCGCCACCCTGGCCCTGCTCGTGCGCCGGCCCGGCGCGATCGCCCTCGTCGCGGCGCTCTTCGTCGGCACCGTGGGCGGGTACGCGATCGGGCTCGTGCCGGTCGCGACGGCCGGCAACGTCTTCGTCACGATGCTCAGCGTCGCGATCGCGATCCTGCCGCCGGTCGCCGGCCGGGTCACCAGCACCCTGGTCGTCGTCCTCGCCGTCCTGCAGGTCCCGCTCGCGTGGGCCGCGGCCTCCGAACGCCAGGTCGTCGTCGAGTGGATGCACGCCGTCGTGGCGGTGGTGCTCCGGTGACCGCCGTCGGAGCGCGGTCGCCGGTGGACGCCGAGCCGACCGTCGTGGTCGGTGGGACCGGTCGGCACCGCGGCGAGGACGTCGACTGGCGACCGCGGCACCGGTGCTCCGTGCAGCGGCACGTCGAGGAGGGCTGGGTCGCGTCCGCCCGCATCCGCGAGGGCGTCCTCGTCCTGACCAGCGGTCGGTCGGACCCGGACGTCCTCCGGGCGGCGCTCACCGAGGAGTTCGGCGAACCCGTCGTCCTCCGCAGCGCGTCCGAGGCGGACGTCCGGCAGCGCATCGCGTACGAGCTCGAGGAGGAGGTCGCCGACCTCGCCGCCCACGGTCTCGCCCGGACGAACCCGGCCCTGTCCGCACGGACCGTCCTCTCACGAGGACAACGGGTCGGCGGTGCGGTCGCCCTGCTCCTGTTCGCGGTGTGCCTCGTCCTCGCACCGGGCAGCACGGTCGCGGTCGCGACGGCGGTGCTCTCCCTGGGGTTCCTGGCCGGGATCCTCTTCAAGTTCTGGGTGTCGATGGTCGGGGCCCGCTTCGACCTGGTCGAGCAGGTCTCGGCCGAGGACGTCGCCGCCCTGGACGACGCCGCCCTGCCGACCTACACCGTGCTCGTGCCCGTGTTCCACGAGGCGAACATCGTGCACGACCTCGTCCGGAACCTCGAGGTGCTCGACTGGCCGAAGGACCGGCTCGAGGTCCTGGTGCTCGTCGAGGCCGAGGACCACGAGACCCGCGAGGCCGTCATCGACGCAGCCCCGCCGGACTGGATGCGCATCGTCATCGTCCCGCCGGGGTCACCCCAGACGAAGCCGCGCGCCTGCAACGTCGGCCTCGCCATCGCGCAGGGGGAGTACGTCGTCATCTACGACGCCGAGGACCGTCCCGACCCCGACCAGCTCAAGAAGGTGTTCCTGACCTTCGACCGCGCCGGGGACGACACCGTGTGCGTGCAGGCGGCGCTGAGCTACTTCAACGCCGACGAGAACGCGCTCACGCGCATGTTCACGCTCGAGTACTCGTACTGGTTCGACTACATGCTCGCCGGCCTCGACGCGCGACAGCTGCCGATCCCGCTGGGCGGGACGTCGAACCACTTCCGCGCCGAGCTGCTCCGCGAGCTCGGCGGGTGGGACCCCTACAACGTGACCGAGGACGCCGACCTCGGCATCCGCGCGTCCGCCGTCGGGTACCGCGTCGCCGTCGTCAACTCCACGACGATGGAGGAGGCGAACACCTCGATCCCGAACTTCGTCCGGCAGCGCTCCCGGTGGATCAAGGGCTACATGCAGACCGCCCTCGTGCACGCGCGCAGGCCCCGGGCGCTCGTCCGCGAGATCGGCCCGCGTCGCGCGGCCGCGTTCGCCCTGCTCATCGCGGGGACCCCGCTGACGTTCCTCGGGATGCTGCCCGGCGTCCTCGTGACGATCGCGACGCTCGTGCTGCCGGCCGACTGGACCGCGCCGCTGTTCCCGGCGCCGGTGCTGTGGCTCTGCGTGCTCGACTTCCTGCTCGGCAACGCCACGATGATCTACCTGACGATGATGGGGCCGTACAAGCGCGGTCGGTTCGACCTGATGGGCTGGGCGCTCCTCAGCCCGCTGTACTGGATCCTGCACTCGGTCGCCGCGTACAAGGGCCTGTGGCAGCTGATCACCCGGCCGCACTACTGGGAGAAGACCGAGCACGGCCTGACGAAGACGACCGCCTGATCGCGACGACGGTGTGGAGGGGATGACGGGAACCGAGTTTCGGCGCAGCGCCGGTCGGAAGCCGTGAAGAGGACGTGGAGGGGATGACGGGAATCGAACCCGCGTGGCCAGTTTGGAAGACTGGGGCTCTACCATTGAGCTACATCCCCGCACTGCGGCACCAGTCCGCAGCGCCACCATCGTAGCGGACGAACGGCCCCCGACATGCCATCGAACGTGCTGCCGCAGCCGGACGGCTCCGACACGCGCCGGATCAAGCGCTCGCGGGTGCTCTCGTTCGTGCTGCTCGCCGTCGCCGCCGTGGTGTTCTCGCTCCGTCCCGAGGCCTTCGGCGACCCGCAGGCCCAGCCCTGGCACGCCCTGCTGCACGTCTGGCGCATCGTCCTCGGCGTCGCGCTCATGGTCGCCGCGCTCGGGGTGCAGGTCGCCGTCGGGGTGCGGTGGCGACGGGGCCTGCGGCGCAGCGCCGAGCAGGAACCGTCCACACGCGGCACGCCGCCCGGGAACCAGGCAGCGGGGGACCGCTAGACTCGTCGCGGTCGTGCGTGCCCTCGGGCGTGCGCGGTCACCTGGCCCAGTCACGGGGCGTAGCTCAGCTTGGTAGAGCGCCCGCTTTGGGAGCGGGAGGTCGCAGGTTCGAATCCTGTCGCCCCGACCAGGTCCACTCGAACGTCAACCAACAGGAGTACATCCCTTGGCCACCAGCACCGTCGACAAGGTGAGCGACACCCGCGTCAAGCTCACCGTGAACGTGACGCCGGACGATCTCAAGCCGAGCATCGACCACGCCTACAAGCACATCGCCGAGCAGATCAACATCCCCGGCTTCCGCAAGGGCAAGGTCCCGCCGGCGATCGTCGACCAGCGCGTCGGCCGCGGCGAGGTCCTGAACCACGCCGTCGGTGACGCCATCGACACCTTCTACCGCCAGGCGGTGGAGGAGCAGGAGCTGCGCATCCTCGGCCGTGCCGAGGCCGACGTCGCCGAGCTCCCGAACGTCGCGGACTTCTCGGGCGACCTCGTCCTCACCTTCGAGGTCGACGTCCGTCCCGAGTTCGACCTCCCCGCGTACGACCAGTACGAGCTCACGGTCGACGCCGTCGAGGTCTCCGACGACGAGATCGAGGAGGAGCTGCAGAACCTGCGCACCCGCTTCGGCACGCTCGTGACGGTCGACCGCCCGGCCAAGGCCGGCGACTTCGCCCAGATCGACCTGACCGCCACCATCGGTGACGACGAGGTCGACTCGGCCACCGGCGTCTCCTACGAGATCGGCTCGGGCGACCTGCTCGAGGGCATCGACGAGGCGCTCGAGTCGCTCACCGCCGGTGAGTCGACCACCTTCGAGTCCACGCTGGTCGGTGGCGACCGCGAGGGCGAGACTGCGCAGATCGCCGTGACCGTCACCGCCGTCAAGGAGCGCGAGCTCCCCGAGGCCGACGACGAGTTCGCCCAGATCGCCAGCCAGTTCGACACCATCGACGAGCTCAAGGCGGACCTGAAGGAGCAGATCGCGAAGTCCAAGACCTTCGGTCAGGGCGCCGCGGCTCGCGACAAGCTCGTCGAGAAGCTCATCGAGGACGTGGACATCCCGATCTCGGAGCAGCTCATCGAGGACGAGGTGCACCGTCACCTCGAGCAGGAGAACCGTCTCGAGGACGAGGAGCACCGCAAGGAGGTCTCCGAGTCCAGCGAGAAGGCCTTCCGCTCGCAGCTGCTCCTCGACGCCATCGCCGAGAAGGAGGAGATCCAGGTCTCCCAGGAGGAACTCACGCAGTACCTCATCCAGGCGGCGTCGCAGTACGGCATGGAGCCGGCCGAGTTCATCAAGGTGATCGACCAGAACGGGCAGATCCCCGGCATGGTCGGCGAGGTCGCCCGCTCGAAGGCGGTCGCGACGGTCCTGTCGAAGGTCACCGTCAAGGACACGAACGGCGACGCCGTCGACCTGTCCGCCTTCACCGCCGGTGTGGCGCAGGAGTCGGTTGACGACGAGTCGGCCGACGCCGACGAGGTCACCGAGGCCGACGCGAAGTAACGCGACGCGCTGACGGACGGGAGGCACGGTGCCAGCTGGCACCGTGCCTCCCGTCCGTCGTCCCGGCACCATCCGACCGCCCAGAGCGAACAGACGCGAAGTGGTGCGTTGCACCCGATAAGTTCGACATCAAGCGACAACTGAACGGGAGCTTTTCCATGGCCGAAGCGACACTGAACCCCAGTGTTTTTGACCGCCTTCTGAGAGACCGGATCGTGTGGCTCGGCTCTGAGGTCCGCGACGACAACTCGAACGAGATCGCAGCGAAGCTGCTGATGCTCGCCGCCGAGGACCCCGAGAAGGACATCTACCTCTACATCAACTCGCCCGGTGGCTCGATCACCGCGGGCATGGCGATCTACGACACGATGCAGTTCGTGCCGAACGACATCGTCACCGTGGGCATCGGCCTCGCCGCCTCGATGGGGCAGTTCCTGCTCTCGTCGGGCACCCCGGGCAAGCGCTACATCACCCCGAACGCCCGCGTGCTCCTGCACCAGCCGTCCGGTGGCTTCGGCGGCACCGCTGCCGACATCCAGACGCAGGCGAAGGTCATCCTCGACATGAAGCAGCGGATGGCGGAGCTCACGGCGGAGCAGACCGGCAAGACGATCGAGCAGGTCCTCAAGGACAACGACCGTGACAACTGGTTCACGGCGCAGGAGGCCCTGGAGTACGGCTTCGTCGACCACCTCCGCGCGTCGTCGGTCGAGGTCGTCGGCGGCGGCGGCACCGTGAGCGACGGCGAGACGCCGACCGCGGCAGCCGAGCCCGAGTCCAACTGACCACCACCGAAGAGAAGGAAACGAGAATGCACCTCCCCATGCTCGGTGGCGCGCAGAACGTCCCGGCTCCGTCCGATCGCTACATCCTCCCCAGCTTCGAGGAGCGCACGGCCTACGGCTTCAAGCGGCAGGACCCGTACGCGAAGCTCTTCGAGGACCGCATCGTGTTCCTCGGCGTCCAGGTGGACGACGCGTCCGCCGACGACGTCATGGCCCAGCTGCTCGTGCTCGAGTCGATGGACCCGGACCGCGACATCGTGATGTACATCAACTCGCCCGGTGGCTCGTTCACCGCGATGACGGCGATCTACGACACGATGCAGTACATCCGTCCGCAGATCCAGACGGTCTGCCTCGGCCAGGCCGCTTCGGCCGCGTCCGTACTCCTCGCCGCGGGGACCCCCGGCAAGCGTCTCGCGCTGCCGAACGCCCGCGTGCTCATCCACCAGCCCGCCGTCCAGCAGGGTGGCGGTCAGGCGTCCGACATCGAGATCCAGGCGGCGGAGATCCTCCGCATGCGCACCTGGCTCGAGGAGACGCTGTCGAAGCACTCGAACCGGACCCCGGAGCAGGTCAACAACGACATCGAGCGCGACAAGATCATGTCCGCGGAAGAGGCACTCGAGTACGGCCTGATCGACCAGGTCCTCACGAGCCGCAAGAACCTGCCGGCGCTCGTCAAGTAGCGCTGCACGCACGAAGGCCCCGCACCGATCGGTGCGGGGCCTTCGTCGTGTCCGGTGCGGCGTCGAGGATGCGGATCCGGCCTGGAGGCGCGGTGCCGGTCCGGTGGGAGGGTGTCAGTCCTCGTCGTGGTCGTCGGTCGCCGGGGCAGCGGGACGGCGTCGGAGCAGCAGCAGGACCGCGACGACGACGCCGGCGAGGACGATGCCACCGGCGCCGATGAACAGGGCGTCGGTCGCGCTCGAGTCGCCGGTGTCACCGGATGCGGCGTCGGGTGCGCTGGACGCTGCGGCCCCCGAGCCGCCCCCGCTGCCGTCGGCGCAAGTCGCCGGCGTCGCGGTGCCGCGGTCGGGGGAGAAGCCGGCCGGGGCCTTCCAGGTGAAGTCGTACCGGTCGGAGACCGTGTGGCCGTCGGCCGAGACGATCTGCCACTCGACCTCGTACTTCCCGGAGTCGCCGAGGGCGGCCTTCGTGGTCATCGAGGGGCCGTCCACGGAGACGCAGCCGTCCTCGTGGTAGCGACCGTCCGGGCCGATGACCCGGAAGGCGAAGCCCGAGTCCGACCCGCCGATCGCCAGGAGCCGGTCGTTCGTCGTGATGTCGAAGCGGTCGGGGAGCTCGGTGAGCGTCCCGCCCACCTTCGGCGTCGACGACACCAGGTAGTTGTGCGCGCTGGCGGGGGCGGCGAGCCCGAGGACCGCGCCGCCCGCGACGGCGAGGGTCGCGGCGGTCGCGGCCACGGGCCTCCAGACCGGACGCCGGTCACCCGGGGACCGACGGGCGCGCGTCGGCCGTGCGGTCCGCGTCACTTCGATGCGTCCCGGCGGCGCGTGGCGGCGACGGCGACGACCAGGCCGACGGCCCCGACCACCAGGCCGCCGAGGCCGAGGAAGCGACCGACCAGGTCGGGCTGCGCCGCGGTGGTCGTGGTGTCGCTCGCGGTGGCCGTCGTCGCGTCGTCGTCGTCACCGCTCGCCGCGCTGGCGGCGGTCAGGACGATCGACGGCGCGGGGTGCTCGGGCTCGGACTCGCCGCTCTTCTGCACCTGGTCCCAGTCGGTCGACCCCTGCTCGCAGGTCTGCACGACCGGGAACGCCACGCGGTCGCCCGGCTTGCCGTCGGGCAGCGCGAAGGACAGTGAGAAGGTGTCGCGCTCGTCGGCGGGCAGCGGGGTCTTCGCGGTGTAGGTGACGCTCGTGACGCGCTCGGCGCCGGCCTCGGACTCCTCGTCGCTCGCAGCGCTGCTCGACGGGGCGGTGTAGGGCTCGGTCGCCTTCGTGATCGTCCAGTTCGGGTTGACGGTCGGCGTGACCTCGATGACGGACTCGGGCACCTGGAAGACGAGCTTCGTGGTGGGGGAGCCGTCGCAGCCGTGCGGCACCGAGAACGTCGCGGTCGTGTACGAGTTCGCCGCCGTCGAGGTCGCATCCGCCTCGACGTGTGCGCTCGCGGCGGCCGCGGTGCCGAGGACGATCGCGGCGGTGACGCCGAGGGTTCCGGTGCCGAGGAGGGCGAGGCGCTTCGTCATGGGGTCCTTCCGGTTTTCTACAACTTGTAGAGGAACGTGCCAACGGTACCAGGTGTGCACGCCCTGGGCGAACGCGTGGGGACAGGCCGGACGGCGTCGCCGTGGGTGTCACCGGATGCGGTTAGAGTCGATCACATCGGGCGGGTCACCAGCCTGCATCGCTGAACTGCACCGGTCATCCAAGGAGGGCACCGACATGGCACGCATCGGGGAGAGCGCTGACCTGCTCAAGTGCTCCTTCTGCGGCAAGAGCCAGAAGCAGGTCCAGCAGCTCATCGCCGGGCCGGGGGTGTACATCTGCGACGAGTGCGTCGAGCTGTGCAACGAGATCATCGAGGAGCGCCTCGCCGAAGCGGGTGAGGACACCACGAGCGGCGACTTCGAGCTGCCGAAGCCCCGCGAGATCTTCGACTTCCTGCAGGAGTACGTGATCGGCCAGGACCCGGCGAAGCGTGCGCTGGCCGTGGCCGTCTACAACCACTACAAGCGCATCCGTGCACAGGGGCAGATCACCGCTGCCGAGGACCGCGACGACGTCGAGATCGCGAAGTCGAACATCCTGCTCATCGGGCCCACCGGCTGCGGCAAGACCTACCTCGCGCAGACCCTGGCGAAGCGGCTCAACGTGCCGTTCGCCGTCGCCGACGCCACCGCCCTGACCGAGGCCGGGTACGTGGGCGAGGACGTCGAGAACATCCTGCTCAAGCTCATCCAGGCCGCGGACTACGACGTCAAGCGGGCCGAGACGGGCATCATCTACATCGACGAGGTCGACAAGATCGCGCGCAAGGCGGAGAACCCGTCGATCACGCGCGACGTCTCCGGCGAGGGCGTGCAGCAGGCGCTGCTCAAGATCCTCGAGGGCACGACCGCGTCGGTCCCGCCGCAGGGCGGTCGGAAGCACCCGCACCAGGAGTTCATCCAGATCGACACGACGAACGTGCTGTTCATCGTGGCGGGGGCGTTCGCGGGACTCGAGGACATCGTGTCGTCGCGCGTCGGTAAGCGCGGGATCGGGTTCGGCGCTCCGCTGCACAGCCCGCTCGACCAGCAGGACCTGTTCGCCGACGTCCTGCCCGAGGACCTGCACAAGTTCGGGCTCATCCCCGAGTTCATCGGTCGTCTGCCCGTCGTCACGACGGTGTCGCAGCTCGACCAGGCGGCGCTCATGCAGATCCTGACCGAGCCGAAGAACGCGCTCGTGAAGCAGTACCAGCGGATGTTCGCGATCGACGGTGTCGAGCTCGACTTCGACCGCGGGGCGCTCGAGGCCATCGCGGACCTCGCGGTGCTGCGCCAGACCGGTGCCCGCGGCCTCCGGGCCATCCTCGAAGAGGTCCTCGGCCCGGTCATGTTCGACGTGCCGTCGGACGACGACGTCGCGCGCGTCGTGATCACCCGCGAGTCCGTGCTCGAGAACGCCGCGCCGACGATCGTGCCGCGTCCCCGCGCGAAGCGCGTGGAGAAGTCCGCGTAGCGTCCGACACCCGCAGGCCGACGGCCCGGTCCCCGCGTGGGGCCGGGCCGTCGCCGTGTGCGGGAGGGGGCGCGGGCGCGGGTGCGTTCGTGGGAGCGGTCGTGGGAGCGGTGCGCAGGCGGACCGGGGTGATCCGCGGTGTGACATGGCGCTGCACAACGGGAAGCACGTCGCGCCGCGGACTTCCGCGGCGCGACGTGCTTCCGGTTGTGCCGACGCACTGGCCCAGCGCCGCGGCGGCGCGCCGGCCCGCGGCGCGCCGGCCCGCGGCGCGCCGGCCGTCGCGCGGTTCGTCCGTCCGTGATCGAACCACGTTTCCGACATCGAACCAACCGCGGCGCCTGGTTCGATGTCGGGAACGTGGTTCGACGGGCGGCGCGACGCCCGCCGTGCGCCGACCCGCCGCCGCGGCGCGGCGCCGCGCTACTCGAGCCCGCGACGGCGCAGCAGCGGCCCGACCTCGGCGTCGCGGCCGCGGAACGCACGGTAGGCCTCGAGCGGGTCCTGCGCGCCGCCGACCCCGAGCACGAGCGACGCGAACCGCCGCCCGGCCTCGCGCGAGAGTCCGCCGTGCTCGCGGAACCACTCGACGGTGTCCGCGTCGAGCACCTCGGACCAGATGTACCCGTAGTACCCGGCGTCGTACCCGCCCGAGAACGTGTGCGCGAAGTACGTCGACGAGTACCGCGGCGGCACCGCGGCCACGTCGATGCCCGCGGACGCGAGGGCCTGGCGCTCGAACGCCTCGACGTCGGTCACCTCGGCGGCCTCGGCGGCCGACAGGCGGTGCCACGCCTGGTCGAGCAGCGCCGCGGCGAGGTACTCGGTGGTCGAGAAGCCCTCGTTGAAGCCGGCGGAGTCGCTCAGTCCGAGCACGAGCTCGGGCGGCAGCGGCTCGCCGGTCTCGTGGTGCTTCGCGTAGTTCGCGAGGACCGAGGGCCAGGTCACCCACATCTCGTTGACCTGCGAGGGGAACTCCACGAAGTCCCGTTCGACGTTCGTGCCCGAGAACCGTGGGTAGGTCGTCCTGGCGATGAGCCCGTGCAGCGCGTGCCCGAACTCGTGGAAGAGCGTCTCGACCTCGTCCTGGATCAGCAGCGTGGGAGAGCCGGCGGCGGGCTTCGCCACGTTGAGGTTGTTCACGACGACGGGCAGCGTGCCGAGCAGGTGTGACTGCTCGACGACGGGGTTCATCCAGGCACCGCCACGCTTGCCGTCCCGTGTGTAGAGGTCGAGCAGGTAGAGCCCGACCTGCTCCCCGGAGTCGCCGTGCACCTCGAAGACCCGGACCTCGTCGTTGTAGCCGTGCAGGTCCGAGCGTTCGGTGAACGTCAGTCCGTACAGGGCGCCGGCGGCGTGGAACACCCCGTCGTGCAGGACGCGGTCGGCCTCGAAGTAGGGCCGCAGCGCCGAACTGTCCGCGGCGAACTGCTCGCCGCGCAGGACCTCCGTCGCGTGTGCCCAGTCCCAGGCCTCGACGTCGAAGCCGACCGTGCGGGAGCGGACGGCGCGCTCGTCCTCGGCGTTCGCGGCGGCGGCCGGGACGAGCGAGGAGAGCAGGCCGTCGACCGCCTCGGGCGTCCCCGCGGTCTCGTCGGCCGTCACCACGGCAGCGTGGTTCGGGAAGCCGAGGAGCTCGGCCCGATCGGCCCGGAGCCGGACGATGCGCAGCAGGACCTCGCGGTTGTCGTGCGCGTTCCCACGTCGCCCCCGCGACAGCGAGGCGCGCATGATCCGTTCGCGCAGGCCACGGTCGGTCAGCGAGGCGAGCCACGGGTGACCCGTGTACAGCGGCAGCGTCACGAGCCAGCCGTCGAGGCCGCGGTCCGCCGCGGCTGCGGCGGCGGCCGACTTCGCGCCGTCGTCGAGTCCGGCGAGCTCCTGTTCGTCGGTGACGTGCACGGCGAGGTCGTTCGTGTCCTCGAGCAGGTTGCGCTCGAAGGTCGTGGTGAGCGTCGAGAGTTCCTGGTTGATCGCGGTGAGACGCTCCTTCCCACCGTCGTCGAGGCCGGCTCCCGCGAGCGTCATCTCGGTGTGCACCCGCTCGACGAGTCGACGGTCCTCGTCGGACAGGTCCGCACGCTCGTCGAGCGAGGACCGCACCGCATCGACCCGTGCGTACAGGCGCGCGTCGAGGGTGATCGCGTCGCGGTGGGCGGCGAGGAGCGGCGACACCTCGGCCTCGAGGTCGTGCAGCTCGGGCGTCGAGTCGGCGGAGGACAGCGTGAAGAAGACGTGCGAGACCCGGGTCAGCAGCTGCCCGGAGCGTTCGAGCGCCACCAGCGTGTTCTCGAACGTCGCTGCACCGGGATCGGCGGCGATGGCCTCGACCTCGGCACGCTGCTCGGCGATGCCGGCGTCGAACGCGGGACGGAAGTGCTCGAGCCGGACGTCGTCGAACGGCGGCAGGGCGTAGGGGAGGGTGCTCGGCTGGTCGAACGGGGTGTCCATGGCCCCACCCTACGGACCGGACCGGACGCCGGTCTGGAGGCACGTGGCGGGCCCGCCCCGCGCCTCCCGGCCGACGTCGGGTCGTGTCGGGCGTCGTGTCGTCGAGCGTCCGGTCGGAGCGTCAGGTCAGCGCGTCGGGTCAGCGCGTCCGGTCGGTCCCCGCACGCATGGCCACGTCGATCAGCGTGGCTGCCGCGCGCCGCGCGTGCCGTGCCGACGTCGTGTCGCCCGCGATCGCGGCCGTCGTCTGCGCACCCTCGGCGAGGAGTGCGAGCTGGGCGGCGAGCTCCTCGGCCGCGTCGAGGTCCGGCACGGCGGCCGCGGCGAGCCCGGCGACGTACCGCTGGAACGAGTCCTTGTGCTCGCGGGCGATCTCGGCGACCGCGGGTGACGTCGCACCCAGCTCACCGAAGGCGTTGATGAAGCCGCAGCCGCGGAAGGTGTCGTCGCCGAACCACTGCTCCAGGAAGTCGTACATCGCGAGCAGCCGGTCCCGCGGGGTCCCCGCTGCAGCCACCGCCTGCTCGATGCCCTGCTCCCAGAGGTCGTGCCGCCCGCCGAGCACCGCGGCGACGAGCTGCTCCTTGCCGGGGAACACCGAGTAGAGCTTCTTCAACGAGACGCCGGCGGTCGTCCGGATCTCGTCCATGCCGACCGACTGGAACCCGCGGGCGTAGAAGAGCGCGTCCGCGGCGTCGACGATGCGCTCGCGCACCTGCGGGTCGGTCGTGCTGGCGGTGCCGGACACGGGCATCCCCTTCCCTCCGCTGCGGTCCCACTCGTCCCCGTCGCCTCGGGAACGGACGTTCTCCAGTGTAGGCCGCGTCCCCCGGTCCCGGTCGAGCCCGGGACCGGGGGGACGGCCTAGTCCTCCTCCGGCGCGTCGTCCGGGTTCGTCACCTGCGCACGCCCGGCGGGGTCGAGGTGGATCGACGTGCCGTCGTCGAGCTCGACGATCGGCTTGCCCTCGAGGTACGTCAGCGTCCAGCGCCAGGTCGATGCGTCGACCGACGCCGCCGCCAGCTCCTCCTCGACACCGCGCGCGGCGACGACCATCGCCTCGGGGAGTCGCTCGGGTGGCTGCCCACCCACGTTCCAGCGTGTACCCAACTGCATCCGTGCCTCCAGTGCCGACTCGTGCTCGTGCTCGTGCTCGTGCTCGTGCTCGTGACGACGGGCCGGGCCGCACGCGACCCGGCCCGTCGACGGACGACGCTACGCCTGCTGCTCCGCGAGCTCGATCTCGGTCACCGCGAGCTCCTCGCCGTCCGTGAACGACAGGTTCTCGATGCGGCCCACGGCGGCCAGGTCGACCGCCGCGCGCTCGATGAGCGCGCGCTGGTCGGCCGGAGCCGCCACGACGGCACGGGTGACCGGCGTCTTCTGGGACGCCTTGGCGGCGGTCTTCGCACCGCGGATCCCGATCAGCGCCTGGCCGACGGCGGCCAGCAGCCCGGACGGCTCCGCCTGCGTCGGGAGCTCCGCGACCGTCGGCCACGCGGCCGTGTGCACGCTGGTGTCGTGGGTCCAGGCCCACACCTCCTCCGTCGCGAACGGGAGGAACGGTGCCAGCAGACGGAGCAGCGCGTCGATCGCGGCGCGCAGCGCCAGGACCGCACTCGCCTGGGTCTCGTGCGTCGCGTCGGGCGCGGTGCCGTAGGCACGCTCCTTGACGAGCTCGAGGTAGTCGTCGCAGAAGGTCCAGAAGAACCGCTCGGTGACCTCCAGCGCACGGGCGTGGTCGAAGCCGTCGAAGGCCGCGGTGGCCTGCTCGATCACGGAGCCGAGCTCCGCCAGCACGTCGACGTCGAGGGGCTCGGTGACGGTCGTCGCACCGCTCGGCAGCTCGAAGCCGTAGACGAACTTCGCCGCGTTGAGCACCTTGATCGCCAGGCGACGACCGACCTTGATCTGCTTCGGGTTCTGCGGGTCGAAGGCCGCGTCGGTGCCGAGCTTCGACGAGGCCGCCCAGTAGCGGACCGCGTCGGCACCGTGCTGCTCGAGGATCGAGAGCGGCGTGACGACGTTGCCCTTCGACTTCGACATCTTCTTGCGGTCGGGGTCCACGATAAAGCCGGAGATGCTCGCGTGCTTCCACGGCGCGACGTCGGCCTCGAGCTGGCTGCGGAGTGCCGTCGTGAAGAGCCACGTGCGGATGATGTCCTGCGCCTGCGGGCGGACGTCGTACGGGAACACGAGGTCGTAGAGCGCCGGGTCCGTCTCCCACTTGCCCGCGAGCTGCGGGGTGAGGGACGAGGTCGCCCAGGTGTCCATCACGTCGAGCTCCCCCTGGAAGCCGCCGGCGACGCCGCGCTGGTCCTCGGCGTACCCGGGGGCCGGCTCGGACGCCGGGTCGACGGGCAGCTGTGCCTCGGTCGGGACGATCGGCTGGTCGAAGACCGGGTTGCCGTCGGCGTCGAGCGGGTACCAGACCGGGATCGGCACGCCGAAGAAGCGCTGGCGCGAGATGAGCCAGTCGCCGGAGAGGCCACCGACCCAGTTGTCGTAGCGGACGCGCATGAAGTCCGGGTGGAAGGCGATCTCCTCGCCGCGCTTCCGCAGGGTCTCCTTGAGCTGCTCGTCGCGCGCGCCGTTGACGATGTACCACTGGCGGGTCGAGACGATCTCGAGCGGCTTGTCGCCCTTCTCGAAGAACTTCACCGGGTGGTTGATCGTCTTCACGTCGCCGACGAGCTCGCCCGACTCGGTGAGCGCGTCCACGAGGACCTTCTTCGCCGAGAAGACGGTCTTGCCGGCCATCTCGGCGTAGAGCTCCCTGCCGCGGGTCGACTCGATCCACGCGGGCTCGTCCGAGCGGACGCGGCCGTCGAAGCCGATGATCGCGCGGTTCGGCAGCTGCAGTTCGCGCCACCACACCACGTCGGTGGTGTCACCGAAGGTGCAGACCATCGCGATGCCCGCGCCCTTGTCCTGCTGCGCCAGGTGGTGCGCGAGGACCGGGACCTCGACGTCGAACAGGGGGGAGCGGACGGTCGTGCCGAACAGGTCCTGGAAGCGCTCGTCGTCCGGGTGCGCGACGAGGGCGACGCAGGCGGGGAGCAGCTCCGGACGGGTGGTCTGGATGACGACGTCCTCGCCGCCGTCGGTGCGGTGGAACGCCAGGCCGTGGTACGCGCCGGGCATCTCCTTGTCCTCGAGCTCGGCCTGCGCGACGGCGGTGCGGAAGGTGACGTCCCAGAGCGTCGGGGCGTCGGCCTGGTAGGCCTCGCCGCGCTCGAGGTTGCGGAGGAACGCACGCTGCGCGCTCGCCCGCGAGGTGTCGTCGATCGTGCGGTACGACTGCGTCCAGTCCACCGACAGGCCGAGCGTGCGGAAGAGGTGCTCGAACTGCTGCTCGTCCTGCACGGTCAGGCGCTCGCACAGCTCGATGAAGTTGCGGCGCGAGATCGGCAGCTGGTCGCCCGCCTTGCTCGACTTGCCGTCGCCGCCCTCGAACGGCGGCACGAAGGCGGGGTCGTAGGGGAGCTGCGGGTCGCACCGGACGCCGTAGTAGTTCTGCACGCGGCGCTCGGTCGGCAGGCCGTTGTCGTCCCAGCCCATCGGGTAGAAGACGTGCTTCCCGCGCATGCGCTCGTACCGGGCCTTGAGGTCGGTGTGCGTGTAGGAGAACACGTGCCCGATGTGCAGCGAACCCGACGCGGTCGGCGGCGGGGTGTCGATCGAGTACACCGCGTCCTTCGTCGCGCTGTCGCGGTCGAAGCGGTAGGTGCCGTCCTGCTCCCAGACCGGACCCCAGACGTCCTCGAGGCCGTCCACCGTGGGCTTGTCGGGCATGGGCTTCGTCATGGCAGGGCCTTTCGATCGATGTGTGCGGCACCGAGTCCGTGGTGAGGTGCCTGAGTGTCGCGCGTACAGTACGCGGTGGCCTCATCGTAGCGGTCCGCCGCGTCGGAGCGCTCCATCTGGTAGGCTGTCGGAGTTTGTCCGGCGAGCGCGGTGTTCGCGAGGACTGCACAGTCGCTCTCCGCCGGATGCCCGAAGGCAAGACACAGCACTACCGGAGGAACGAACTTGGCACCGAACGACGCACACCAGCACGGCGACCGGCCGTTGCGCACGAAGGGCGCAGCGAAGCGTGCACGCCGCAAGCTGACCGAGGACGACGTCACCGTCGTCGAGGAGTCGCTGCTCAAGCGTGCCGTCGCCGCTGCGGCCCTCGGCAACGCGATGGAGTGGTTCGACTTCGGCATCTTCGCGTACCTGACGGTCACGATCTCGAAGGTGTTCCTGCCGGCGGGCGACCCGACGTCGAACCTCGTCGCGACCTTCGGGTTCTTCGCGGCCGCCTTCATCGTCCGCCCGATCGGCGGCGCCGTCTTCGGCCCCATCGGCGACAAGATCGGCCGGCAGAAGGTCCTCGCGCTGACGATGATCCTGATGGCCGCCGGCACGCTCATGATCGGCCTCATCCCGTCGTACGCGACGATCGGCTTCTGGGCCCCCGTGCTGCTCCTCGTCGCCCGCTTCGTGCAGGGCTTCTCGACCGGTGGTGAGTACGGCGGTGCCGCGACGTTCATCGCTGAGTACTCGCCCGACAAGCGCCGCGGGTTCATGGGCTCGTGGCTCGAGTTCGGCACGCTGGCCGGCTACGTGCTCGGCGCGTCGATCGTCACGGTCCTGCAGTACGCGATGCCCGAGGACACCCTGCTCAGCTGGGGCTGGCGCATCCCGTTCATGATCGCCGGTCCGCTCGGCCTCATCGGGCTCTACCTCCGCCTGAAGCTCGAGGAGACCCCGGCCTTCCAGAAGCAGCAGGAGCAGGCCGCCGAGCGCGAATCGCAGAAGACGCCGTTCCTCAAGCTGTTCGCCGAGAACTGGCGCTCGCTCATCATCTGCATCGGCCTGGTCCTCGTGTTCAACGTGACCGACTACATGCTGCTGTCGTACATGCCGACCTACCTCGAGACGAACCTCGGGCAGAACGCCACGTTCGGCCTGATCCTCATCGTCATCGTGATGATCCTGATGATGGTCGTCATCACCTTCGGTGGTCGCCTGTCCGACAAGTTCGGCCGCCGGCCGGTCCTCGCCGCCGGCTGCATCGGCTTCATCGTGCTGTCGTGGCCGGCGCTCAAGCTCGTCCAGACCGGGACCGGTGCCGGGGTCTTCTTCGGCCTGCTGATCCTCGGTCTCGTGCTCGTCACGTTCACGTCGACCATGCCGTCGACGCTCCCCGCGCTGTTCCCGACGATCATCCGCTACGGCGCGCTGGCGATCGCGTTCAACGTGTCCGTCTCGCTCTTCGGTGGCACGACGCCGCTCGCGACGCAGGCGCTCATCGCCGGGGCGAAGGACGCCGGGCTCTCGTGGGCCGAGGACATCCCGGCCTTCTACCTCATGCTCGCGGCCGTGATCGGCCTCGTCGCGGTGTTCTTCACCAAGGAGACGGCTGCGACGCCGCTCATGGGCTCGGGCCCCACGGTCGCCCACGAGGACGAGGTCGCCGACGTCATCAAGGACTACAACGACCCGACCTCGGAGCTCGCGCAGTCCGACTGGGCGAAGGACTTCTCGACGAGCGAGATCCCGATCATCTCGGGGGACACCCCGAAGCCGGGGTCCGACAAGGAGCCCGCGGGCTCGTAGCCGCCGCTGTCGGCCGGGAGGCACGGTGCACGTCCGCCACGGACGCGCACCGTGCCTCCCGGCATGTCCGCTCCGTGGGCGCTTCCCGAGTCTCGGCCCGGCATGTCCGCTCCGTGGGCGCTTCCCGAGTCTCGGCCCGGCGGACACGTTCGCGGCTTCGCTACCGCGAACGTGTCCGCCTGGGCGAGACTCGCCCGCTGCCGCGGCGCCGCCGCGGCGCCGGCGCCGGCGCGCCGCGGTCAGGCGCCGCGGGCGAGCCGGGCGGCAGCGTCGACCAGGCGCGCGGTCGCCGGGTGCTCCGGCGCGCCGAGCACGCGTTCCGCGGGGCCCTGCTCGACGACGCGGCCGTCGTGCACCACGAGCACCTCGTCCGCCATCCGCCGGACGGCGCGCAGGTCGTGCGACACGAACACCATCGCCACGCCGGTCTCGTCGCGCAGTCGTTCGAGCAGCGTGAGCACCGCGTCCTGCACGGTCGCGTCGAGTGCCGTCACCGGTTCGTCGAGCACGACCACCTCGGGCGACGTCGCCAGCGCCCGGGCGATCGCCAGTCGTTGCCGCTGTCCGCCGGAGAGCGTGCGCGGGGCGCGTGACCGCAGCTCGGGGTCGAGTCCCACCTGACGGAGTGCAGCGTCGACCGGGTCGGCCAGACCACCCCGCGCCCGCCGCTCCTGCCCGCGGGACAGGGCGTCCGCGAGCACCCGTCCGACGCTCCACCGCTCGTCGAAGGTCGCCCCGGGGTCCTGCACGACGGCCGCCACCCGGTGCCGACGAGCCCGGCGCTCGCGCTCGGGCAGGGGCACCCACGGGTCGCCGTCGAGCGTGACGGTGCCGGCGTCCGGCGTCTCGAGTCCGAGCAGCATCCGCGCCACCGTCGTCTTGCCCGAGCCGGAGGCACCGATCAAACCCGTCACGCGGCCCGGTCGCACGGTGATCGACACGTCCTGCACGGCGGGCACCCCGTCGAAGGAACGGGACAGCCCGGAGCCCTCGAGGAGCGGGGCCGACGGCGCACCGGTCCGGGGCACCCGTCCCACGGCCCGGCGCGTGTCCGCCCGTGCCGCCCGCACCAGGGCTGCGGTCGCCGGGTGCTGCGGTGCTGCGAAGACCTCGGCGACCGGTCCGTGCTCGACCACCGTCCCCTCGTCGACGACGAGCACCCGGTCCGCCCACCCGGCGACGAGCCCGAGGTCGTGCGTGATGACCAGCAGCCCGGCGCCGCGGTCCTGCACGGCCCGGAGCTGCTCCATCACGGTGACGGCCACGGCGGCGTCGAGGGCGGTCGTCGGTTCGTCCGCCACCACGAGCGCGGGGGAGGCCACGGTCGCCGCCGCGATCAGCGCGCGCTGTCGCATGCCGCCGGAGAGCGTGCCGGAGCGCCGGCCGTCGGTCGCCATCGCGGGGTCGAGCCCCACGCCCGCCAGTGCGGCGCGCACGGCATCGACCCGTTCCGCTGCGCGCAGGTCGGTGTGCAGGCGCAGGGCGTCGGCGACCTCGCGGCCGACGGGGCGGAGGGGGTCGAGTGCGCCGAGGGCCTCCTGGCCGACGTAGCCGACGGTGCTCCCGCGGAGCCGACGCCAGCGCCGCTCGGCGAGCCCGCGCACGTCGGAGCCGACGAGGTCGAGGCGGTCGGCGGTGACCGCGGCACCCGCTGCGGAGAGCCCGAGCACCGCCCGGGCGGTCACGGTCTTGCCGGAGCCGGACGCCCCGACCAGGGCGACGCACTCACCGGCGTCGACGTGCAGGTCGACGCCGTGCACCACCGTCGCGCCGTCGATCGACACCGCGAGCCCGCGGACGTCGAGCACGCGGGCCCCCACCGGCCGTGCTGCACCGGTCCGTCCCGCGACGTCGTCGGGCCCCCGCTCGGAGCTCCTCACCGCACGGCCCCCGTCCGCCGCACCGCACGGCCGAGCACCGTCACCGCGGTCGCCAGCACCACGATGGCGAGGCCCGGGAAGGTGCTCATCCACGGCGCGGTCAGCAGGTAGGTGCGGCCGTCCGCGAGCATCGCACCCCACTCCGGCGCGGGCGGCGGGGTCCCGACCCCGAGGTAGCTGAGCGCCGACGCCCACACGACCGCCTGGCCGACCCCGAGCGTGGCGACGGCGACGACGGGCCAGAGTGCCGCGGGCAGGACGTGCCGGAACACGATCCGGCCGGGGGAGCGGCCCTGCAGCACGGCGGTCTCGACCACCTGCGACGACCGCGCACTCCGGACCAGGCCGCGGACGATCCGGGCGTACCCGGGCGCCGTGGCGAACCCCACCGCCAGGGTCGCGGGCACCGGTCCGGGGCCGGTGACCGCGATGACGACGAGCGCGACGAGCAGCAGCGGCAGCGCGAACGCCACCTCGGTGACCCGGCCGACGACCGCGTCCACGATCCGGCCACCGAGTCCGGCGAGCGTGCCGAGCAGGATCCCGGTGAGACCGCCGACGAGCGTCGCGGCGACCCCGACCACGAGTGACGCCCGTGTCCCCGCGACCACGCGCGCGAGCACGTCGCGTCCGGACTCGTCGGTGCCGAAGGGGTGCGCCGGTCCGGGTGGCGTCAGGGCGTCGGCGGGGTGCACCGCGAGCGGGTCGCCGCCGCCGAGCAGCGCCGGCCAGACCGCCGCCAGCACCGCGACCGCGACGACGACCGCCGCGACCGAGCCCGCCGGGCCGAGCGTCCCCCCACGGAACCGCTCGGACCGTCGGGCCCGCCCCTCGGACGCACCGGCCGGGAGGCCCGGGTCGAGCACCCCGCTCACCGTGCGTCCACCCTGCCCTGCGTGCGCACGCGCACTCGCCCCACGCGACCGGCCGGGCGTCGGTCGCGGGTCCGCGGGTCCACCGCCCGCTCGACCAGGTCCGCGACCGCCAGCACGACGACGTACGCCGCGGCGGACACGAGGGCGATCCCGGCCACCAGGGGCATGTCCCGCTGGGTGACCGCGGTGACCAGGGCACGACCGATGCCGGGCAGCGCGAAGACCGACTCGACGACCACGGCACCGGAGACCAGCGAGCCGAAGGCCCACGCGGACAGGGCGATCCCGGGGAGCGCCGCGTGCCGGAGCAGGTGACGACCGAACAGTCCGACGCGGGTCTCCCCGCGGCCGCGGGCTGCGAGGGCGAACGCGGAGCGCTGGGCGTCGACCACGCCGTCGCGGACCGTCTCGGCGAGGTACCCCGCGACCGGCACGGCGACGGTGAGCACGGGCAGGACCCAACCGCGCAGGCTGCCGTCCGACACCGCCGGCACCCACCCGAGTGCGCTCGCGAAGACCACGATGAGCACGCTGCCGAGCCAGAAGTGCGGCACGACGCTCGCCGTCACGGTGATCGCGCCGGTCAGGGCCGCGGCGATCCGCCCGCGCTGCGTCGACCACCACGCGGCGCCGATCGCCAGGACCCAGGCGACGACGAGTCCGGCGACCGCGAGCGTCAGCGTCACGGGGACCTGCTGCGCGAGGAGCTCGGACACGGGCGTGCGGAACGCGTACGAGTCGCCGAGGTGCCCGGTCGCCAGGCGCCCGAGGAACACCGCGTACTGCACGAGCACCGGCCGGTCGAGGCCGTACTCGCGGCGGACGGCCTCGACCGCCTCCGCCGAGGCCTGGGACCCGGGGCCGCCGAGGATCGCCAGCGCCGGGTCACCCGGGATCAACCGGATCGCGACGAAGACGATCGTGGCGACCGCCCAGAGCACCCCGATGCCGCCGGCCGCACGGCGGAGACCCCACAGGACCCACGCCGACCACCCGCGACGGGTGCCGGTGCGTGGCGGACGCGGGGCGGGCCTCCCGGCCGGCTCGCCCGTCAGCGGGCGATCCACGCGGTGCCGAACCACGGGGTGGAGACCGACGTGGTCTCGATGCCGTGGACGGCGGAGCGGTACAGGAAGTGGTTCTGCTGGTCGTAGAGCGGCAGGACGGTGCCGCTCGCCAGGATCCGCTGCTGCGCCTGGCGGTACAGGTCGCCGCGCTCGTCGGCGTCCGACGTGCGTGCCGCACGCTCCAGCAGGTCGTCGACCGTCGGGTCGTCGAGCTGCGCGAGGTTCGCGAAGTAGCCCGACGGTGCGGGCTCGATGCTCGCGCTGTCGTACAGGATGCGGAGGACGTCCGGGCCGACCTTGGTGTACGGAGCGCTGACGACGTCGTACTCGTTCGCGGCGAGGGCGGCGTACCAGCTGGAGAGGTCGAGCTCCTCGAGCCGCACGTCGAACCCGACCGCCTTCTCCGAGGCCTGGACCTGCTGGAACAGGCTGCGCTCCGCGGGCACCGACTGGTTCGTCGACACCGGGAAGGTGACGGTGAGCCGCTGCCCGTCCTTCTCGCGGACGCCGTCGCTGCCGACCTTCCAACCGGCCTCGTCGAGCAGGCGTCCCGCCGTCTTCGGGGAGTACTCGAACAGCGCCGGATCGGAGTACCCGTCGGGCTCGACGCTCGACAGCACCGAGTACGAGCGCTTCGCGGTGCCGAGGAACAGGCTCTGCAGGCCCGGGTCGATCTCGGCGCCGGCGATGAAGGCCTTCCGGACCGCCTCGTCGCGGAACACCCCGTGCCCGGAGTTCAGTTCGAGGCGGTTCGAGGCGCCGGGGCGCGGGGCGTCGAGGTCGCGGATCGCGCCCTTCGTCGAGGCGCTCTTCAGCTGGTCGGGCTGGGCGTTGTCGATGACGTCGACCTGGCCGGCCTGCAGTGCGGCGTAGCGCGAGGTCGAGTCGGGCAGGAAGCGCCACGTGATGCCGTCGAGGCGGGGCTCCGTCGAGCCGGTGAGCGGCGTGTACGCGTCGTTCTTCGCCAGGGTGATGCGATCGCCCCGCTGCCACTCCGTGACGGTGAACGGGCCGGTGCCGACGGGGGATGCGCAGTTCGTCGCCTGCGGGCGCTGCAGGGCCTTCGGTGACTCCATGCCGACCCAGGGCTGCGAGAACGACTCGAGCAGCGCGCTGTCCGGGCGGCTCAGGGTCAGCGTGACGGTGTGGTCGTCGGTCGCCGTGGCCTTCGTGATCGACTGCAGGGCGAGGTAGCCCGTGCTCGACGCCGTCGTCGGGTCCTGCACGTGCTCGATGTTCGCGACGACGGCGGCCGCGTCGAACGGGGTGCCGTCGGAGAACGACACGTCCGTGCGCAGGTCGAGCGTCAGGGTCTTCCCGTCGTCGCTCGTCGTCCACCCGGTCGCGAGGGCCGGCGTCGGCTTCCCCGCCCGGTCGAGGCCGGTGAGCATCTCGATGTACTGCGTCGACAGCAGGGCCTGCGGGTAGTTCCCGCCGACGTGCGGGTCGAGGCAGGTCGGCTCGGCGTCGCCGGAGGCGTACGTGAGCGTCCCGCCGCTGACCGGCGTGCCGGCGTCCGTGGCGGTGCCACCGCCGGTGCAGGCGGTCAGGGCCAGCAGGACCGCGGTGGCTCCCGCGGCGGTGAGGAGCGCGCGGGCGCGTGTTTTCTGTACTCGGTCCAAGATCATGGCTGCACGAGTCTAGCGGTTTACTGGCGGCATGGACGAGACGATGCGCCGCGGTGGCCGCCCCCGACGCTCGAGTGCCGAGGTCCTCGCCGACGCGGCTGCCGAGCTGTTCCTCGAGCAGGGGTACGCGCGGACGACCGTCGACCAGATCGCGGCCCGGGCCGGGGTGAGCCGGGCGACGTTCTTCAACTACTTCGGGGCGAAGTCGGACGTGCTCTGGCTGGAGCTCGACGCCGCGGTCGCCGACCTGCCCGCGTTCCTCACCGCCTCGACGGAGTCCTCGCCCGTGCGCGCCGTGGAGCAGGCCGTGCTCGCCGCGGCGCGGGCGCACGACCCGGACCGGGTGCCGTGGGCGATCGCCCAGGCCGAGGTGATGGACATCGGCACCGAGCTCGTCGCCAGTGTGGCGGCGCGGGTGATGGCACAGCACGGGGCGGTCTCGGCGTTCGTCGGCTCGCGGACGGGGGAGCACCCGACGTCCCTGTGGCCGCAGACCGTGTCCGGGGCGATGCTCGGGGCCGCGGCGGCGGCGTTCGGGGTGTGGGTCGCCGACGGTGTCGCCCGCAGGTCCCTCGTCGAGTACGTCGGCGCGGCGCTGACCCCGGTCGCGGCAGGCCTCGACGCGCGCTGAGGCGACGGGCGCTACTCGGTGCGGAGCGTCCCGGCACCGCCGGCCGCGACGTCCTCCACCGTGCCGTCGCGCACGATCCCCGGGACGTCGCCGTCCCCTCGGGCCGCGAGCGACGCGTCGCCCGGGATGCTCAGGGTGAGGACGGCCTCCTCGATGTACTGGCTCTCCTCGAGCGACGCCTCGACCCGACGGAGCCGGACCGCGACGTGGTCCTCGAGCTCGTTGCCGGTCAGGTCGACCGCCGCCACCAGGAACACCCGGGACGGTCCGACGAACTCCAGGTGCAGGTAGGTGACGCGCTCCACCTCGTCGCGACGGAGCAGCTCGGTGAGCACGGCGTCCTCGAGCTCGGGGGACGTCGCCTCGCCGACCAGGAACCGGCGGTTGCGCTCGATGAGGACGATCGCGACGACCCCGAGCAGGAGTCCGACCGCGATGGAGCCGATCGCGTCGAACACCGCGAGGCCGGTGAGCTGGTGCAGCAGCACGCCGAGGAACGCGATCACGAGGCCGACCAGCGCCGCGGCGTCCTCGGCGAAGACCGCCCGGAGCGTGGGGTTCGACGACTGCAGCACGTGGCGGAGCACCGGGACGCGGCGCTTCGTGGCGGCTCCGTGTGCCTGGCGGTAGGCCTGCAGGAAGCTCGTGCCCTCGAGGACGAACGCGATGCCGAGCACGACGTAGTTGAGCACGACGTCCTCGGCCGGACCGGTCTCGCCGAGCTCGGTGATGCCGTGCCAGATCGACACGACGGCACCCGCGGTGAAGAGGCCGAACGCGGCGAACATCGACCAGATGTAGGTCTCACGGCCGTACCCCAGCGGGTGCTTCCGGTCCCGTTTCTTCGCACCGCGTCGTTCGGCGACGAGCAGGAAGATCTCGTTGCCCGTGTCGGCCCACGAGTGCGCGGCCTCCGCGGTCATCGACGCCGAGCCCGAGATCAAGGAGGCGACGGTCTTGGCGACGGCGACGAGCAGGTTGGCGGCGAAGGCGATGACGACGGTGAGCAGGGACTCCGGACGGTCCTGCTTCTCGGACGAGGGCATCGCTCCAGCATGCTCCGACTCTTGTAGACTCGTCCCACCAGGCGTCGAACCGGCCATCACCGGTGAGCCTCCGGAAGAACGCGGCAGCACCACCGCCGTCAGTAGACCCGGGCGGACCGGACCGCACCCCATCCGGCGAACGAGCGGTCGGTCGCAGCGCGAGCAGCGGCCGGCAAGCGAGGTGGTACCGCGGAGCACGCTCCGTCCTCGTGGCAGAGAACCCCGACCACAGGAGCCATGCGGTGCGCTACCCCTTGAACTCGAACGCCGACGGCGTCACGCCCTCGCCGAGCTTCCCCGCCGTCGAGCAGGGGATCCTCGCCTTCTGGAAGGGCGACGACACCTTCCAGGCGTCGATCGACCAGCGCGAGGGCTGCACCGAGTGGACGTTCTACGACGGCCCGCCGTTCGCCAACGGCCTGCCGCACTACGGTCACCTGCTGACCGGCTACGCGAAGGACGTCTTCCCGCGCTACCAGACCATGCGCGGCAAGCAGGTGCACCGCCGGTTCGGCTGGGACACCCACGGCCTGCCCGCCGAGCTCGAGGCGATGCGGCAGCTCGGGATCACCGAGAAGCACGAGATCGACGACATGGGCGTCGACGTCTTCAACGCGGCCGCCAGGAAGTCCGTGCTGCAGTACACCGACGAGTGGCAGGCGTACGTCACCCGCCAGGCGCGCTGGGTCGACTTCGAGGACGACTACAAGACCCTCGACGTCACCTTCATGGAGAGCGTCCTGTGGGCGTGGAAGCAGCTCTGGGACAAGGGCCTGGCGTACGAGGGCTTCCGCGTCCTGCCGTACTGCTGGAACGACCAGACGCCGCTCTCGAACCACGAGCTGCGCATGGACGACGACGTCTACAAGATGCGCCAGGACCAGTCGGTCACGGTGTCGTTCCCGCTGCAGGGCGCCCGCGCCGCTGCACTCGACCTGACCGGGGTCCGCGCACTCGCCTGGACGACGACCCCCTGGACCCTGCCGACGAACGCGGCGCTCGCGGTCGGTCCGGAGATCGCGTACGCGGTCGTGCCGGCCGGGCCGGGAGGCGCGGCTGACGGTGGCGACGCCGGCTCGGCTCGGTACCTCCTGGCTTCGGACACCGTGGCCGCCCACGCGAAGGAGCTCGGCTACGAGAGCGCGGACGACGCGCTCGCCGCCGTGCTCCGCACGGTCGTCGGCGCCGAGCTCGACGGCGTCGAGTACGAGCGCCTGTTCGACTTCCTCGCGGAGGCCGAGGGCTACGAGCACGCGTGGCGCATCCTCGTCGCCGAGTACGTCGAGACGGGTGAGGGCACCGGCATCGTGCACCAGGCCCCGGCGTACGGCGCCGACGACCAGGAGGTCTGCGCGGCCGCCGGCATCCCCGTGGTGCTGTCCCTCGACGAGGGCGGACTCTTCACGACGCAGTTCGGCGACGTCGCCGGCATGCTCTGGTCGGACGCCAACAAGCCGCTGACGAAGGCCGTGCGCGAGGCGGGCCGACTGCTCCGCCAGGCCTCGTACGAGCACAGCTACCCGCACTGCTGGCGCTGCCGCAAGCCGCTCATCTACAAGGCGGTCTCGTCGTGGTTCGTCCGCGTCACCGAGTTCCGCGACCGCATGGGCGAGCTCAACCAGGACATCAACTGGGTGCCGGACAACGTCAAGGACGGTCAGTTCGGCAAGTGGGTCGGCAACGCGATCGACTGGTCGGTGTCCCGCAACCGGTACTTCGGCACGCCGATCCCGGTCTGGGTGTCGGACGACCCGGCGTACCCGCGCCAGGACGTCTACGGCTCGCTCGAGGAGCTCGAGCGCGACTTCGGTCGCCTGCCGCTGAACGCCGACGGCGAGGTCGACCTGCACCGTCCGTTCATCGACGAGCTGACCCGGCCGAACCCCGACGACCCGACGGGGCAGTCGACCATGCGACGCATCTCCGACGTGTTCGACGTGTGGTTCGACTCCGGCTCGATGCCGTACGCGCAGGTGCACTACCCGTTCGAGAACCGCGAGTGGTTCGAGGAGCACAGCCCCGCGGACTTCATCGTCGAGTACATCGGGCAGACCCGCGGCTGGTTCTACGTCATGCACGCGCTGTCGACCGCGCTGTTCGACCGCCCGGCCTTCCGGAACGTGATCAGCCACGGCATCGTGCTCGGCTCGGACGGCCAGAAGATGTCGAAGTCGCTCCGGAACTACCCGGACGTCTCCGAGGTGTTCGACCGCGACGGCGCCGACGCGATGCGCTGGTTCCTCATGTCGTCGTCGGTCATCCGCGGCGGCAACCTCGTCGTGACCGAGGAGGGCATCCGCCAGGGTGTCCGCGAGTTCCTGCTGCCGCTCTGGTCGACGTACTACTTCTTCACCCTCTACGCGAACGCCTCCGGCGACACCGGCTACCAGGCCTCGCGCAGCACGGCGAGCACCGACGTGCTCGACCGGTACCTGCTCGCGAAGACCCGGGTGCTCGTCGCGGACGTGACCACGCACCTCGACGCGCTCGACACCCCGCTCGCGGCCCAGGCCGTCCGGGACTTCGCCGACGTGCTGACCAACTGGTACGTCCGTCGGTCGCGCGACAAGTTCTGGCTCGGTGCGGAGTCCTCACCCGAGGCCCGCGCGGCGTTCGACACGCTGTACACCGTGCTCGAGACGCTCACCCGCGTCGCCGCCCCGCTCGCGCCGCTCGTCACGGAGGAGGTCTGGAAGGGCCTGACCGGCGGGCGCAGCGTGCACCTCGAGGACTTCCCGTCCGCCGACGAGTTCCCGGCCGACGACGCCCTGGTCGCCGCGATGGACCGCGTGCGCGACGTCGCGTCGAAGGGGCTCGCGCTCCGCAAGGCGACCGGCCGCCGTGTCCGTCTGCCCCTCGCGACCCTGACGCTGGTCGTGCCGGACCCGGCAGCGATCGAACCGTTCGCAGACATCCTGCGTGACGAGCTCAACGTGAAGCGCGTCGTGCTCGAGCAGCAGGAGGAGTCCTCGCTCGGCCGCTACGGCATCGAGCGGAAGCTCACCGTCAACGCCCGCGCCGCCGGCCCCCGGATCGGCAAGCAGGTGCAGCAGGTGATCCCGGCCGCCAAGAAGGGTGACTGGGTCGCGACCGAGTCCGGCGTGACGGTCGGCGGCGTCGACCTCGTCGAGGGCGAGTACACGCTCGACCTCACCGTCGCGGACGACTCCGTCGCGGTGGCGTTCCTCGACGGCGGCGGCTTCGCGGTGCTCGACACCGTGACGACCCCCGAGCTCGAGGCCGAGGGGCTCGCCCGTGACGTCGTCCGCGCCGTGCAGCAGGCCCGCCGCGACGCCGACCTCGACGTCAGCGACCGCATCGTCCTGACGCTCCGGGTCTCCGAGGACGCCGAGGACGCGATCCGCACGCACGAGCAGCTCATCGCGGGGGAGACCCTCGCGACGAGCGTCGAGGTGACCACGACGACGTTCGCTCCCGGCGAGGGCTCGGACGTCGGCGACGGTGCGAAGGTGTCCGTGGAGGTGGCACGCGCATGAGCGACAGCGAGCAGTACGACGACGACCACGACGGCATCGAGGACCTCGGTCCGCTCGACGACACGGCCGGGGTCCGCATCCCGGTCGGACCGTCCGGCGACCAGACCCCGACGGACGCGCTGCCGTACGGCGGCGACGACGACGAGGTGCAGCGCGTCGAAGCCGCCCTGTACGCCCGGATCGGCGAGCAGGCACCCGAACGTCGGCTGACCGCCACCCGACGGGCCGTCGAGCTCCTCGGCGACCCGCACCTGGCGTACCCGGTCATCCACGTCACCGGCACGAACGGCAAGACGTCGACCGCGCGCATGGCGGAGAGCATCGTCCGCGCCCACGGGCTGCGCACCGGCCTCATGACGAGTCCGCACCTGGTGTCGATCCGGGAGCGCATCGTCATCGACGGTGAGCCGATCGCGGCCGACCGGTTCGTGGAGAACTGGGACGACATCACCCCGATCCTGGCGATGACGGACCAGGAGCTCACCGACAAGGGCGAGCAGCCGCTGACCTTCTTCGAGGCGCTGACCGTCCTGGCCCTGGCGTGCTTCGCCGAGGCACCGGTCGACGTCGCCGTCATCGAGGTCGGCATGGGCGGCGAGTGGGACTCCACCAACGTGGTGCAGAGCCAGGTGCAGGTGATCACCCCCGTGGCGATCGACCACGCCAAGCAGCTCGGGTCGACCGTCGCCGAGATCGCCCGCACGAAGTCGGGGATCATCAAGCCGTCGTCGTCGGTCGTCTCCAGTGCGCAGACGCCCGAGGCCCTCGCGGAGCTCGAGCGGGCCGCGGAGCTCACCGAGTCGACGCTCGCCGTCGAGGGCACCGGGTTCTCCGTCGTGTCCGACACCCCGGCCGTCGGCGGGCAGCTCGTCACCGTGCAGGGCATCGCCGGGCGCTACGACGACCTGTTCGTCCCGCTCTTCGGCCAGCACCAGGCGCACAACGCCGCCGTCGCCATCGCCGCGGTCGAGTCGTTCCTCGGGCGGGGCTCGCAGGCCCTCGACGAGGACGTCCTGTCCGAGGGCCTCGCGAACGCGACCAGCCCCGGCCGGCTGCAGCCGATCGCGCAGGAGCCCACGGTCGTGGTCGACGCCGCGCACAACCCGCACGGGGCGCGCGCCCTGGCCGAGGCGCTGCCGGTCGCGTTCCCGTCCGAGCACGTCGTCGGCGTCGTCGGGATCCTCGGCGACAAGGACGCCCGCGGCTTCGTCCGGGCGCTCAAGGACACGGTCCAGACCTTCGTCGTCACGCAGCCGCCGGGGGACCGTGCACTCGACGCGGACGCGTTCGCCCGCATCGTCGTGGCCGAGGTGGGCGAGGACCGCGTGGTCGTCGAACCCGCGCTCGAGCAGGCACTGCAGGAAGCGCGCGACCTGGCGGAGGAGGCGGACGCCGAGGACGCCCTCGTGCTCGTCGCCGGCTCCATCGTCATGGTGGGGAAGGTCATGGACCTGGTCCACGCGGAGAGCGGGACGAAGTGACGGACGCACCACGGGCCTCCCGGCCGGGTCGACAGCCGCGCGTGCGGAAGCCGCGCCCGCAGCGCGGTGCCCGCGAGAGCCTCCTCGCGATCACCCTCGGACTCGAGGCCGTGATGTTCTTCTTCCCGATGCTCGTCGTCTACGGGAAGGGCACGCTGCCGCCGCTCGCGGCGTTCGGTGGCGGCATCCTGGCGATCATCGTCCTCGCAGCTGCCTCACGCCTGACGGGCAAGCGCGCCGGTGTATGGTTCGGGTGGCTGCTGCAGGCGGCCATCCTCGCCACCGGCTTCATCGAGCCGTTCATGTTCGCGGTCGGCGCGGTGTTCCTGGCGCTGTGGGTGTTCTGCTTCGTCAAGGGCGGTCAGCTCGACCGGCAGAACGCCGCGTTCCGGGCCGCTCAGGCCGAGGACTGACCACCACCGAACCACAGGAGAACTGCGTGTCCGATCTCGAAGAGACCCTCGTCCTCGTCAAGCCCGACGGCGTCGCCCGCCAGCTCACCGGAGAGGTCCTCCGTCGCATCGAGACCAAGGGCTACGAGATCGTCGACCTCAAGATGGTCACGGCGTCGCGTGAGCTCCTCGACCAGCACTACGAGGAGCACCAGGGCAAGCCGTTCTTCGAGCCGCTCGTCGAGTTCATGCAGTCCGGCCCGGTCGTCGCCGTGCGCGTCGCCGGCAACGGTGTGATCGCGGGCTTCCGCTCGCTCGCCGGCACCACGGACCCGACCTCGGCCGCCCCGGGGACCATCCGTGGCGACCTCGGTCGCGACTGGGGCCTCAAGGTGCAGCAGAACCTCGTGCACGGCTCGGACTCCCCGGAGTCGGCCGCCCGCGAGCTCGCCCTCTGGTTCGCCTGATCGACCGAAGCGGAGCACAGACGCGATGACGAACAACGACCGTCCCACGAAGAACGAGCGTCGCCAGCACGCCCGTGAGGTCGCCCGCCAGCGGGCCGACGCCGAGAAGCGCCGCAAGCGCCGCAACAAGTGGTTCCTGCAGGGCGGCATCGGCCTGGGCATCGTGGCCGTCGCGGCGATCATCGCGATCGTCGTGGTGAACGTGAACAGCGGGGGCACCACCTCCGCCGCCGGCCCGAAGAACATGGTCACCGGTGGCATCCAGTTCACCGGCGGCGACGGCAAGATCACCCCCGTCACGACCGGAGCGGTCTCGGCGGACGGCACCCCGTCCCCGGTCGCCACGGCCGACAGCGACGGCAAGGTCAAGGTCGTCGAGTACGTCGACTGGGCCTGCCCGGTCTGCAAGCAGTTCGAGGGCGCCTACGCCGACCAGATCACCGACTTCGTGAAGAACGGTCAGGCGACGCTCGAGATCCACCCGGTGTCGATCCTCGACCGCAGCTACCTCGGCTCGCGCTACGCCAGCCGTGCCGCGAACGCCGCGATGTGCGTCGCGAACTACGCGCCGGACAAGTTCCTCGACGTGCAGACGCAGTTCTTCGAGAAGCAGCCGGAGGAGGGCACGAAGGGCCTGACCAACGCCGAGATCGCCGACCTGGTGAAGGCCGGCGGGGCCACCGGCTCCGACGTGTCCGAGTGCCTGTCGAACGAGACGTACAAGGGCTGGGTCACGAAGATCACGAACCAGGTCACCTCGGACCCGGCGGTCGCCGGTCCCCAGGGCTTCGGCACGCCGACGATCCTGGTGAACGGGCAGCGTGTGAGCACCCTCACCGACGTCGTCCCGACCATCGAGGCCGCCGCGAAGTAGTCGGCCCCGCCGCACTCGGCCCCGCGCTCCCGATCCGGGAGCGCGGGGCCGATCGCTGTCCCCGGACTGCCTGGGGCGCGGGCGCGCGACGCAGAGCCTGGGGCGCGGGGAGGCGCCTGGGGTGCGGGGAGGTGCGGTGCGGCGCGGGGGCGCGCGGCGGCGTGCGCACCTGGTCGATCCGGGCGTACCGAGCGAAACCGGGCGTACCTGGCGCTTCGGTTGCACCAGGGATGCCCGAAAGCGCCGTGCATCGCAGGTGTCATGGGAAGGATCGGGCGTCCGGGCCTGGCCGGGTCGGCGGATCACGGGCCGAGGCAGCACGCTCGCCGGTGCGGGACGATCCGCTCGCACACCGGAGGAGCGAGGAGCACGTGTCGTCCGGACGCTGCGCGAGCGATCAGGACCGATCCGACGGCCCTCCCGAGTGGGCAGGACACGCCGCTGGCGATCCGGGCGAGGGCACGATCCGTCGCCGGAGAACGTCGAGCGTGACGGATCTGGCCCGCTCGAGGGACCGGGACGGGGGGCATCGCAACGGTCCGGTGGCGTCAGGACGACCGGGACGTGCACCGAGCAGCGGCCCGGCAGCGTCAGGCGGACCGGGACGCCGTCACGAGCGCGGCGTCAGAACGGGAGCGTCGAGAGCACGCGGGGGAACACGATGAGGATGCTGACCACGATCACGGCGTAGTTCGCCAGCACGAACGCCCACGAGTAGGGCAGCAGCGAGCGCCCGACCCGCTGGAGCCCGGCGCCGAAGCGTCCCTGCGCCGCGTTCCAGGTCGTGAAGATCCAGAACATCGGGATCGTCACGGTCCACACGAGCAGGCACCAGGGGCACAGGTAGCCGATGACCCAGACGGTCTGCGTGAAGAGCCAGGTGACGAACACCCACGCCAGGAACACCCCGGCGTTGAACAGCACCCAGAACCAGCGGTGACCGTTCCGCATGCCGGCGAGCAGCATCACCCCGACGGCGATCGGGGCGACGAAGCCCATCACGCCGAGGAGCGGGTTCGGGAACCCGAACAGGGAGCCCTGCCAGCTCGTCATCACCTGCGAGCAGTTCACGAACGGACTCACGTCGCAGCTGAGCGCCTTCGAGGGGTTCTCGTACTTCGCGAACTCGTCCAGCACCAGGTTGAACGCGGCGAAGAGGCCGACTGCTCCGGTGACGATGAGGAAGACCGCCATCGCGACCGGGCGGCGGGGCGTGGTTGCGCTCGTGCTCACGGCGTCATCATCGCATGTCCGTTCCGGACCTTTCCTGGCACCTCGTGCGACAATGACAGCAGTCGCGCGGCCGATCCGTGCGGCGAGAGAGCTTTCCGGGCGCAGCCCGGACGATCAGGCGCGGTGAGAGCGCGCCGTGACCGGGACTCGCGTCACATCCGATGCCGAGCCGGTCGGGCCGGGTGTCCGACACGGAACGACACCGGACCGCACGCCGGGACGACGAACACCGGTCACGAGAACGAACACGGGGGCGTGGACGCCACCCGTGACAACCACAGAATTCCCGCCGTCCGTCAGGACGCGAGTGGGGCCGAGGAGTGCACCAGATCCATGGTGGAGCAGAACACCGACAACCCGAACAACGAAGAAGTCGCACCGAAGCGCCGTGGCCGCCTGTTCGGCAGCCGTCGCGCCCGGTCCACCGGCCAGGAGGCCCGTGGTGACGTCGACACCGACACCAGCGACATCGAGACGGTCGCCGTGACCGACGACGCGCCGACCGACGAGACCGCTGCGGTCGACGGACCGGTCGCCCCGGACAGCGCGTCGACGGATGCCGAAGCGACGGACACCGAAGCGACGGGCAGCGAGCCGACGACCCCCGAGCCGACGAACCCTGCGTCGACGACCCCTGCGTCGACGGACACGGCGACGGCGGACGACGCCGTCGAGGTCGCGGTCGAGCACGTCACGGCCGCCGCGGCGGAGCCCCAGGACGTCTCGACGGTCACGGGCAGCCAGCCCGTCGTCGAGGCGTCGTCGGACGGCGGTGCAGCCGGCACCGAGCGCAGCACGGTCGCGGACGCACCCGCTGCGACCACAGCGGCCGACCCGGACGGGGCGACCACGGCGGACGACGCGTCCACCGCGGTGGCGACCGACGCGGTCGAGGTGGGCGGTGCCTCCCGGCCGGAGCCCGCATCCGCCCCGGAGGCGGACGAGCCCTTCGTGCCGAAGGCGACCAGCACCCTCAGCCTGATCTTCCACGCGCCGGTCCTGCCGGACCTGCCGGCCCTGCCGGCGCGCGCTGCGCGTGACGAGGACGACGACGAGGACGACGAGCAGGGCGGCAGCCGCCGTCGCTCGCGTCGTCGCGGGAGCAGTGCCGACCGCCAGGAGCGCGGCGTCCGTGAGCCGCGCGACCACCAGGAGCCGCGCCGCCGCGAGCCGGAGCTCATCACCGAGCCGCAGCGCATCAAGGGGTCCACCCGACTCGAGGCGAAGAAGCAGCGTCGCCGCGACGGCCGTGACGCCGGTCGTCGTCGCACGGTCATCACCGAGGACGAGTTCCTCGCGCGCCGCGAGAGCGTCGACCGCCAGATGATCGTCCGGTCGAGCTCGTCGAAGATCGAGATCGGCGTGCTCGAGGACAACGTCCTCGCGGAGCACTACGTCACCAAGTCGCACAACGTCTCGCTCATCGGGAACGTCTACCTCGGCAAGGTGCAGAACGTGCTGCCCTCGATGGAGGCGGCCTTCGTCGACATCGGCCGCGGTCGGAACGCCGTGCTCTACGCGGGCGAGGTCGACTGGAACTCGGTCGACACCGGCAACCACGGCCGACGCATCGAGGCCGCGCTCAAGCCCGGGGACAAGGTCCTCGTGCAGGTCACCAAGGACCCGGTCGGGCACAAGGGTGCCCGTCTGACCTCGCAGGTCTCGCTGCCTGGTCGCTACCTGGTCTACGTGCCGAACGGCTCCATGAACGGCATCTCGCGCAAGCTGCCGGACACCGAGCGTGCGCGCCTGAAGAAGATCCTCAAGGAGGTCCTGCCGGAGCACGCGGGCGTCATCGTCCGCACCGCTGCCGAGGGTGCGACCGAGGAACAGCTCACGCGCGACGTGCAGCGCCTGACCAGCCAGTGGGACGCGATCCAGAAGAAGGTGCAGAACGGGCACGCCCCGGTCCTGCTGCACTCGGAGCCGGACCTGCTCGTCAAGATCGTGCGTGACGTCTTCAACGAGGACTTCACGAAGCTGATCATCGACGGCGAGGCCGCGCGCGGCACCATCGAGGAGTACCTCGACGCCGTGGCGCCCGATCTTAAGGACCGCGTCGAGATCTACGACGGCCCGGACTCGTTCGAGGAGTACCGCCTCAACGAGCAGATCGAGAAGGCCCTGGACCGCAAGGTCTGGCTGCCCTCGGGTGGCTCGCTCGTGATCGACCGCACCGAGGCCATGACGGTCGTCGACGTCAACACCGGCAAGTTCGTCGGCTCCGGCGGCAACCTCGAGGAGACCGTCACCAAGAACAACCTCGAGGCGGCCGAGGAGATCGTCCGACAGCTCCGCCTGCGCGACATCGGCGGCATCATCGTCATCGACTTCATCGACATGGTGCTCGAGTCGAACCGCGACCTGGTGCTGCGTCGTCTCGTCGAGTGCCTGAGCCGCGACCGCACGAAGCACCAGGTGGCCGAGGTCACCTCGCTCGGCCTCGTGCAGATGACCCGCAAGAAGATCGGTGTCGGGCTGCGTGAGTCGCTCGACGAGGTCAACGCCAAGGTCAACGACAACAACGCGGACCCCGGGCCCTCGAAGGGGCGCCGCAAGGGCCGCGGCAACGGCGGCTCGACCGGTGGCAACGGCAACGGCAACGGCCAGGGAGGCAACGGGCACGCTGGCAACGGCGGCTCGGGCAACGGGGGCTCCGGCAACGGGTCGACCGGCCAGTCGTCGCAGGCGCACCAGATCACCGAGGACGTCAAGAACGCGCTGTCCCGCATCGCGGCCTCGACCCTGCCCCACGACGAGGCGTCGTCCGGCGAACCGGTGACCGGCGTGGCGTCGCCGCGCGGCGGTGCGGCGACCCCGGACCCCGAGGCCGCGGTCTCCGCCTCGGCCGATGCACCAGCGTCCGGTCCGTCGCCGGTGTCCGCGCCGGAGCGTGGCGCGGAGGACGCCGGGGGTGCGGGCAACCGTGACGGCGAGCAGTCGTCCGGGTCGAAGCGCCGCCGCCGTCGTGGCGGTCGTGGTGCCGGCAGTGCTGCACCCGAGCAGCGCGGTACCGACGAGCAGGATGCCGAACAGCACGGCGGCGAGCAGCGCGGGTCCGCCGTGCGCGACACCGACGAGGCCGTCCAGCACCGTTCCGGCCGCGCGGGCTCCGCTGGCGCACAGGAGACCCCTTCGCAGGGGTCCGCTCCCGAGCCGTCCGCGCAGGAGGCTGCTCCGGCGAAGACCGCGCCGACTCGTCGCCGCGTGAGCTCGAGCGCTCCCGTCACCCCGACCGAGAACACCGTCGCGATCCTCGACATCCCGGTGGCCGTGACCAAGCGTGAGCCGCGTCCGGTCCGGGACGACGCGGAGTCGCTCCTCGACTCCGTGCTGCAGGCCCTCCCGGAGCCGAAGCAGCCGGGGCAGGGCCGATCGCGGTCGCGCCGTGTGTCGTCGCCGAGCATCAGCGCACCGGCGTCCTCGGACGACGACGGGCAGGACGACGGCGCCGTGATCGTGGGGAACTGACGTGACCCACGCGGGCGACCCGAACGGTCGGCAGCAGGACCGCGGGTACTACGGTGCGGGCTGGTCGCAGCCCGCACCGCCCGCGGGCGGCCAGCCCGGTGGCCCGGCGTGGCCCGGCCAGCAGCACGTCGGCCAGCAACCCGGCGGCCAGCAGCAGCCGCCGTACGGCCGCCCGCAGGACGGTCAGCAGCCGTACGGTCAGCAGCCGTACGGCCAGCCGCAGGACGGCCAACAGCCGTACGGCCAGCAGGGCCGGGTGCGGTCACGGCCGCCCCGGACCGCGGATCCGCGCCGGGCGTTCGCACCCGGAGCGTCGGTCGCCAACGTCACGGGGGCCCTCATCGCCGTCGTGTCCGTCGTGCTCGTCGAGGTGGTGTCCGGCGTCCTCGGGCTGCTCGGGGCGTCCCTCGTCGTGCACCCCTTCTCGAAGTACGGCACCGGGGCGAGCCTGCTCGGCAGCTTCGTGTCGGGCGTGTTCGCCTCGCCGTTCCCGTTCTACGTGGGAGCGTTCACGGCCCTCGCGTTCCTCACGCCGATCGCGCGGCGGAGTCCGCTGCCGACGGTGCTCCTCCGTGCCGTGCTCGCCGGTGCCGCGGGGACGGTCGCCCTGGCGCTCGTCGGGGTCTTCACCGGGTCCTACGCCGCGGTCCGGACGGGGTCGGGTGCCCGGCTCGTCATCGACGTCCTCACCGGGCCCCTGCAGAACGGCATCCCCTTCACCCTCATGCTCCTCGCGACGTCGACCGTGGCGTGGCTCTGGCTGGGGCGTCCACGGGGAGGACGCCCGGGGCAGGGGCCGACGGGCGGACGACCGGGGACGGTCCGTCCTGCGGACGCCGTGCCCGCGCCGACCGTGCAGCCCTACGGTGCGCAGCAGCAGCAGCAGCAGCAGCAGTACGGTCAGCCGTCCGGGTCCCAGCAGGCCGCCGGCCAGCCGCCCGTGCAGCGGCCCGACGACCGGTGGACGCCGCCGACGCGCTGACACCGACACGCTCGGTCGCCGGGCACCGCCGGTGCGCTGACACAGCCACCGGCGGGAGCCCGGCTCCGGGCGTCCGTCGTCGGCTCGCTCGACCCCGCCGGGCCACCCCGTGCACCGCCGGACCGCCGGACGCCGAACCGTGCCGACCGCACGGCGCGAGCTGCTGCTGACCACCGGGAAGCACCTCGCGCCACGCCGTCACGTGGTTCGACGTGCTCGACGTCGTGCGGACGCCGACAGCGCCGCCACACTGCCGCTCGCCGGCCGGTGGCCGCCACCCTGCCGCCCGCCGGCCGGGGGCTGCCGGCGACCGGCGGCTGCCGGCGTCCGGCGTCCGGCGCCCGGCCTCCCGCTGCTGCCGTCCGCTGTGGCAGGCGGCTGCCGACCGCACGCTGCGGCGGGTCGCATCGATCGTCGTGCCAGGGTCGACGGGACCGCGGCGACCCCGCGTGCTCCGGGTGGTCCACCGGGCGCGACGCGGCGTCGCTGCGGCGGGGCGCGCCTCCCGGCCGTCGCGCCGCGGACCCGTGCGACGCGCCACGGGAGGGGCGTGTCGCCGACCGTCCGCGCGGCCTGCGCGGACGGTCAGTGCGCGTGCCGGTGCCGACCGCGCTTGTCGCGCTGCGCCACCCGCAGGCCGCTCGCGATGAGCCGGAGCACCAGCTCGCGCCCGGTCACCGCCGTCGCGCCCGCAGCCACGAGTTCGTCGTAGCGGGAACGCGGTACGTCGTAGTGGTCGTGGTCGAACGCGCGGCGGGGGATCCCGGCCCGTTCGGCGAAGGCGTGGAGTTCGTCGTAGGATGCATCACTGACGAGGTGCGACCAGACGGTGTCGTGGGCGGGCCACGTCGGCGGGTCGATCAGCACGGTCACGCGAGTCATCGTACGTGTGTCGCCGTTTGACCGGACCCGGGGGGATCGAGTATTCTCGATCCCTGGTGTCAGCGGGCCGTTCTGCCTGCGTCGCCGATCGGGCCCGGCCTCCGGGAGCCGCTCGTGCAGAAGTGGGCACCCGAGACTTCCCTCAAGCAGAGTACGTAAGGAATTCCACGTGGTTTACGCAGTAGTGCGCGCCGGCGGCCGTCAGGAGAAGGTCGAGGTCGGCACGATCCTCACGATCGACCGTGCCAAGGCCGACGACAAGGGCAACATCGACCTCGCCCCGGTGCTCCTCGTGGACGGTGACAAGATCACGTCGGCGGCTTCCGAGCTCGCGAACGTGACCGTCACCGCCCAGGTGCTCGAGGACCTCCGCGGCCCGAAGGTCGTCATCCAGAAGTTCAAGAACAAGACCGGGTACAAGAAGCGCCAGGGCTTCCGCGCTGAGCTCACCCGTGTCAAGATCACCTCGATCGCGTAAGGCGGGAGTAGAAGATGGCACACAAGAAGGGTGCGAGCTCCACTCGCAACGGTCGTGACTCGAATGCACAGCGCCTCGGCGTGAAGCGCTTCGGTGGCGAGGTCGTCAACGCCGGCGAGATCATCCTCCGCCAGCGCGGCACCCACTTCCACCCGGGCGCCAACGTCGGCCGCGGTGGCGACGACACGCTGTTCGCCCTCTCGGCCGGTTCGGTCGAGTTCGGCACCAAGGGCGGCCGCAAGGTCGTCAACATCGTCAACGCGTAACACCAGCGACGACAGACTCTGCGGGAGGGGCGGGCCACGTGCCCGCCCCTCCCGTTCTTTCGTGCACGACCTCGAGCGCCGCGGTACCGTCCGCGCGCTCGAGTCAGAACCAGGAGTGGACCCATGGCGACCTTCGTCGACCGCGTGACCCTGCACCTCACCGCGGGGAACGGCGGCAACGGCTGCGTGTCGGTCCGCCGTGAGAAGTTCAAGCCCCTCGCCGGCCCGGACGGCGGCAACGGCGGTGACGGCGGGGACATCGTCCTCGTCGCCGATCCGCAGGTGACGACCCTGCTCGGCTACCACCGCTCGCCGCACCGCTCGTCGAAGAACGGCCAGCCGGGCATGGGCGACATGCGCAGCGGTGTCAGCGGCGAGACCCTCGAGCTCCCCGTCCCGATCGGCACCGTGGTGCACGACGAGGACGGCGAGGTCCTCGCCGACATGACCGAGCCCGGCATGCGCGTCGTCGTGGCCCCCGGCGGTCAGGGCGGTCTCGGCAACGCCGCGCTCGCGACCACGAAGCGCAAGGCCCCCGGCTTCGCGCTGCTCGGCACCCCGGGGTGGACCGGCGACGTCAGCCTCGAGCTGAAGACGATCGCCGACGTCGCCCTGGTCGGGTTCCCGAGCGCCGGCAAGTCCTCGCTCATCGCCGCGATCTCCGCCGCGAAGCCGAAGATCGCCGACTACCCGTTCACGACCCTGACGCCGAACCTCGGCGTCGTCGAGTCGGGCGAGGTCCGCTTCACCGTCGCCGACGTCCCGGGCCTGATCGAGGGCGCGTCGGAGGGCAAGGGCCTCGGCCTCGAGTTCCTCCGGCACGTCGAGCGCTGCGAGGCGCTCCTGCACGTCATCGACTGCGCCACGCTCGACCCGGGCCGCGACCCGCTCTCCGACCTCGACGTCATCCTCGGCGAGCTGGAGCGCTACCCGGTGCCGGAGGGCCAGACCCCGCTCCTCGAGCGTCCGCAGCTCGTCGCGCTCAACAAGGTCGACGTGCCCGAGGCAGCCGAGCTCGCCGACTTCGTCACCGCCGAGCTCGAGGAGCGCGGCTACCGCGTGTTCCCGATCTCGACCGCGTCCCGCAAGGGTCTGCGCGAGCTGACGTTCGCCCTGGCCGAGGTCGTCGAGCAGGCGCGTGCCGATCGTCCCGCCGCGCCCGAGCAGGAGCGCATCGTCCTCCGCCCGAAGGCCGTCAACGAGAAGCCCTTCACCGTGCGCGCCGAGGGCGGCGAGGAGCACCGCTTCTACCGCGTCCGGGGCGACAAGCCGGAGCGCTGGGTCACCCAGACCGACTTCACGAACGAGGAGGCGATCGGCTACCTGGCCGACCGGCTCGCGAAGCTCGGCGTCGAGGACGGCCTGTTCAAGGCCGGAGCGGTCGCCGGGTCCACCGTCGTCATCGGCGGGGACGGCGGCATGGTGTTCGACTGGGAGCCCACGCTGACGTCGACCGCCGAGCTCATCACGAGCGCCCGCGGCACGGACGCCCGCGTCGGCGGATCGTCGCGCCCGACGCGCAACGAGCGCCGCGAGGAGTACTTCGAGCGCATGGACGCCAAGGCGGCTGCGCGCGCCGAGCTCGAGCAGGAGCGCGTGTCCGGCCTGTGGGCCGACGACGACCGGGACGACCAGGACTGACCGACGCATGACCGACGCGCGCGCACGCACCGACCTCGGGCCCGTCAGCCGGCGGCAGGACGTGCCGCGTGCGCGTCGGCTCGTCGTCAAGGTGGGGTCGTCGTCGGTCAGCGGTGACAACACCGGGCAGATCGCCGCGCTCGTGGACGCCCTGGCCGCGGCACATGCGCGTGGCACCGAGGTCGTGCTCGTGTCCTCCGGTGCCATCGCCACCGGGTTCCCGTTCCTCGGGCTCGAGGGACGCCCCGAGGACCTGGCGACCCAGCAGGCAGCGGCCGCGACCGGGCAGAACGTGCTCATGTTCCGGTACCAGAAGGAGCTCGACCGGCACGGCATCGTCGCGGCACAGGTGCTCCTCACCGCGGGGGACATGCAGAACCCGACGCACCGGGTGAACGCGCAGCGGGCGGTCGACCGGTTGCTCGCGCTGCGGGTGCTCCCCATCGTCAACGAGAACGACACGGTCGCCACCCACGAGATCCGCTTCGGGGACAACGACCGGCTCGCGGCCCTCGTCGCGCGGCTCCTCGGGGCCGACGCGCTCGTGCTGCTGTCCGACGTCGCGTCGCTCTACACCCGTCCGCCGGAGCACCCGGGGGCCGAGCCCATCGACGAGGTCCCGTTCGGCGACGAGCTCGCCGGCGTGACCTTCGGGTCGGTCGGGGCGGCCGGCGTCGGGACCGGCGGAGCGGGCACGAAGGTCGCCGCGGCCCGGCTCGCGGCCGAGGCGGGGACGTCGGTGCTCGTCACCGGGACCGCGCTCGTCGACCGGGCACTGGCCGGGGAGCACGTCGGCACCTGGTTCCACGCGGCGCCGCGGCGCTGACGGGACTCGGTCGGCCTGGAGGCACGGTGCCGGCCCGCGACGTCGGCCTGCGGTCGAGACGTCGGCGTTCGGTCGAGACGCCGCGGAGCGGGTGAGACGCCGCCGGAAGCGGGTCCGTCTCGGCGGCACCGGACCGTCCCGCGCCGACGGCGGCGTCCCACCGCGGCACGCTCCGCCCCGGCGGCAGGATCGCGAGCGGTGCCGGACACTCGCGGACGTGAGCCGAGTCCTGCACCGGAGTCGCGCCTCCCGGCCGTCTCCACAGGCATGACCCCACCAGCGTCACGAGCCCGGCGGCCGACCTAGTATCGGACCATGTCGCCGACCGTCACCGCCCCCACCCTCACCGACAAGCTGGTCGCGGCGCGTGCCGCCTCGACGGCGCTCGCGACGGCGACCACGGCGGTCAAGGACCAGGCACTGCGCGCCGTCGCGGTCGCCCTGCGTGCCGGGACGGACGCCATCGTCGCGGCGAACCACGGAGACCTCGTCGCGGGCGAGGACGGCGGGCTCTCCTCCGGTCTGCTCGACCGCCTGCGCCTCGACACCGCACGGATCGACGCCCTCGCCGGGGCGGTCGAGCACGTTGTGGGACTGCCGGACCCGGTCGGCGACCTCGTCCGCGGGTCCCGGTTGCCGAACGGACTCCAGCTCACCCAGGTCCGCGTGCCGTTCGGGGTCGTCGGGGCCATCTACGAGGCGCGCCCGAACGTGACCGTCGACATCGCCGCGCTCGCGCTGAAGAGCGGCAACGCCGTCGTCCTCCGTGGCGGATCCGCAGCGCAGCGCACCAACGCCGAGCTGGTCGAGCGCATCCGCGGGGCGGTGGCCTCGGTGGGGCTGCCGGCGGACCTCGTGCAGACGATCGACGAGTTCGGGCGCCAGGGGGCGACCGACCTGATGCGTGCTCGCGGGCTCGTGGACGTCCTGGTGCCGCGGGGGAGTGCCTCGCTCATCCAGACCGTCGTGACCGAGTCGCAGGTGCCCGTGATCGAGACCGGTGCGGGCGTGGTGCACGTCTACCTCGATGCGTCGGCACCGCTGGAGCGCTCGGTCGACATCGTGCTGAACAGCAAGGTCCAGCGGCCGAGTGTCTGCAACGCCCTCGAGACGCTGCTCGTGCACGAGGCGGCTGCCGAGCGGTTGCTGCCGGTGCTGGCCGACCGCCTCCGAGCCGCCGGCGTGACCCTGCGCGGCGACGATGCCACCCGGACCATCGTCCCCGGCGTGCTCCGCGCGACCGATGCGGACTGGGCGACGGAGTCGATGGACCTGGACCTGTCGATCCGGGTCGTACCCGACGTCGACGCGGCGATGGCGCACATCGCGCGGTGGTCGACGCACCACACGGAGTCGATCGTGACCGACGACGTCGACACGGCCGAGCGCTTCCTGGCCGAGGTCGACTCCGCGGTGGTGATGGCGAACGCGTCGACGCGCTTCACCGACGGCGGCGAGTTCGGTTTCGGCGCCGAGGTGGGCATCTCGACGCAGAAGCTGCACGCGCGCGGCCCGATGGGACTGCCCGAGCTCACCAGCACCAAGTGGATCGTGCGCGGGCACGGACAGATCCGCGGCTAGACTGGGCCGCGACTTCCCACCCGATCGAACGGAGCACCGGACCGATGACCTTCCTCGCAGAAGCTGCTGAGCACGCCTCCGGGGTGCCCGCGTTCGTCTTCCCGATGTGCGGCGCGCTGTTCTTCACGTTCCTCGGGTTCGTCACCTGGAGCTTCCGCGACGTCGCGTACCGTCACTCGCACAAGTTCGAGGCCACCCGCCACCACGAGACGGGTGTCGACGAGTTCGGTCACACCAAGCTCTGACACGCCGCTCGATGCTCGAGAGCACGGGGCGCCCACGCATCGGCGTGATGGGCGGCACGTTCGACCCGATCCACCACGGGCACCTCGTGGCGGCGTCCGAGGTCGCGCGCGCCTTCGACCTGGACGAGGTCGTCTTCGTCCCCACCGGTCAGCCGTACATGAAGTCGGACGTCACCGACGCCGAACACCGGTACCTGATGACGGTCATCGCGACGGCGTCGAACCCGATGTTCACGGTCAGCCGGGTCGACATCGACCGTCCGGGGCCCACCTACACGATCGACACGCTCCGCGACCTGCGTGACCAGCGACCGGATGCGCAGCTCGTCTTCATCTCGGGCGCGGACGCCGTTCAGCAGATCCTCGACTGGAAGGATCATGATGGCCTCTGGGACCTCGCACACTTCGTCGCGGTCACCCGTCCGGGCCACGATCTGAGCATCACCGGACTCCCCGAACGAGACGTGAGCTTGCTCGAAGTCCCTGCACTGGCGATATCCTCGACGGATTGCCGCGACCGGGTCAGGCGCGGCCACCCCGTGTGGTACTTGGTCCCGGACGGGGTCGTCCAGTACATCTCCAAGCACCACCTGTATCGGAGCGTTGCATGAGTTCGTCCGACGCGCAGCCGCCTCTCTCGCGGCGTGAGGCGCGCGAGCGGGAGCGTGCCGCCGCAGCCGGCGGGCAGCCGGTCACCCCGCCGCCGACCGTCGCAGCACCGTCCGACCAGCCCGAGGCCCGTCGTCGACCGGGCTCGCACGTCGCGCCGTCGCCGAGCGGCCCCGCGCAGTCGGCAGCCCGTCCCACCTCCGGCGACTCCGCTCCTGCCCCGCAGCCCGCCGGCGCGGTGTTCCCGCTCACCCCGGCTCCGGCCTCGGCGACGGAGATCGTGCCGGGGACCGGCGGCCTCACCCGTCGTCAGCTCCGCCTGATGCGCGAGGCCGAGGGGCAGGCGGTGCAGCCCGTGCCGCTGCGCGCGCCGACCCCGCAGTCCTCCGACCGCACCGTCCAGGACGTCATCGGGTCGGTCGGTCACCTCGACCAGGACACCGAGCGTCCGCGCCCGGCCTCGGCAGACCGCGGGTCGTCGACCCCGCCGCGTCCGGTCCCGGCGTCCGCGGATCGTCCGACCTCGGCGCAGGACCCGGTCCGGTCCGCCCAGGTCCCGCTCGCCCCGACCCCGGTCGTCGACGCCTCCGAGGCGACGGACCGGACCGGCGACGCCACGGACGCACCCGGTCAGGAGCCTGCTGCCGAGACCGAGATGCTCGACGCCGCTGCGGTGGCCCAGGCGACCGAGGCCGACGGCTCCCCGGACGCGATCGAGCCCCTGAGCGAGGCCGCGGCGCACGCCGAGGAACCCCGACGCCACCGCACGACCTGGGCGCCGCCGGAGACCGACGACGCCCCGACCACCGACGACGCCCGGGCCACCGACGACCGCCAGACCGACGACGACGCACGGCGCTCGGACGGTGCCGCGGACGACGATGCTGCCCGAGTGTCGCCGTCGTCGGCGCCGATGGCCTCGTCCTCGACGCCCGTCGTCTTCCCGCTGTCGCTCGACGACGACACGAACGAGGTCCCGATCCAGCGCCCGACGCCGGCGACGGACTCCCGTCCCGACGACGGTGCCGACGCCGTCGGTGACGCCCCCCGCGTCCCCGCCGCGTTCCGTCGGAGCCCCGAGCCGAAGCCGGTCACGACGGCCTTCGAACCGCCGGCCGGTCACTGGACCCAGCAGGCGCGGGACGCCGGTGACGCCGAGGTGCACGACGTGACGGGCACGCGCCGCGTCGCGGTGCAGGACACCAACTCGATCGTGCTGCCGAACTCGGCGCTGGCCGACCCGACCGGGGCCCTGAACGCCACGGGTGAGGTCATCCTGACCGGTTCGATCGACCTGCCCGCGTCGCTGTCCTCCACCGGGTCACACCGACCGATCGACGGGTCCGAGGTCGACCGTCTGCTCGAGCAGCACGACGAGCAGCCGGAGACGGACGCGAGCCCCGTCCGGGCGAGCCGTGCGGTGTCGAGCCACACGTCCACCCGTCAGGTCGTGCTCGCCGCCGCGAAGCCGAAGGAGTCCCGGACCCCGGTCATCCTCGGCGTCACCGTCGGCGCCGTCGGTCTGGCGGCCGCCGGGGTCATCATCGTCGCCCTGCTCACCACCCACCTCGGCGGCTGACCGCCCGCCGACCCCTCGTCGAACGTCGCCCCGTCGCCCGACCCGGCCCACCGGCCTGGCCGCTGTCGGCGGGGTGGCCTATGATCAGGACCCACCACACGGACCCGCAGAGCGCGGTGCCGACGACCGGAAGGACTCCGTGACCGCCTCCTCACGCGCACTGGAACTCGTGCAGATCGCCGCCCAGGCGGCCGACGCGAAGCAGGCCGAAGACCTCGTCGCCCTCGACGTGACCGGGCCGCTGCAGCTCACCGACGTGTTCCTGCTCGCGACCGGCCGGAACGAGCGCAACGTGCTCGCCATCGCGGACGAGGTCGAGGACCGTCTGATCGCTGCCGGCGCCAAGCCGCTCCGACGCGAGGGCCGGACCGAAGGCCGCTGGGTCCTCATCGACTTCGGCGACATCGTCGTGCACGTCTTCCACGAGGAAGACCGTCAGTACTACTCGCTCGAGCGCCTCTGGTCGGACTGCCCGACGATCCCGCTCGAGCTGCCCGTCGACCACACGGCGTAGACGCGACGCGCCCGGGTGGCGGAGACGATTTCGTCACCCGGCGTTCGCGTGGTGTACGCTTTCATGGTGCCGCCGGGAACGGGGGCACGGAGCAACACGATCTGGGTCTGTGGCGCAGCTGGTAGCGCACCTGCATGGCATGCAGGGGGTCAGGGGTTCGAGTCCCCTCAGATCCACCGAAGAACACGACGAAGCCCCGCCGGACCCCGGCGGGGCTTCGTCGTTCCGGGCCGCCGCACCCCAGTACGCTGTTGCGCATGAGCAACGACGCCCCCGTGGCCGGTCCCCAGCCGACCGGTCCCCACCTGGCCGGATCCCCGCTGTCCGGGTCCGCCCTGACGATCACCGCTGGCGGGTACACCGCCGAGATCGCCTCGGTCGGGGCGTCGCTCCGGACACTCCGCGCCGACGGACGCGACCTGGTCGTCCCGTTCGCCGCCGACGAGGTCCGTCCGGCCTTCCGCGGCGCCGTCCTGGCCCCGTGGCCGAACCGGGTCGTCGACGGCCGGTACACCTTCGGCGGACAGGACCACGAGCTCGCCCTGACCGAACCGAAGCGGCACCACGCGCTGCACGGCCTCGTCGCCTGGACCGACTTCCGCATCGTGGTCCACGAGCCCGACCGTGCCGTGCTCGCCACGACCGTCCCCGCGCAGGAGGGGTACCCGTACCGCGTCGAGGTGCTCGTCGAGTACCGCGTCGACGCCGACGGACTGCACACGACCGTCACCGGGACGAACACCGGTGGGGACGCGGCGCCGTGGGGGACCGGGCCGCACCCGTACCTCGTCGCCGGCGCCGGTCGCGTCGACGACTGGACCCTCACCCTGCCCGCCGCCGAGGTGCTCGAGGTCACCGAGGACCGTCTCGTGCCGACCGGCACCGCCCCCGTGCACGACGAGTTCGACCTGCGCACCGCGACCGCGATCGGCGACCGTTTCATCGACCACGCGTTCACCGGGTTCGACCGGAACGGCGACGGGCTGGCGACGATCGTGCTCACCGCGGCGGACGGCCACGGGGTCCGGGTGTCCTTCGGGCCGGAGTGCGGCTGGGCGCAGGTGCACACCGCTGACCACGTCGTGCCGGAGTACCACCGCGTCGGCCTCGCGGTCGAACCGATGACCTGCGCGCCGGACGCCTTCAACGCTGGCGAGGAGTCCGGGCTCGTCGTGCTCGCACCCGGTGCCGCACACGCCGCTTCGTGGACGATCGCCGCGGTCTGACCCGAGCGCGGGTCCTCGCGCGTCGCCTCGACGTCGCCCCGGACCTCGGTGCGCTGGCGGCTGCCACCGGCTCCGACGTCGTCTGGCTCGACTCCGGGCTGCCCGAGGGTGCGCCGGAGGCCGCTCGTGGACGCGCCCGGTGGTCGGTCCTCGCCCACACGGACGGGCCGTTCGCGACGCGGTTCCGGCACGAGGACCGACACGCGGTGCTCGAGGTCCCGTCCGCTGCGCAGCGGTGGTTCGGGCCGTCCCGCACCGAGGCGCGTGCCGCCTTCACCGTGCTCGACGACCTGCTGACCCGGACCCCGGCGCTCGAGGCCCCCGTGCCGGGCTGCGGGTTCGCGCTCGGCTGGGTCGGGTTCCTCGGGTACGAGCTCGGTCGCGAGTCCGGCGGCCCCGACCGCGCCGCGGCGCACGCGGACGCCGACCTGCGCTTCGTGGACCGCGCGCTCGTCGTGCACGCCGACGGTCGTGCCTGGGCGCTCGCCCTGGTGACCGACGACGAACCGACGGCCAGCGCGGCGAACCGGGCGTGGCTCGCGGGGCCGCACACGGGGCGGCCGTCCGTCGACGCGACGGACGGCACCACGGGCCTCCAGGCCGGTGCGGACGGGCGCGTGTCCCGCGACGCGTACGAGGCAGCGGTCGAGGCGTGCCGCGCCGAGATCCGTGAGGGGAACGCGTTCCAGGTGTGCCTCACGACCGCCTTCGCGGTCGGTGCATCCGGACGGGAGGCCCTGCCCGCGCCCGCCACGGACCCGCACCTGGTCGAGTACCTGCGACTGCGGCGGGCGGACCCCGTCCCGTTCGGTGCCTACCTGCGACTCGGCACGCTGCGGGTCGCGAGCCGCTCGCCGGAGCGGTTCCTGCGGGTCGGTGCCGACGGCACGGTCGTCGCCGAGCCGATCAAGGGCACGCGGCCGCGTGACCCGGACCCGCGACGTGACGCCACGGCGCGCGCGGCGCTCGCGGCGAGCCCGAAGGACCGCGCCGAGAACGTCATGATCGTCGACCTGCTGCGGAACGACCTGCTCCGCTCGGCGGTGCCCGGGTCGGTGCACGTCGAGCGGCTCTGCGACGTCGAGACCTACGCGACCGTGCACCAGCTCGTGTCGACGGTGTCCGCCGTGCTGCCGGCCGGGGCGTCCCGTGCAGCGCTCGTGCGCGCTGCGTTCCCGCCGGGATCGATGACCGGGGCGCCGAAGATCAGCGCGATGGCGATCGCGGACCGGCTCGAGGGGGCACCGCGGGGCGTGTACTCGGGGGTCGTGGGCTACTTCTCCGCGGACGGTGCGGTCGACCTGTCGGTGGCCATCCGCACACTGGTGACGGTGCTGGACGACCGGGGAGCGGAACGCGTCCGGACGTTCGGGGCCGGAGGCGCGGTGACGTGGTCGTCGGTCGCGTCGGACGAGGCGGACGAGGTCGAGACGAAGACCCGGTCGGTGTTCGGAGCACTGGGGGTCTCGGCCCGCTGGTGAGCGGGGTGCCCGGGCGTGGGTCGGGACCGCGTCCCGGCACCGGTCGGGCGTGTCGAACGGGTGTTCGAAGTGGTTGTCCACCGGATGTCGGACCCGGTTGACATCATCGAACACATGTTCGAATATGAGGGCATGCAGACGGCGGCGGCACTCCTGTCGCCCGGGCCCGAGGGGGCGACCGGGCCCGACGGTCCCGCTCGCCCCGGGGGCCGCTCCGGGGCGTCCCGACCGACCCGGCGCGTCGACCACCTGGGGGACGCCCGGGCAGCGCTCGAACGCATCACGTCGCTGCGCTCCCGAGTGTCCGAGATGGAAGCACCCCGCGTCGACGTCCAGGGGCTCCCCACCGCCGACGCCCTGCGGTCGCTGCTGCCCGGTGGCGCGATCCGGGTCGGTGGCTCCTACGCCGTGCAGGAGTCCGTGCTGCTCGCGATGACCATGCTGCAGGCGGCCTCGGCCGAGGGGGCCTGGTGCGCCGTGGTCGGTGTGCCGTCCTTCGGGGTCGAGGCGGCGGCGGCGATGGGCATCGACCTCGAACGACTCGTGCTCGTGCCCGATCCGGGCGACCAGTGGCTCACGGTGACTGCAGCCCTCGCCGACGTGGCGCAGATCGTCCTGACGCGACCGCTCGGCCGGGTCGTGCCCGGCGACGTCTCGCGGCTGTCCGCGCGGCTGCGGCAGCGCGGTGGAGCGCTCGTCGCCCTCGGTACCTGGCCGGGCGCCGACGTCACGCTGCGGGTGAGCGGCTCGGTGTGGACCGGCATCGGCGACGGCCACGGGTACCTGGCGGAGCGGCGTGCCACGGTGACGGCGTCCGGCCGCGCGGGAGCAGGTCGACCCGTCAGCGCCGACCTGCTGCTCCCGGCGGCGGACGGTGCGGTGCGACCCGCCGCGCCCCTGGTCGCCCGGGCCGGTGGGACGGACACGGGCGCTCCGGGCGGCGTCGGCAGCGCGGCCGTCGACGGCGCAGGGGAGTCGCGGGTGCTCCGCCCGGTCGCGGTGGCGTCGTGAGCCCGCGGGGACGGGCCCGTGCCGCCTCGCCGCGCGGCACGACCAGGGGGACCGCCGGCGCCGGGGTGCCGGGGCCGGGGGCCGTGCGTGCCGATGCCCTGGCCCGTGGCGGCGCCCTGCCGGAACCACCGCCTGCGCGCACGATCGTGCTCTGGTGCCCGGACTGGCCGGTGATCGCCGCCGCCCGGGCCGCGGGGTCGCCGCCCGAGCACCCGTTCGCCCTGGTGGCGAAGGGGGTGGTGTTCGCCAGCTCGGCCAGTGCCCGGCAGCAGGGGGTGGTGCGGGGCCTCCGCGTGCGCGAGGCCCAGGCGCGCTGCCCGGAACTCGTGGTCGAGCCCTACGACGACGCACTCGACCACCGCGCGTTCGAACCCGTCATCCGTGCGATCGAGGAAGCGGTCCCCGGGGTCGAGGTCCTGCGACCGGGGACGATCGCCCTGCGCTCCCGGGGGCCTGCGCGCTACTACGGCGGCGAGCGGGCGGCCGCGGCGACGCTGGCCGGGATCGCCGCCGACCACGGTGCGCCCGGTGTGCGTGCCGGGGTGGCGGACACCCCGTTCGCGGCGGAACAGGCAGCGCGGTCGCGTCCCGTGCGCCCGGGGGAGCGGGTGCGCATCGTGCCGGTCGGCGGTTCGGCCCCGTTCCTGGCGGACCTGCCGCTCGGCGTGCTCGGCGACCCGGACCTGGCGATGGTGCTCGGGCGGCTCGGCATCGCCACGCTCGGCGACTTCGCCGCGCTCGGCGACGAGCAGGTGCGCGACCGGTTCGGTGTCGCCGGGGCGTTCCTGCACCGGCTGGCGGGCGGTCGCGACCCGCGCGAGGTCGCAGCGCGGGCGGTCCCGCCGGAGCTCCGGGTCGAGGCGTCCTTCGAGCCACCGCTCGACCGTGCCGACCAGGTGGCGTTCGCCTTCCGCCGTTCGGCCGACGACTTCGCCGCACGGCTGCGCGCGGCCGGACTCGTCGCGACCACGATCCGGGTGGGCATCGTCGACGAGCGCGACCTCCTGCTCGAACGGACCTGGGTGCACCCGCGCTGGTTCGACGCCGCCGACGTCGTCGACCGCGTGCGCTGGCAGCTCGCCGGCGGTGTGGACCCCTCCGGGCTCGAGGCGCCCGTGGTCCAGGTGGTGCTCGAGCCGGTCGCGGTCGACGACGCGTCGAACCACGAGCGTGGGCTCTGGGGGACCGGACCCGACGAGCGGGTGCACCACGCCCTCGCCCGGGTGCAGGGGCTCGTCGGGCACGAAGGCGTGGTCACCCCGCGGATCGGCGGGGGCCGCACGCTGGCCGAGCGCGTCGTGCTCGTGCCCTGGGGCGACGCCCCGGTCGGCGGCGAGCGGGCGTTGGCGACCGTCCGCGACCGGCCGTGGCCCGGCAGGCTCCCGGGGCCGCCACCCGCGACCGTGCTCGAGCGACCCCGTCCGGTGGATGTCGTCGCTGCGGGGGGTGACACCGTCGACGTCGACGACCGCGGCGCACTGACCGCGGTGCCGGAGCGGTTCCGGGCCGAGGGCGAGCGGGGCGGCCGGTTCGCGTCCGTGACCGCGTGGGCGGGGCCGTGGCCGCTCGTCGTGCGCTGGTGGGAGGCCGGCGGGCGGCGACTGCACCGGCTGCAGGTCGTCGACGACGACGGCCGGGCCTGGTACCTGGTGCTCGCCGACCACCGGTGGTGGGCCGAGGCGGTCGCGACGTGAAGGAGACCTGATGGGCTACAGCAACCCACCGATCCCGTGGTCGCAGTTCGAACGCGCCCTGTCGGACAAGCGGCCGGACAGTACGCACGCCGGCGACGGCGGGGACAGCCCGGCCTGGTCGCGGAAGCGGTCCCGGTACGTCCCGCCGACACCCGCCGCCGACGACGACGCCCCGGTCGTGCCGTACGCCGAGCTGCACGCGCACTCGACCTTCAGCTTCCTCGACGGCGCCAGCGGTCCGGAGCACCTGGTGGAGGAGGCCGCACGCCTGCACCTGCACGGCCTGGCGCTGACGGACCACGACGGGTTCTACGGCGCTGCCCGGATGGCCGAGGTGGCCGAGGCGTACCCGACCGTGACGACCGTGTACGGCACCGAGCTGTCCCTCGGGCTGACCGAACCGCAGAACGGCGTCCCCGACCCGGAGGGCACACACCTGCTGCTGCTCGCCGACGGGCAGGACGGCTACCACCGGCTCGCCGCGGCCGTCACGCGGGCAAACCTGGCAGCCGGGGCCGAGAAGGGGCGGCCGCAGTACGACCTCGACGAGCTCGCGGCGCAGGCCGACGGACACTGGCGGGTCCTCACGGGCTGCCGGAAGGGCACCGTCCGCCAGGCCCTCGAGCGCGGGGGCGAGTCGGCGGCGGACGAGGCCCTGCGTGCGCTGCTCGACCGGTTCGGCACGGCCGGGGTGGTCGTCGAGCTGACCGACCACGGGGAACCGCTCGACACCGCCAGGAACGACGTCCTCGCGACGCTCGCGGCACGGCACGGACTCCCCGTCGTGGCGACCGGGAACGTGCACTACGCGACCCCCGACCGCTTCCCCGTGGCGACCGCGCTGGCGGCCGTGCGGGCACGGCGGAGCCTCGACGAGATCGACGGCTGGTTGCCGGCGGCCCCGACCGCCCACCTGCGGTCCGGTGCCGAGATGGCCGCGCGCTTCGCGCGCTGGCCGGGCGCCGTCGAGACGAGCGTCGCCCTGGCCGACGAACTCGGGTTCCGGCTCCGGACCGCCAAGCCCGGGCTGCCCGACGTCGAGGTCCCCGAGGGGCACACGACGATGTCGTGGCTGCGCGAGCTCACCTGGCAGGGCGCCCGTCGGTTCTACCCGGGCAGCGCCGACGGTGTCGACCCGCAGAAGCGGGAACGCATCGAGCGGGAGCTGTCCGTCATCGCGGACAAGGACTTCCCGGGGTACTTCCTGATCGTGCGGGACATGGTGCAGTACGCCCGGCAGCGGGGCATCCTGTGCCAGGGGCGCGGCTCGGCGGCGAACTCGGCCGTCTGCTACCTGCTCGAGATCACCGCGGTCGACTCCATCCGGTACGGACTGCCGTTCGAGCGGTTCCTGTCGGCGATGCGCGACGAGGAGCCCGACATCGACGTCGACTTCGACTCGGACCGGCGCGAGGAGGTGATCCAGTACGTCTACGAGAAGTACGGACGGTTCAACGCGGCGCAGGTCGCGAACGTCATCACCTACCGGCCGAAGGGCGCCGTGCGGGACATGGCGAAGGCGCTCGGGCACAGCCCCGGGCAGCAGGACGCGTGGTCGAAGCAGGTCGAGCGGTGGGGGTCGGTCACCGAGAGCCAGGACCACGACATCCCGGACACCGTGGTCGACATGGCCCAGCAGGTGCTCGGGTTCCCACGGCACCTCGGCATCCACTCCGGGGGCATGGTGCTCACCGACCGGCCGGTCGGCGAGGTCGTGCCCATCGAGCACGCCCGCATGGACGGCCGGACCGTGCTGCAGTGGGACAAGGACGACTGCGCCTTCATGGGGCTCGTGAAGTTCGACATGCTCGGGCTCGGGATGCTCGCGGCGCTGCAGTACTCGTTCGACCTGGCCGACGAACACTGCGGGGAGCGCTGGGACATGCACTCGATCCCGAAGGAGGAGCAGGGCGTCTACGACCAGCTCTGCCGCGCGGACACGATCGGGGTGTTCCAGGTGGAGTCCCGCGCACAGATGGGCACCCTCCCGCGGCTGCTGCCCCGGCGGTTCTACGACCTGGTGATCGAGGTCGCGCTCGTGCGTCCCGGTCCGATCCAGGGCGGTGCCGTGCACCCGTACATCCGGCGCCGGACGGGCGAGGAACCGATCACGTACATCCACCCGTCGCTCGAACCCGTGCTCGAGCGGACGCTCGGGGTCCCGCTCTTCCAGGAGCAGCTCATGCAGATGGCCATCGCCGTCGGCGGGTGCTCCGGGGACGACGCCGACCTGCTCCGCCGGGCGATGGGCTCGAAGCGTGGCCTCGAGAAGATCGAGCGGCTGCGCGAGAAGCTCTACGCGGGGATGGCGGCGAACGACATCCACGGCGAGGACGCCGACACGATCTACGCCAAGATCCAGGCGTTCGCGAACTTCGGGTTCGCGGAGAGCCACTCGATCAGCTTCGCGCTCATCGTCTACGCCAGCGCCTGGATGCGGCTGCACTACCCGGGGGCGTTCCTGGCGGCGTTGCTCCGGGCACAGCCGATGGGGTTCTACTCACCGCAGACCCTGGTCGCCGACGCCCGGCGGCACGGGGTGCGGGTGCTGCGGCCGGACATCCTGCGCTCGGCGGTCGACGCGACGCTGGAGCCCCTGCCCGACGCCGAGAGCGGTGCGACCGGGGCCGACGCCTGCCTGGCCGGGGAGCAGCCGCCCGTGCTGCCGTTCGACGGCTCGCTGCCCGACGACACCGCGGAGCACCGACGCGACGGGGCCTTCGCCGTCCGCCTGGGCCTGGCCGAGGTCGCCTCGCTCGGCCGGCGGAGCGCCGAGGCGATCGTCGCGGAGCGGGCGGCGCACGGGCCCTTCACGGACATGTCCGACCTGGCCCGTCGTGTCCGGCTGACGACCGCGCAGCTCGAGGCCCTGGCCGCAGCGGACGCCTTCGCCGGGCTCGGGATCGACCGGCGCAGCGGCATGTGGTCGGCGGCGCAGGCGGCTGCGGAACGACCCGACCAGCTGCCCGACACCCAGGTCACCGTGCAGCCGCCGCTGTTCGGGCAGATGACGAGCGGGGACGTCCTGATCGCGGACATGTGGTCGACGGGCATGTCGACCGACGACCACCCGGTGCACCACGTCCGCCCGCGACTGCGCGCCCGCGGGGTGCTCAGCGTGCAGGACACCGCGACGGCGGAGACCGGACGACGGGTCGAGGTGGGCGGCATCGTGACGCACCGGCAACGCCCGGCGACGGCGTCGGGCATCACGTTCCTGAACGTCGAGGACGAGACCGGGCTGGTGAACGTCATCTGCAGCGTCGGCGTGTGGGGACGGTACCGGCGGGTGGCACGGGAGTCGCCGGCCGTGGTGGTGCGGGGGATCCTCGAGCGGTCGCCGGACGGCGTGGTGAACCTGGTGGCGGACCGGATCGAGCACCTGCCGCTGGCGGTGCGGACCCGGTCGCGGGACTTCCAGTGACCGTCAGGACGCGGTCTGCTCGCGCACCACGGGGATGCGCACGGTGACCTCGAGACCACCGGACCGGACGTTGCGGAGGGCAGCCGTTCCTCCCGACCGTTCCGCGATCGCGCGCACGATCGCGAGCCCGAGGCCCGAGCCGCCCGGCACCGGCACCCCGCCCGTCGCCGGGTCCGGGTCGCGGCGCGACGTCCGAGCCTCGTCCGGCCGGGTGAACCGGTCGAACGCGACGGGGATGAACGACTCCGGGACACCGGGTCCGTCGTCGGTCACCTGCAGGACACCCTCGTCGCCCTCGACCCGCCACGACACGAAGACGCCACCACCACGGGGGAGTGCGGCGACCGCGTTGCTCGCCGTGTTGGTGACGAGCTGCGCCATGCCACCGGTGTCGAGGCGGAAGCGTGGTTCCGCCGCTCCGACCGGGTCCGGGGTCCGTTCGAGGTCGAAGTCCACCGTGATGTCCTTCGCCGAGGCGATGAGGCGCACCCGGTCGACGGCGGCCATGACCTCGTCGCCCAGGTCGCTCCAGGCGGTGGTCGGCTGCGCGCCGTCCTGCTCGCGTTCCTCCGCGTCCTCGATGCGCGACAGCGTGAGCAGGTCGTTCGCGAGCCGCGAGAGCCGGGCGACGCTCCGCTTGGCGCGGTCGATGTGCGCCGCGAGCGCCGCAGCGTCGTCGCCGTCGAGCGACGCCAGGTCGAGCTGGGTGGTGAGGATCGCGAGGGGCGTGCGCAGCTCGTGGCTGGCGTCGGAGACCATCTGTCGCTCGCGTTCGGTCACCTGGCGGGTGCGTGCGAGGAAGGCGTTCAGCGTGGTGGCGAGCGAGGCCAGTTCGTCCTGCGCCGGACCGACCGGCAGCTCGGCGCGCTCGGGGGCGACGGAGAGCCGTTCGGCCTCGCGGCGCATCCGGTTCACCGGGCGGAGCGCCGCGGTGGCGAGCGCCCACGACGCGATGCCGAAGGCGATGAGGATCGCGAGGCCGGTGAGCGACAGCGTGGTGGTGAGGTCGTCGACCACGATCGCCTCGGCCTGCGAGTTGCGTGCGGCGACGACGGTCCAGCGTCCGGCGGCGTTGACCGGGTGCTCGATGACGACGCGGTACTCGGACCCGGAGACGGTGATGAGCGACGTGCCCGACTCGGTCGACGTCAGGCTGCCGAGCGCCCGCTCGACCCGGGGCGGCATGGTCGACAGCCGGATCTGGCCCGAGGGTGCCACGACGGCGACGAGCTGGGCGTTGCCCGGTGCGGACAGGTCCGGGTCGCTGTCGACCTCGAGCGTCGCCACGTACGGGTCGACGTCGGCGTCGAGCAGGGTGCGGGTGGCGCTGGCGACGACGCTGACGACCTGGAAGCGCATGACGAGCACGAGCAGCAGGATCACGACCGCCGCGATCGCCGTCGAGCCGATCGTGATGCGGGCGCGGAGCGAGAGCACCCGGAGCGGCCGGGGCAGGCCGCGTCCGCCGCGGACCGTCCCGGTCGTGGGTGCCGACCCGGTCACGCCCCGAGCAGGTCGAGCCGGTAGCCGCGGCCCCGGACCGTCGCGATGGCGACCGTCGCCTCGTGCGAGGTCAGCTTCTTGCGGAGGTACGAGATGTACTGCTCGACGACGTTCGGGTCCACGTGCTGCGAGCCGTCCCAGACCTCCTCGAGGATCTTCGGGCGGTCGACGACGGTCCCGACCGACCGGGCGAGCAGCCGGAGCAGGGCGAACTCGGTCGGGCTGACGGCGACGCGCTGCCCCTTGATCGACACCCGTCGGGCCTCGGAGTCGATGGCGACGTCGCCGACCTCGATGACCCGCTGCCCGGCAGCCGACTCGCGGCGACCGAGCGCGCGGAGGCGGGCGGTCAGCTCGGCGAACGCGAAGGGCTTCGTGAGGTAGTCGTCCGCACCCGCGTCGAGTCCGAAGACCCGGTCGTCGACGGCGTCACGTGCGGTGACGAGCAGGATGCGCACGGGGTCCTCCCGCTCGCGGATCCGGCGGGCGAGCTCGAAGCCGGACATGCCCGGCATCATGACGTCGACGACCGCGAGGTCGAAGGCCTGCTCGCCGAGGGCGATGAGCGCCTCGACACCGTTCTCGACCGCCGTGACGCGGTACCCCTCTGCCGCGAGCCCACGCTCCATGAGCGCGCGCATCTCGTCGTCGTCCTCGACCACCAACAGGCGCATGATCGACCTCCTCGGCCCCCATCGTGGCAGGGAACGGCGGTCCGTGGGCGGTTCCGGGTGGGAAGAGGCTGAATCTCGTCACAGTGACCCCGCCACGCCACCCGGACGAGGGTAGAACGGTCCGTCCCGCAGAGGGGGGTATCGGCCTCGCGAGCAGCGCGTTGCTAGGCTCCGCAGCGGACACGGCGTACCCGACGCAGTGTCCCGAGGGGGCACCATGCAGGATCAGGAGAACCGTCCGTACCGTCCGGACGACAGCGTCCACCCGGCCATCGTCCGGTTGCACGCGGAGCTCGAGGCGGCACGGCACGGCATCGACGTGCTCGGCGAGCTGGAGGACGCCCGCCGCGAGCGGGTCGTCGCGGAGCTGCTGAGCGCGGTGCCGGACGTCGCGAGCCGTGCGGCGTACGAGGCCGGCGCCGATCGCGCGGTCGCGACCATCCAGGGCTTCGAGGGGGTCCGCTCCGACGAGCACGAGTCGGGGACGGCGCTGTGGGACCGACTCGTCCTCACGGCCGTCGAGGCAGCGGCCGCGGTGGAGCCGACCGAGGTCGAACGGACTGCCGTCGAGTCGACTGCCGTCGAACCGGCCGCCGCGTCCGAGCCGGCAGCAGTGGGCGGGGGATCGCCCACGCTCGCTCCCGCCGCGGACGCCGCACACCCGGCGGCGTCCGGTCACGCCGCACACCGCGCCACGGCCTGACGCCGCGCGCCGCGCGGGCCTCAGTCGTCCTCGCCGAGCAGCTCCTCCCGCACCCGTCGGATGTCCTCGAGCAGGGCGCCGATGAGCACCCAGTGCCGCGAGTTCGGCCGGACGACCTCCAGCGGCGCCGTCAGCGCGGGCTCCGCGGCCGTCGTGTCGTCGGCGGCGGTGCCCGTGAAGCCGTCGCGCTCCGCGTGGTGCAGCCGAGTCGCCTCGACCCGTGCGCTCAGTGCTCGGACGTCCGCCCCGATGCGGGCGACCTCGGTCGCGATGCTCCCCACCACCGGGTCCGACCGGAGGTCCGGCGCCGTGTTGTCGCGGATCGCCCGGGTCATCCCGGTGACCCGGGTGACCAGGACGCGCAGGTGCTCCGCGACCGTCGTGTCCCGCTGCAGGATCATTCGGTGTCGGCCACCACGGGGGTTCATCGTCAGCGACTCGCCCGCCGCGGTGAGCGAGGCCTCGGCGCGGGCGTGCTGCTGCCGGAGGGCCCGCGCCTGGCGCAGGGCCTCGTCCCACCGCTCGGCGTCCCAGCCCTCGGTGAGGCCGATCGCGATCCGCTCGAACGCGGCGGCGGTGTCCCGGGCCAGTCGGGCGACCGCGAGGTGCGCCGGTTCGAGGAGCACGGGCGGCACGATCACGGCGTTCACCGCGAGTGCGACGACGGCGCCGACGACGGTCTCGAGGACCCGGTCGGCCGAGTAGTTCGGCGTGACGACCCCCGCGGTGAGCACGAGCATGCCGCTGATGCCCACCTGGGTCGCCGACGTCGGGGTCAGACGGAGTGCCCAGCTCAGCAGGATCGCCAGCACGATGACGACGAGCACGACCCAGACGCCGTCACCGAAGACCAGGTGGAAGGCGGTCGCCAGCACGACGCCGAGCACCACGCCGGCGCTGCGCTCGAGGCCCTTCACGAACGACTGGTTGATGCTCGGCTGCACGACGAGCAGCGCGGCGATCGCGGCGAAGGTCGGGAACGGCCCGTCGATGAGCGCACGGCAGAGCAGGACCGCCGCGACCACCGCGACCGCGGTCTTCACGACCTGCAGGAACGGTGTGCGGCTGGAACTGCGGAGGCGCGCGACCGGGTTCACGACGACCACGGTAGCCACCAGCCGCACGCCGAGCCGTGCACGATGGCGACGAAACCGCCGCGGCACGGTTGACTGGTCCCGTGTGGCCCAACCACGAGCGCATCATCCCGCAGGCCTTCGCCGGCTCCGGGACCTCCGTGGTCGCCGCGCGCGCCCACTCGGTCGAGCCGTCGGGCAACGGCTACCTGTACGGCTACGAGGTCGACACCGTCGACCGGGCCGGTCAGCGCGCCACCGTCCTGACCTACGTCGACACGGGTGGCGCCCACGACCAGAACAGCGCCGTCGTCACCGACCCCGCCACGGGCGAGCCGGTCTCGGTCTGGGCCTACCCGAACGACCCGGGCCTCCCGGTGCTGCCGCAGGTGACGTACCGCGACGCCGTCGCCGAGCTCCTCGCCGGCCTCGGCCTGCCGGTCACCGACCCGACGCTGTCGGTCGCCGCCTACCGCCCGGGGAAGCGCGCGGTCGTGCGCGTCGACGCCCCGGAGCGCGTGCTGTTCCTGAAGATCGTCCGCCCGCACCGCGTCGCGCCGATCGTCGAGACCCACGAGCAGTTCGTCGCCGCCGGGCTGCCGGTCCCGCGGGTGCTGTCGAGCCGGGGCGACGGCCTGCTCGTGCTCGAGCGCATCCGCGGGGTGCCCGCGGGCAGCCGCATCACCGAGATCGCCGACGACCCGCGGTTCGTCGCCTCCCTCGCCGCCCTGACCGGCCGGATCGCGACGGTGCCGATGACGCAGCAGGCCCGCGCGGACGCGATGGACCACGCCGACTGGCACCGGCGCACGCTCGTCGCCGCCCTGCCGCAGGACGCGGCCGAGATCGACGAGCTCTACGACGGCATCGGGCGGCGGTCCATCGGTTGGGGGGCCGCCCCCAAGCAGGTGGTGCACGGCGACCTGCACCTCGAGCAGGTCTTCGTCGACGAGGACGAGCCGTGGCGCATCTCCGGCCTGCTCGACATCGACACGGCGGGCTGGGGGTTCCCGGTCCGCGACGTGGGTGCGGTCGTCGCGCACCTGGTCGTCACCGGCCTGTGGCACCGGTCCCGTGGGGACGCCGAGCGCGGGGCAGCGGCGGAGCGGCTCGCCGACGCGGTCGCCCGCGACTGGGTCGCCCGGAACCCGGCCGAGGCCGACCGCATCGGTCCGGCGATCGGCGCGCAGCTCCTCGCGCACGCCGGTGGGCAGGCGACGACCGGGTCCGAGAACGGCATCCGGACGGCGCAGCAGCTGCTTGCGGCGACGCGTGCGGCGCTCGCCGAGGCGGCGCCGGCGGTGCCGTCGGCCGGCACCCTCCGTCCGCGGTCGGCACCGCAGGTCTGACCCGGCCGTCGGACGGTCGCCGGCCGCGCGGTGGTGGTGGGCAGTGCCTCCCGGCCGTCGTGGCGTCCCGTCCACCGCGCGGTCGGACGGGAGGCGCGACGCGCGCGGGTCCCGTCGAGTCGCCTCCGTCGGGGGTGCGGGAGTAAACTGAGCCCAGCACGCACCGTGTCGTCGCGTGCCGCGTCGTTTCCGGACGTGGCAGTCGGTCACTTGACCGACGTGGGGACCGGATCCGTGGGCGTCCGACGGGCACCACGTGCGTGCGACGGCGCCGGGTCCCGGCGCGGATCGTCGTGTCGAGCACCCGAGGGGTGCCGGCCGCACGGACCGCGGGAGTCCACCGGACGTCCCACGGCGGGACCGGCGCACGAGCGGGCCAGGGTGGCCCGCGGACCGGGGTCGTGCCAGACGCCGGTCGAGGACTTCCCGCCACGACGGCGGCTCGCCCGTGGAGAACGGGCGGAACAGGAGGAGCGTTGGCTCGATCAGGCACCCGGCGAGCAGCCGGCGGGACGCGGACCGCGTCGCGCCGTACCCGCCCGCTGGACAACGACGGCGTCATCCCGGTGCTCGCCCGCGCGGTGCGCGAGGTGGAGGCGGCGGCGCAGCGCGGACCGCTGAAGGCGTCCAACCGGTCGAAGTTCCAGGCGGTCGCGCTGCTGATGCGCGAGGAGCGCGCACGGGTCAAGGCCGACCCGGAGCTCACCGACGCGCAGCGCGCCGAGCAGCTCAAGCGTCTCGACGGTGTCGCCACGATCCTGGCGAAGACCGCCGCGCGGGACACCAGCGTGATCCAGCTGCTGACCGAGGAGGCCTCGGTCAGCGAGGCGACCCGCACGGTCAAGCGCGACATGATGATCGCCGGCGGCATGGAACTGCAGCCCGAGGACCTCGTCATCGCGGCCGAGCCGTCCCCGGTGGTCGACGCCCCGGTGCGCTCGGTCGTGCCGCAGGCGGTCGTGCAGCGCCAGCTGGCCAACCCCTTCCTCGCGCCCGACTTCGCCCTCGCCGACCAGCCCGTCGCCCACCCGCGTCGCCTGGCGAACTGGGAGCTGTTCGGACCGCTGTTCAAGTCGTTCGAGTACGGCGCCGGCGGTGGCGCGGCGTCGATGCCGCTGCCGGAGCCGACCTCGCTGCACTCGCGGTCCGGCACCACGCTGATGAAGCACCAGGCGGAGCTCGTCGCCGCCGCGGCGCAGGGACACCGCACGTTCCTGCTCGCGGACGAGCCCGGCCTCGGCAAGACCGCGCAGTCGCTGCTCGCCGCCGACGCCGCGAACGCCTTCCCGCTGCTCGTGGTCGTGCCCAACGTCGTGAAGACCAACTGGGCACGCGAGGCCGAGCGCTGGGTGCCGAACCGCACCGCCACCGTCATCCACGGCGACGGGGACGACCTGGACGGCTTCGCCGACATCGTCATCGTGAACTACGAGATCCTCGACCGGCACGCCGGCTGGCTCGGGGCCTTCGGCTTCAAGGGCATGGTCGTCGACGAAGCCCACTTCATCAAGAACAAGGAGTCGCAGCGCTCCCGGTTCGTGCTGCAGCTCGCCGAGCAGATCCGTGCGCGGGTGTCGTCGCCGCTGTTCCTGGCGCTGACCGGTACCCCGCTGATCAACTCGGTCGAGGACTTCCGCACCATCTGGGAGTTCCTCGGCTGGATCGACGACAAGAAGCCCCGCGCGACGCTCATGAACGAGCTCGAGGACATCGGGCTCACCCCGGCCGACCCCGGCTTCTTCGTCGAGGCCCGCAAGGCCGTCATCGACCAGGGCATCGTCCGCCGCCGCAAGGTCGACGTCGCCGCCGACATCCCCGCGCGACGGATCGCCGACATCCCGGTCGAGCTCGACGGCGACGAGGGCCGCTCCATCCGCGACGCCGAGCGCGAGCTCACCGCGAAGCTGGTCCGTCGGTACCACCAGGCGCTCGACGCCCGCACGGGGCAGGACCCGGTCGTCGGCATCGACCACAAGCTCGTCCGCCAGGTCGCGCGGTGGGAGCTCGAGGACCAGGACGCCTCGTCGACCGGCGAGAACGTGTTCTCGATGGTGCGGCGGATCGGTCGTGCCAAGGCGCAGCTGGCGGCGGACTACGCGGCGCAGCTCGCCTCGAACGTCGGCAAGGTGGTCTTCTTCGCCAAGCACCTCGACGTGATGGACCAGGCCGAGGAGGTCTTCGCCCGTCGGCACCTCAAGACCGCCACCGTCCGCGGTGACCAGACGCCCGCACAGCGCACGGCCGAGATCGACGCGTTCGTGAACGACCCCGACGTCGCCGTCATCGTGTGCTCGCTCACCGCCGCCGGCGTCGGCCTGAACCTGCAGGTGTCGTCGAACGTCGTGCTCGCCGAGCTGTCGTGGACCTCGGCGGAGCAGACGCAGGCGATCGACCGCGTGCACCGCATCGGGCAGGAAGAGCCCGTCACCGCGTGGCGGATCATCGCGGCGCAGACGATCGACACCAAGATCGCCGAGCTCATCGACTCGAAGGCGTCCCTGGCCGCCCGCGCGCTCGACGGGTCGGACGAGGAGATCGCCGATTCGGGCGACATCCAGCTCGACGCGATGGTGGCGCTGCTGACGGAGGCGCTCGGGGGCTGAGCGCCGGGTGCGCTCGGTCGCTCGTGGAGGCGGCGCGGCGGCCGCCGCCCGGTGCCGGCTCCGGCGCCCGGTGCCGGCGCCGGGTCCGGTCGCGTTGCGGCACGACGTGCTCCCGCACAACGAGAAGCGGCTCGAACCACGCAAACGCGTGGTTCGAGCCGCTTCTCGTTGTGCAGCGCGCCGTCGGCGCCTCGCGTCAGACGCGCGACTGCACCTCGGCCAGGGACGGGTTCGTCGCGGTGCTGCCGTCCGGGAAGACCAGCGTCGGCACGGTCTGGTTGCCGCCGTTGACCTCGGCGACGAGCTCCGCGGTGCCGGGGGTCTGCTCGATGTCGACCTCGCGGAACGGCACGCCCGCCTTCGACATCTGGTTCTTCAGCCGGGCGCAGTAGCCGCACCAGCTCGTCGTGAACATCGTGACGCCGCCGGCCTCGGGCACGAACGCGTCGCGGGTGACTGTCTCGCTCATGTGCCCAGGCTAACCCCGCCGGTTCGGGGAACCCCGGTGACCCCTGGTAGACAGGACCGCGTGACGGACACCCACCTCGAGATCGAGCGTACGTACGACATGCCCGAGGGCGACGACCTGCCGGACCTCATCGGCGTCGGCAGCATCGCCCGGACGGAGCGCCAGGAGCCGTTCGGCCTCGACGCCACCTACTGGGACACCGAGCGGTACGACCTCGTCGCCTCGCGGGTGACCGTCCGCCGACGGACGGGTGGCCCGGACGCGGGATGGCACATCAAGCGCGCCGCGTCGGACACCGTCCGGCACGAGCAGCACTTCGCCCTGACGGACGATCCCGACACCGTGCCCGACGAGGTCCTGGCCGCGCTGTTCGCCGAGCGCCGGGGCCGCGGCCTGCGCCCCGTCGTCCGCATCACCACCACGCGGGCGGTCGTGCGGTTGCTCGACGAGGACGACGACCAGGTCGCCGAACTCGCCGACGACCGCGTGGTCGCCCAGCGCCTCGACGACCACGCGCCCGCGACCCCGCGCACCTGGCGTGAGGTCGAGGTCGAGGTCGCCGAGGGCGTCGACGAACAGGTGGCGCACGAGCTCTTCGCGGCACTCGACGGTCGCTTCGCCGACATCGACGCGCACCCCGCGGCGGTCACCTCGAAGCTCGCCCGCGGCCTGGAGGGCGCGCCCGCCGCCCGGCTCCGCACGGCGGAGAAGCCGGAGAAGCACACCGCGGCGCGGGCACTGACGAAGCGCCTGCGCAAGCTGCGATCGACCCTGCTCGCCCTCGAAGGACAGCTGCGCGCCGGGGCGGAGACGGACCTCCGTGAGACGGCGAGGACCTCCCTCGACATCGCCGCCGTGCTCGGCTCGTACCGTCCTGCGTTCCCGGCGACCCCGGCGACCGACCGAGCAGCCGAGGCCGCGGACGCCCTCGCCGCCGTGACGGCGCGCGCTGCGCTGGCCCACTACCTCGTGGAGCGTCTGCCCCACGCATCGACGCCGGCACAGGACCTGCTCGTCGACGCGATGACCCGGGAGCGGGTGCTCGCCGCCACCCGCGAGCGCCGTGCCGTCGCGGTCGGCGAGGTCACGGCCTTCCTGCACTCCGAGCGCTACCTCGAACTCCTCGACGCCCTCGACGACGCCGTCGAGCGTCCGGCGCCGACGGCGTGGGCGCTCCGGTCGCCGAAGCACGTCGCTCAGGACGTCTCGGCGGTCGAGAAGCCACGCGTCCGTGACCTGGTCCGGAACGCGGTCGGGGACGACGACGAGAGCGTCGGCCCTGTCGACCGTGAAGCCGCCGACCGTGCGGCGACCGAGACCGCCTGGCGCGCTGCGACCCGCGCCCGGGCGGCGATGGACGTGCTCGGGGACGACGCCTTCCCGCACGCGCTGTGGAAGCGCATCGGGGACGCCGCGGACGTGCTGACCGAGCGGGTGCGCTCCCTGCACGCCCTCGACGTGCTCCGGGTGCACTCCGGCATCGCCGAGCGTGGTGGTGAGGGGACGTTCGGGTACGGCGTGCTCGCGGGGGACCGCGTGCGGCTCGCCGAGGACTCGTACGACCAGGCCGTGCAGGCACTCAACCGCGTCTGACGCGGCTCGGCGCGCTGCGTCGCGCAGCATTCCGTGGGAGCGACAGGACTCCACCGAACTCCGGTGGAGTCCTGTTGCTCCCGCGGGACGATCGGCAGCGGCGGCGCTCAGCCGGCGGCGATCGGCTCCGCTGAGGCCGCCGCGGGGTTCACGTCAGCCAGGCCGAGCACCTCGAGCAACCAGGCGAGCTCGAACGCGCGCTCGCGCCACGAGTCGTACCGGCCGCTCACGCCGCCGTGCCCCGCTGCCATCTCGGTCTTCAGCAGGACCGGCGCCCCGACCTCGCGCAGCTTCGCGGTCCACTTCGCCGGTTCGACGTAGAGCACACGGGTGTCGTTGATCGACGTCACGGCGAGGATCCGTGGGTACTGCACGTCGTCGCGCACGTTCTCGTACGGCGAGTACTCGCTCATGTACCGGTAGACCTCGGCATCGTGCAGCGGGTCGCCCCACTCGTCCCATTCGATCACCGTGAGCGGCAGGTCCGGGTCGAGGATGCTCGTGAGCGCGTCGACGAACGGGACGGCGGCCAGGATGCCGGCGAAGCGCTCCGGCGCCAGGTTCGCGACGGCGCCCATGAGCAGGCCACCGGCGCTGCCGCCCTCGGCGACGAGACGGTCGGCGCTCGTCCGACCGCTCTCGATCAGGTGCTCGGCGACCGCGACGAAGTCGGTGAACGTGTTCTTCTTCGTCAGCGTCTTGCCGTCCTCGTACCAGTGCCGCCCCATCTCGCCGCCGCCCCGCACGTGGGCGACCGCGAAGACGACGCCGCGGTCGAGCAGGGACAGGCGCATGACGCTGAAGCCCGGGTCGATGGAGTGCTCGTAGGAGCCGTACCCGTAGAGGTGCAGCGGTGCCGGGCCGTCGGCGTCCACCGCGTCGCGGCGCCAGACGAGCGAGATCGGCACCTGCGTGCCGTCCGGGGCCGTCGCCCAGTCGCGTTCCTGCACGTAGTCGGCCGGGTCGTAGCCGCCGAGGACCGGCTGTCGCTTGAGCACCGTGACCTCGCCGGTCGCCAGGTCGAGGTCGCTGACCTCGGACGGGGTGACGAACGACGTGTACCCGATGCGCAGGGTCGGCTGCTCCCACTCGGGGTTGCCGCCGAGCCCTGCCGAGAAGAGCGCCTCGTCGAAGGGGACCTCGTGCGCGTCGCCGTAGCCGTCGCCCTCGATCGGGATGACGGCGACGCGGGGGAGCGCCTCGGCCCGGTACTCGAGCGCCAGGTGCCCGGCGAAGGCGTCCACGGACTCGATGCGGCGCTCGGTGTGGTGGGCGACGACGACGCGGCGGTCGTGCTCCGAGGTGGGGTCGTCGGCGGGGACGTCGACGAGCTCGAAGTTCTCGGCGCCGTCGTTGTGCAGTACGAGGAAGCGGTCGCTCCCGCCGACGATGGCGTGCTCGATCTCGTACTCGACCCCCTCGCGCCGCGGCCACACGACCCGGAACTCGCCGGTCGGGTCGGCGGCGTCGAGCACCAGTGCCTCGGACGTGATCTTGGAGCCGAGCTCGATGACGATGTACTGCGACGAGCGGGTCACGCCGACGCCGACCCAGTAGCGGTCGTCGGACTCCTCGAACACGACGACGTCGTCGCCGGTGGCGCTGCCGACGGTGTGCCGCCAGATGCGGTCCGGACGCCAGGACTCGTCGACGGTCGGGTAGAACACGTAGCGCCCGGACGGGTCGAAGGTCGCGCCGGAGCCGGTGTCCGGGATCTCGTCGCCGAGGTCGGTGCCCGTCGTGAGGTCGCGCACGTGCAGCGTGTAGCGCTCGTCGCCCTCGACGTCGACGCCGTAGAGGAGACGGGTCCCGTCGTCGCTGATGTCGTAGCTGCCGAGCGAGAAGAAGTCGTGCCCCTCGGCCAGGGCGTTGCCGTCGAGGACGACCTGCTCCCCGGGCAGGGCCGCCGCACCCTCGTCGACCGCGGGCGGCGTCCAGTCGTCCGGGCCGGTGATCGGTGCGCGGCAGTGCACGCCGTACTGGCTGCCCTCGGCCGTCCGCGTGAAGTACCACCAGTCGCCCATGCGCACCGGGACGGAGAGGTCCGTCTCCTGCACGCGGTTCTTGACCTCGGCGAAGATGCGGTCGCGGAGGCCGGTCAGGTGCTCGGTCTGCGCCTCGGTCCAGGCGTTCTCGGCCTCGAGGTGGGCGAGGGTCTCCGGTGACTCCTTGTCCCGCATCCACTCGTAGTCGTCGACGAACTCGATGCCGTGGTGGGTCCGCGTGACGGGCCGCTTCGCGGCGGTCGGCGGGGTGGCCTGGGCGTGCTCACTGCTCACCACGCCACCCTATGCGCCCGGGCCTCGACACCTGCTCGCACGCGCTCGGCGAAGGCGTCGAGTTCGGCCGCCACCGCCGGCGCGATCCACGCACGGCGCCGGCGACGGGCCGTCGCCGGACGGAGGACCCCGGCTCGGCACAGGTCGGTGACCGTGGTCTCGAGCAGCGTCTCGGCCGTCCCCGAGACGTCGCCCCGCGCGATCGCGCGGCGGAGGAGCTCCTCCGCGTGGTCCTCCGTCAGGACGGCGTCCTGGTCGAGCGCCCGCCCGAGCACCGCGTGCGGGCCGGAGGCGCAGGTCGTCGCCGCACGGTCCGCGGCGACCTCGTCGAGCAGCAGCCCCGTGACGAGCGCCTCGTCCGATCCCGCGCCCACGGCGATGGCGACGTCGCGCACCCACGCGTCGACGTGTCCCTCGCGGTACTGCGTCAGGTGCTGGAAGTACCGGGTGCGCTCGGCGACCAGGACGGACGAGACGGGTGGACTCGCGGTCCGCGTCGCACCCCGGTGCCGCAGCACCGCCGCCACGAGCGCGCGACCGGTCCGTCCGTTGCCGTCGGTGAACGGGTGGATCGACTCGAACTGCGCGTGTGCGATCGCCGCCTGGGCCACGGGGTGCAGGTCGTCGCGCGCGAGGAACGCGAACAGGTCGGCCATGAGCGACGGGACGAACTCGGGCGGCGGTGGGACGTGGTCGGCGTCCCGTGGTGTGCGCCCGCCCCCGATCCAGTTCTGCACGGTGCGGTAGCGACCCGCGTGCGGGCCGTCCACGGGGTCGCCGCGCAGCAGACCACGGTGGGCGTCGAGGAGCGCGGTCTCGTCGAGGTGTCCGGCTCCGGCTGCCCGCACCAGGCGCTCGAGGGCGTCCCCGGCCTGCACCATCACCGAGGCGCTCGTGTTCGCGCGCACGCCCACCAGCGCCCGGGCGACGTCCTCGGCCGTCGCGTCCTCGTGCTCGATGCGCGAGGTCGCGACCGCCTCGGTCCGGGCGAGCAGCCGGTGCAGGGGACCGGCTCCGGCTGCCTCGTCGAGCGCCCGGAGCGCCGTCAGGCTCCGGTCGAGCAGTGCCGCGGTCGCTCCGTCGGGCTCCCAGTGCGCGTCGGCGATGCACGGTGGGACCGAAGCGGTGACGGTCGCCGTCTGCCGGACGGTCCGGTCGCCGCGGGTGGCGCTGCGCCACGGCCGGACGACGGTGTCGTGGGCGGGCCAGGGTGGTCGGGGTCGGGACACGGAGCCTCCTGCGTCGATCGTCGGTGTCGAGACGGTAGGACGGACGCGACCGCGGACGCCAGGGATCGGTATGTCGCGGGGACGAGGGTGCTCCGCCGTACCGTTGTGGCATGCGCAACTCGTTCGTCGTCACCGGGGCCCACGTCGTCCCCGTCACCGCTCCGCCCTTCGAGGGGGGTGCCGTCGTCGTGGAGGACGGCCGCATCACCGCCGTCGGCCCCGACGTGGCTCCGCCGCCCGGCCTCCCCGTCGTCGACGCCGCCGGCGCCTGGCTCGTCCCCGGGTTCGTCGAGTCGCACGGCCACGTCGGCATCCACGAGGAGGCGAACGGCTGGGCCGGCAACGACACCAACGAGATGACCGACCCGAACCAGGCTGCGGTGCGGGCGATCGACGCCGTGGACATCGACGACGAGGGGTTCCGCGACGCACTGTCCGGCGGCATCACGAGCATCGTCGTGAAGCCCGGCTCCGGCAACCCGATCGGCGGGCAGACCGTCGCGATCAAGACCTGGGGTGGTCGCACGATCGACGAGCAGCTCATCTCCGACGCCGTCAGCGTCAAGAGCGCCCTCGGCGAGAACCCGAAGCGCGTGTACGGCGACAAGGGGAGGACGCCGTCGACGCGCCTCGGCGTGGCGAAGGTCGTCCGCGAGGCGTTCGTCGCCGCGCAGGACTACCGCGCCGCCCGTGCGGCCGCCGCCGCGAAGGGGGAGCCGTTCACCCGCGACCTGACGAACGAGACGCTCGTCCGGGTGCTCGACGGCGAGCTCGCGTGGGACCAGCACGTCCACCGGCACGACGACCTCGCGACCGCGCTCCGCCTGGCCGACGAGTTCGGGTACCGGCTCGTCGTCAACCACGGCACCGAGGCGCACAAGATCGCCGACCTGCTCGCCGAGCGCGACGTCCCGGTGATCTACGGCCCGCTGTTCACGAGCCGCTCGAAGGTCGAACTCCGCGACCGCGGCATCCCGAACGTCGTGGCGCTCGCCGCCGCCGGTGTCCGCGTGGCCATCACCACCGACGCCCCGGTCGTGCCGATCGCGATGCTGGTCGACCAGGCCACGGCGGCCGTCAAGGAGGGCCTGCCCTGGCAGACCGCGCTCGAGGCCCTCACCACCAACCCCGCGGCCTTCCTCGGCTTCGGGGACCGTGTCGGCCGCATCGCACCGGGCTTCGACGCCGACCTCGTCCTGTGGGACGGCGACCCGCTGGCCGCGACCAGCCGCGCGACGCGCGTCTGGATCGAGGGCGCGTCCGTGTACGAGTGGGCCGACGGGACGGGCGTCACCACGCCGCGCTGGTGACCGGATGACGGTCTGGAGGCTCGTGGCGGCCCCGCCACGGTCCTCCCGTCCGCAAGACGCAACCTCGGCGGTTGCTCGCAACGCCGTACCGCTGCGCGCAACCGCCGACGTTGCGTTCCGCGAAGGGGGCGCCGAGCGTCAGGCGTCGCGGGACAGCAGGAAGTCGTTGATGCGCTCGGTCATCGGCAGGTCCATCTCCCGCGCGACGCCGTTCACGGACCGGATCGGTGCCGCCTGGCGGACGCTCGACAGCAGCCACAGGGCGTCGGCGGCCTCCAGGTCGGCCAGCGTGACGAGCTCGTACGAGGTCGCGATGCCCTCGCCCTCGGCGAACCGGAAGACGTCGGCCTGCGTCGTCCCCGCCAGGATGCCGATGTCGGTCCGCGGCGTCACGAACCTGCCGTCGACGGACATCACCAGGTTCGCGCGGGTGCCCTCGAGCACGTACCCGTCCGTCGAGACGAAGAGCGCGTCGTCCGCTCCGCGGCGCTCGGCCTCGCGGAGCGCCGCCATGTTCACCGCGTACGACAGCGTCTTCGCGCCCTGCAGCAACCACGGCGAGGTCCGCTCGACGTCGTGCCGGTAGCCGCGGTCGAGCGTCACGACGGCGATGCCCGCCGTCCGCGCGGGCGTCTGGTCGCCGGACGGTGCCGCGTAGACCCAGCCGGTCGGTCGACCCGAGCCCTCGACGCCGCGGGTCATGACGGTCTTCGCGAAGGCCTCGTGCACCGGGTCGAGCCGGGCGCACACCGCCTCGATCGCCTGGCGCCACGCATCGACGTCCGGCGTGGGCAGGTCGAGCATCGCCGCGGACCGCACGAAGCGGGCGAGGTGCGGTTCGAGCGCCTGCGGCCGACCGTCGACCACCGTGATGGTCTCGAACACCCCGTCGCCGCGGATCGCCCCGAGGTCCTGCACCTGCAGGTGCTCCTCGAGCGGCTTCGCCCACGTGTACGCGTCGGCCTCGGGGTCGTGCGGGGCGGCGTCGCGCGAGGGCTGGTTGAGGACGGCGAGGACGGTGTCGGTCATGCCACCATCCAACCGCAGCACCGGGTCGGTGGTCGTCAGTCGCGCCCGGGGAGCGCGCCCATGAGCTTCCACACCGCCGGCGTCAGCTCGGGGTGCTGCAGGGCGATCCGGCGGAGCCGGTGGTACTCCTCGCCGAGCTCGGTGCCCTGCCCGGAGGCCGGGTGGCCCGCCCAGTGCACGCTGCGCTGCCCGATCGCCGCGTCGAGCTCGACGGCGTCGGCGCGGAGGATGAGCACGACCTGCTCGTCGACGGTCGGGAGCGTCGGCATGAACTCCCACGGGTCCTCGCCCGCACGGCTGCGGTGCTCGACGATCATCGAGATCTCCTCGGCGGCCTCGGCGCGCAGCACTTCGAGGCTGCGCCCGGTCCTGCGGGGCTCAGCCATGGTGCCCCCGCAGCACGCCTGCCATGCCAGCGATCGTACGCCAGCGCGGAGCGCCCACCGGACACGTCCGCCAGACTGGGGACCGTGACCGAACGCGACGAGACGAAGTCCCAGCACGCCCCGGTCGTGGTCGTCTACCTGCTCCGTGACGGTCCCGACGGCGCCGAGGTGCTGCTCGGCGAGAAACGTCGGGGGCTCGGGGCCGGGCGCCTCGTCGGTCCGGGCGGCAAGCGCGAGCCGGGGGAGCCGCCGGTGGCGGCAGCGGTGCGCGAGGTGGCGGAGGAGGTCGGTCTGCGGCTCGAGTCGGACGACCTGGAGGCGCGTGGCACGTTGGACTACCGGTTCCCGTTCCGACCGTCCTGGTCGCAGCGCTCGGACGTCTTCGTCTGCCGCCGCTGGCAGGGGACCCCGTCGGGCAGCGACGAGCTGGAGCCGCGGTGGGTCCCCGTCGACGCGGTGCCCTACGACGCGATGTGGGACGACGCGCGCTACTGGTTGCCGGGCGTGCTGGCCGGCGGGAGCGTCACGGCGCGCTTCACCTTCGCGGAGGACAACGCGACCGTCTCGGGCTTCAGCGGCGAAGGCGTCTAGCGGGCGCCCGCACGACCCTGCTGGACGCGGGTGCTGCCGGTGCGCGCCTCCTCCGCGGCGGCGAGGACGTCGGCGTCCCCGCTGCGACCACCGAGCGGGCGGACGAAGAAGTCGACGATGCCCGCCGCGATCGCCCCGAGGACCGCGAACATCGCCCAGCCGACGAACAGCCCGGCGGTGTTCCGGCCGTCGGCGGGGGCGAGGAACACGCTTGCGGCGTAGAGCGCTGCCGCGAGCACGAGGAACGCCACGACGGCGGTGACGAGGACGCGGTGCCAGGCGGTGCGCGGGTGCATGCGGAACAGGATACGCGCGCTCCGGGGAACGACCGAGCGGGCGCCGGAGCCGCTCAGCGCTCGGCGTGCCGTCCGTGCTGGCGCTCGTCGGGCGCGCCGGTCCGCGTCGTGCGCGATCCTGCCGGGGCCGGGCGGCGACCGGACGCGTCCACGCGGGGGACGGGACGGGTGCGGGGGCCGGTGGCAGCGCCTCCCGGTCGCGCCGGGCCGGACCGGTCCGCCTGCCGCACCACGGGGATGCGTCCGGTCGGGGTGGTCTCCTGTTCGAGCCCGTCGCGACCGCCGGTGAAGACGTCGCCGGCGACACGCTCGTCCTCCCAGTCGTCGTCGCGCAGGACGCTCAGCGTGCCGGTCTCGGTCGAGGTCAGTCCGTGGCGCTCGAGCTCGGCGTCCCGCTGCTTCCCGAGGAACTCGCGGTTCGCGGTCTGCGCGTCCTGGAACATAGTCGTGCGGTTGTTCACGATCGCCGCGATGCGACGGCGCTCCCACCACTGCTTGCCGAAGAACATCAGCACGAGCCCGGCGGCGGCGTAACAGCCCATCGTGACCAGCCCGCGACCGAAGCCGGGGCCGACGCCGTAGATCTCGTGCTTGATCATGTCGACCATGCTCGAGCCGACCACGACGTGGTTGAGCCACGCGAAGGGCTCCGGCATGAACCACTTCGGGTACGCGCCGCCGGAGGAGGGCATCGACAGGAAGACGAAGCAGATCATCGCGGGCGCGGCGATGAACCGGCCGACGAAGTAGCTCAGGCCGTTGACGGCGAGACCGATCGCGACGATCCAGCCCCAGGCGATGAGCACGAGTCCGATCCAGTGCCCGTGGATCGCGCCGACGACCGGGCCGGCGAGCGTGTTCGTGATCAGTGAGATCACGAGGCCGCCGACGACGATCACGGTCATGCGGGTGCGGTGTCGCAGCGGACCGCCCATGATGCCGATGAACATCGCGACCATGTAGCCGCCGATGCACCAGGCGAGCATGACGTACATCGCGACGGTGCCGTACTCGTCGTACGCGGGCAGCGGTGCGAGCTCGGTGACGGTCGGGGCGGCGACTCCGATCCCGGTGAGCACGCTGGTCAGCGTCGCGGGGACGAGCGAGGCGACCTGGAACTGGTGGGCGCTCGCCTTGAAGACCTCGTTCGCCGAAGGGTCGTACGCGACGGCCATCGTGCCGGCCAGGACGTCCTGCTTCGCGCGGGCCAGCGACTCGTACGTGTGGAACACGTACTCACCGGGCAGGGCCTTGCCGACGGCGGCGACGAGGGTCGGATCGCTGCCGACCAGGGCGACGGGGACGTCGTGCGGGTGGGGAGCGTGGAAGGCGAAGACGTAGCAGAGGCAGAAGCCGACGATGAAGAACAGCGGCATCCAGAGCTGCAGCCCGATGAGCTGCAGCGAGGGGTGGAGCGTGCCGTACCAGCGGCGGTACCGGCTGATCCGCTGCGGCTCGGGCACCGGTGCCTGGCGCACGCGCCCCGCACGGCTGCCGGCGCTCCGGCTGCCGGCGACGGGAGCACCGCGACGGGGCCGCGAACCGCCCCGCGTCGAGGGCCGGGTCTGCCGGGGCTTCGGCGCGGACGACCGCGGCGCTCCGTCACGATCGGGGAGGTCGCTCTTCCTGGGGACGTCGTTCCGCGGCTCGCTCACTCGGCGCTCTGCTCCTTCTGCTGGTCGGAGCATCACGGTACGCCGGGCGTGCTCACCGCGCCCCGTGAGCTGTCGGGGCAGGACCGGCTGCGGCGGCCCGGGACCGGCAGCGCCGGGGCAGGACCGGCTGCGGCGGCCCGGGACCGGCAGCGCCGGGTCAGGACCGGCTGCGGGAGGCCTGGGCCGAGTCCATCGCGAGTTCCTCGGCGTCGAGCGTCACGAGCACGCGGCGCATGACCTCCTCGTCGAGGTTGCCCTTCTCGCGTTCCTCGAGCACGATCTCGCGGCGACGGTCGAGCAGTTCGCGGCGGATGTCCTGGATCTGGGCGCCGCGGAGTCGCAGCGGAGCGTTCCGGTCCTCGACCTCCTCTTCCTCGGCGTCGCGGCGGAACGTCTCGGCCTGTCGTTCGAGGCGGGCCTTCAGTCGGTTCACGACGCTGTCCGATGCCTCGGCGCCGTACTGCTCGGCCCACGCCGGTCGCCTCCGTTCGAGCAGGGCGATCGCGGCCTCGGTGGTGCGTTGGTTGAGTCGCATCTCGCTGCGGACGTCCGCCTCTCCCTCGGCCGGGTCCTGCACCTTCAGCGCCCGGATCACGAACGGCAGGGTCAGCCCCTGCAGTAGGAGCGTGCCGACGGTGACCACGAAGGCGATCACGAAGATGGTGTCCTGCGCCTTGACGTCGACCGAGTTGCCGACGACGGAGACCGCCGCCGCGAGGGTCACCACACCGCGCATGCCGGTCCACGAGATGACGGTGAGCTCCCGCCAGTTCAGCTTCGGTTCGGCGGAACCGCGCAGCCAGCGCAGGGACGGGTGACCGCGGGACAGTCGGACGCGCAACGGCCGCAGCCACCGGCCGTTGAAGCGGTTGCGCGCGTACGACTCGAAGACGAAGAGCGGTCGCACGAGGATCACGACGACCAGGACGACGGCCGCCGCGGTGAGGGTCTGCGTCAGGCTGCGGTCGCTCTCGACGAGGTTCTGGACGACGGTCTTCAGCTGCAGGCCGATGAGAGCGAAGACGAACCCCTCGAGGATCACGTCCGCACTCGTCCACAGCGGGCGCTCCTGCAGCCGGGTCGCGTAGCCCTCCTTCGGCGAGTTGTAGCCGATGTACAGCCCCGCGGTGACCACGGCGATGACCCCGGAGCCGGAGAGGTGCTCGGCGAGGACGTACGCGACGAAGGGCAGCAGGATGCTCATGATCGTCTCGACGACCGGGTCGTTGATGCGCATCCGGATCCAGTGGACGGCGACGCCGAGGACGATGCCCACCGCCAGGCCGACACCGATCGCGAGCCCGAAGATGCCGAGGTCCTGCCAGATCGTCAGCGACGTCCCCGCCGCGATGAGCGTGAAGACCCGCACGAGGGTGAGGGACGCGGCGTCGTTGATGAGGCTCTCGCCGGACAGGACCGTCATCACCCGGCGGGGGAGTCCGAGCTTCCGGCCGATCGCCGCGGCGGACACCGCGTCCGGCGGGGCGACGACGGCGCCGAGCAGGATCGCCGCGGGCCAGTCCATGTCCGGGATGATGATGTACGCGGCGAGGGCGACCGCGAGCGCGGTGACGATCACGAGGAAGATACCGAGACGGCGGATCTGCTTGATGGACTGCCGGAAGCTCTGCCACGACACGTCGAGGGCGGCGGAGTAGAGCAGCGGCGGCAGGACGACGGTGAGGATCACCTCGGAGTCGATCTCGATCTCCGGCAGGCCCGGCAGGAACGACACCGCGAGCGCCACGGCCGTGACGAGCAGCGGCGCGGGCAGCCCCTTGGCCCGCGCGAAGCCGGTCACCGCGAGTGAACCGATCAACAGGATGAGGAGTTCCGCGGTGTCCATGGGGTCCATTCTCCCATCGACATGATTCGCAGGCTGAACGATCCCGCAGGTCGGGTGGCGCGGCGGCGGACGACAGGGTTTGCCCCGGAGCCGATCGGCTGCGACACTTGCCCGCGGTGGACATCACACTCATAGTCGTCCTGGTCATCGCGTTGGCCCTCTTCTTCGACTTCACAAACGGTTTTCACGACACCGCCAACGCGATGGCGACACCGATCGCCACCGGTGCCATGAAGCCCAAGGTGGCCGTCACGGTCGCCGCGGTGCTCAACCTCGTCGGTGCGTTCCTCAGCACCGCCGTCGCGACGTCGATCTCGCACGGCCTGATCAACGAGGGCCCCGGTGGCGTCGCGATCACCCCGGAGATGATCTTCGCGGGCCTGATCGGCGCGGTCGTCTGGAACATGATCACGTGGCTGCGCGGTCTGCCGTCGTCGTCCTCGCACGCGCTGTTCGGCGGGCTCATCGGTGCCGCGATCGTCGGAGCCGGCTTCGACTCCGTGAACTACGCCGCGCTGCTGACCGTCGTGATCATCCCCGCGTTCCTGTCGCCGGTGATCGCCGCGCTGGTCTCGCTCCTCGCCACGCGCATCGCCTACCGCGTGACCCGTCGTCCGGTCTTCCCGAACGAGCGCGGCGGCTTCCGCATCGGCCAGGTGTTCACGAGCTCGATGGTCTCCCTCGCGCACGGCACGAACGACGCGCAGAAGACGATGGGCGTGATCACGCTGACGCTGATCGCCTCGGGCGCGCAGTCGGCGAACCAGGGCGTGCAGTTCTGGGTCGTCGTCGCGTGTGCGCTCGCGATCGCACTCGGCACGTACACCGGTGGTTGGCGCATCATCCGCACCCTCGGGTCGGGTCTGACCGAGATCCGCGCCACCCAGGGCTTCGCCGCCGAGGCGTCCACCGCAGCCACCATCCTCGCGTCGAGCCACCTCGGCTTCGCGCTCTCGACCACGCAGGTGTCGTCGGGGTCGATCATCGGCGCCGGGCTCGGCCGTCGTGGCTCGAAGATCCAGTGGTCGACGGCGGGCAAGATCGTCGTCGCCTGGTTCATCACGCTGCCGGCCGCCGCAGCCGTCGGCGCGATCGCGTCCGGCATCGCCCGGCTCGGTGTCGGGGGACTCGTCATCGACGCGGTCGTCGGCGCAGCCGTCATCCTCGGGCTCTACCTCTGGTCGCTGCGGAAGCCGCACGACCAGGCCGCCGCGATCGAGGTGGACGTAGCCGCCAACGCGGTCTTCACCCGCAAGGAGCTCCGCGACATGCAGCGCAAGAAGCGTGCCGCCCAGGTCGCCGAGCGGCGCGCCGAGCTCAGCCGTGAGCGCACCCTGCGCCGCATGGCCGGACGGAACGGAGGGCGCCGCTGATGGGCATCGCCACTGACTCGCGCAGCTTCGCATCCCTGGGCGGAGGGATCCGCTGATGGGCATCGACTGGTTCGCATTCCTCACCGTGGCGATCGTCGCGGTCGTCTCCGCGTGCTTCGTGGTCCTCGTCTACTCGATCGGCCTGCGCCTCTGGAGCGCCGCCGACACGCGCGCCGGCAAGTACACCGTGAAGGACGACGGCACCGTCGGCCCCGCCACGGCCGGCTTCCCCCAGCCCGGCACCGTCCAGCCCGGCGTCCGCGCGTTCCGCGCGCTCGCCGTCGCGTGCTTCGCCGTCTCCGGCCTGGCCGTGCTCTACGGCATCTACCTGATCGTCCCGCAGTTCCACTGACGGTCACGTCCACCTGACGGACGGGAGGCCCGTGGCGACGCCGCCACGGGCCTCCCGTCCGTCGTCGGTCACCACGCGCGCCCACCTGCCGGACCCGACCGGCCGGACGGGCTAGCCTCGACAGGGTGACCGGCAACGAAGCAGCGCGCACCAGGACCGAGACCGACTCGCTGGGATCCCTCGAGGTCCCCGCCGACGCGTACTGGGGCATCAACACCCTCCGGGCGCTCGAGAACTTCCCGATCACGTCGGTGCCGATCGCGGTGTACCCGGACCTCGTCGAGGCGCTCGCGACCGTGAAGCAGGCCGCCGCGCGGGCGAACAAGGCCATCGGGGTGCTCGACGCCGAGCGTGCCGACGCCATCGACCAGGCGGCGCAGGAGGTCCGCGACGGGAGCCTCCGCGACCAGTTCGTCGTCGACGTCGTGCAGGGCGGCGCGGGGACGTCGACGAACATGAACACGAACGAGGTGCTCGCCAACCGCGCCCTCGAGATCCTCGGGCGTGAGAAGGGCGACTACGCGTACCTGCACCCGATCGACCACGTGAACCGCAGCCAGTCGACGAACGACACCTACCCGACGAGCATCAAGCTGGCGATGATCCTGGGGGTGCGGCGGCTCACCGAGCAGCTCGAACTGCTCTCCGACGCGTTCGCCGAGCGCGGCCGGGCGTTCCAGGACGTCCTGAAGGTCGGGCGCACGCAGCTGCAGGACGCCGTGCCGATGACCCTCGGGCAGGAGTTCACCGGGTTCGCGCACACCATCCAGGAGGACGTCCTGCTCCTCCGCACGGTCTCGCCGCTGCTCGCGGAGACGAACCTCGGGGCGACGGCCATCGGCACGGGCATCACCGCGGACCCGCAGTACCGCGACGAGGTCCGTCGGCAGCTGCAGGTCGCGAGCGGGCTCGACATCGTCACCGCACCCGACCTGATCGAGGCGACGAGTGACGCCGGTGCCTTCATGACGCTGTCCGGCACGGTGAAGCGCAGCGCGGCCAAGCTGTCGAAGATCTGCAACGACCTGCGGTTGCTCGCGTCGGGGCCGCAGGCGGGGCTCGGCGAGATCACGCTGCCCGCGCGCCAGGCCGGGTCGTCGATCATGCCGGGCAAGGTCAACCCGGTGATCCCGGAGGTCGTCAACCAGATCGCGTTCGCCGTCGCCGGTGCCGACACCACGGTGACGATGGCCGCCGAGGGCGGGCAGCTGCAGCTCAACGCCTTCGAGCCGATCATCACCCACTCGATCCTGCAGTCGCTGCAGTGGATGGCGAGCGGGTGCGCCACGCTCCGGGTGAACTGCGTCACGGGCATCGAGGCGAACGAGGCCAAGCTCGCCGCGCAGGTGGACACCAACGTCGGCGTCGTCACCGCGCTGACGCCCTACATCGGCTACGCGGCCGCGGCGTCGATCGCGCACACCGCGTTGACGACCTCGACGCCGATCGCGACGCTCGTCACGGCGGCGGGGCTGATGGACGAGGACCAGGTGCAGCGGGTCCTGTCGCCGGCGCGCTTGTCGGGCATCGAGCTCGCGACGGGGGCGATCCCGATCGTCACCGAGGAGATGTTGGACGCCGAGGCGGAGCGGGTCGCGCGCGAGCGCTGACCCCGTCCCGCGGGACGCAACCTCGGCGGCACTGCGCAGCGGTACAGCGCTGCGAGGCGTCGCCGACGTTGCGTCGTGCGGAGCGCCGCGCGAGCGCTGGAGCCTAGGGCAGCGGGGGCTCGCCGACCCGCACCTGGTGCGACATCGCGCGCAGGTGCTCCTCGGTCGGCGAGGGCTCCTCGTGCTCGTCCTCGGCACGCTGCTGCGCGGCGAGCCGGACCCGGTGCGCCGCAGCGATGTCCTGGTCGCGCCAGCGTGCGAGCGTGAAGTTCCGCGTGACGTCGCGGAGTGGCAGTCGGATCGACTCGTCAGCCTCGATGCCCGCGAGGAGCTGGCGCATCCGGATGACCTCGGAGTCGAGCTCCCCGCCGACGACGAGCACGAAGTTCGAGATGTACAGGTACACGAGCAGCAGGATCGCGCCACCGAGCCACCCGTAGGCCCGGTTCCCGCTGCCGCCGACCGTCTCGACGTAGATCGAGAAGCCGAGGGTCGCCACCGCCCAGGTCACGATCGCGAACGCCGCTCCGGCCGACACCCACCGCAGCTGCGGGGTCTTCACGTTCGGCGTCGCGTAGTAGAGGACCGCCACCATCACCACGAGGACGACGGCGAGCACGGGCCACTTCGCCACGTTCCACAGGTCGTCGATCCACGGTGCCCACCCCAGCTGCCGGACGATCGCCGCCGAGATCGTCGGGGTGCCGAGCAGGATGACGATCGCGATCGCCCCGCCGACCATCACGAGCAACGTGACGAGGAGCATCATGCTGCGGAACTTCCAGATCCGCCGGCCCTCCTCGACCTCGTAAGCGGTGTTCATCGCGCGTCCGAACGCCGTGGCGTACCCGGAGAGCGACCACAGCGTCAGGACGAGCCCGATCGAGAAGCCCACCCACGGGTTGTCGAGCGTCAGCAGCTGGCGCAGCGGCCCCTCGAGGTGCTGCGCGGTCTCGGGGCGGACGATGAAGCCCAGCACCTGGATGATGTCCGTCAGGCTGTCGCCCTGCCGGTCCACGACGGACAGGGCCGACACCACGGCGAGCGCCGCGGGGAACACGGTCAGCAGGGCGAAGAACGTCAGGGAGGCCGCGGCGTCCACGACGCGGTGGCGGATCACCGAGTGGTAGGTGCGCCGGACGACCGCGCGGACGCCGGTCCGCTGCAGGTCGCGCGAGGCGCTGTCGGGCATGCGATGTACCGTACCCGACCCCACGACGGCCGGGAGGCGCGGTGCGGCACCGCCACGCGCCTCCCGTCCGCGGACAGCTGCACGAGACTCGGCCCCGCGGACAAATTCGCCGTTCCCGCGCGCGAGTCTCGTCCGCCAGGCCGAGTCTCGGACCTGACGGGGCCGGCACCCGCCGGTCAGTTCGCGTGCGGGTCGAGTGCGTCGTACCGGCGGAAGGAGGGCACCAGCCGGAGCAGCAGTGCCACGAGGCCGATGATGAGCACGCCGCCGATGATCGGCGGGTACGCGATGCCGGCCGCGACGACGAGGCCGGCGTACAGGTCGCCGAGGCGCGGGCCGCCGGTCACGACCACGATGAAGATGCCCTGCAGCCGTCCGCGCATCCCGTCGGGCGAGGCCGCCTGCAGGATCGTGTTCCGGAACACCGAGCTGACGTTGTCCGCGCCGCCCGCCGCCGCGAGGAACAGCGCCGCGAGTCCGAGTGCGGGCAGGATCTCGATGCCGAAGGCCTCGCCGGACCGACCGCCGAGCAGGTGCGCCACCGCGATGACGACGCCGAACGCCGCGATCGCCGCGCCGTACGCCGTGATCGCCCAGCCGACGGCCTCGCCCTGGCGTCGCACGTGCCCGAGCGGGCCGGAGAACACGCTCGACAGCAGCGCGCCGACGGCGTAGGCGGCGGTCAGGGTGCCGACCGTGATCGACCCGCCGCCGATGACCAGCGCCCCGATCGCCGGGAAGAGCACGCGCGGCTGGCCGAACGTCATCGCGACGATGTCGAGCACGAACGTCATCGTGATGTTGCGGGACCGCCTGAGGAACCGCGCACCCTCGACCAGGGAGCGCAGCCCGGGGCGGAGGGCGTCGTGCTCCGCCGCCATCCGGGGGAGGGTGAAGACGCCGAGGAAGGCGAACGTGAAGAGCACGACGTCGATCGTGTAGGTCGGTGCGAAGCCGACGCTCGCGATGAGGACACCGGCGATCGCCGGGCCCACCGTCACCTGGAACCCGGACGCGATGCCACCGAGGGCGCTCGCCGCCGGGAGCAGGTCCGTCCCGACGAGCCGGGGGACGATCGCCGAACGCGAGGCGTTGCTCACGGTCGCGGCGACGGCGTTGACGGTCGCGAGCACGTAGAGGAGCGCCACGCTGTGCAGCCCGAGCCAGGCGTGCGTGGCGATGAGCGCGACCGCGGCCCAGGCGATGATCGCGGACACGAGGGCCACGAGCCGCCGGTCGAAGGCGTCCGCGAGCATCCCGCCGTAGAGCCCGGCGACGATCATCGGGACGAGGGCGATCACGCCGACGAGCGCGACCGCGAAGGTCGAGCGGGTGATCTCGTAGACCTCGAGGCCGACCGCCACGGTGGTCATCTGCGTGCCGATGCCGGCGATCGCCGTGCCGGCCCAGAGCCGCGCGAACGCGGGGGAGCGGCGGAGCGGGGTGAGGTCGGCGAGCAGGCGGCGGCGGGGTTCGGTGTCAGGTCGTGTCACGGTGGAACCATTCTGCGGCCTGCGCCGCCCCGAGCGGGCGGAATCTGCGGGCTCCGGCGACGCGAGCGGGCGGAATCTGCGGGCTCGGGCGACGCGAGCGGGCGGAGTGTGTCGCGTTCGTCCGCTGAGCGTGACGGATCGCGCCCGTTCGCGGGGAGCGAGACACCCGCGCCGCCGGGGGAGCCACCACACCCCAGCTGGTTGACTGACGCCATGACTGACCTCAACAGCAAGCCCGAGTTCGACGCCCCCGAGGGCCCGGCTCCCACCGAGCTCGTGATCACCGACATCGTCGAGGGTGACGGCGACGTCGCGCAGCCCGGCTCGACCGTCAAGGTGCACTACGCCGGCGTCGAGTACGAGTCCGGCGAGGAGTTCGACAGCTCGTGGAACCGCGGCGAGCCGATCGACTTCCCGCTCGCAGCACTCGTCCGTGGCTGGCAGGAGGGCATCCCCGGCATGAAGGTCGGCGGGCGCCGCAAGCTCACCGTCCCGCCGGAGCTCGCCTACGGCCCGGCCGGCGGCGGGCACTTCCTCTCCGGCAAGACCCTCATCTTCATCATCGACCTGCTCGGGGTCCGCTGATGCAGGTCGGCGCGCCCACCATCGAGCTGAACGACGGCCACCGCTTCCCGGAGCTCGGCCTCGGCACCTACGGGCTGAACGGCGACGAGGGCGCCGCAGCGGTCGGCGCGGCGATCACGAGCGGCTACCGGCTGCTCGACACCGCGCTGAACTACGGCAACGAGGACGCCGTCGGCCGCGCCGTGCGCGAGTCGGAGGTCGACCGCGAGGCCCTCGTCGTCACGTCGAAGCTGCCCGGGCGGCACCACGGCTACGACGAGGCACACCGCTCGATCGACGAGACGCTCGGCAACCTCGGGCTGGACCGCGTCGACCTGTACCTCATCCACTGGCCGAACCCGTCGGTCGGGAAGTTCGTCGACACGTGGAAGGCCTTGGTCGACCTCCGGGACAGCGGCAAGGTCCGCTCGATCGGCGTCTCGAACTTCACGCCCGAGCACCTGAAGGCGATCATCGACGCCACCGGTGTCGCCCCGGCGGTGAACCAGGTGGAACTGCACCCGTACTTCCCGCAGGCCGAGCTCCGCAAGGTGCACACCGAGTACGGCATCGTCACCGAGAGCTGGAGCCCGCTCGCGAAGCAGTCCGAGCTGCTCACCGAGCAGCCGGTCCTCGACGCGGCGGCCGCGCACGGCGTGACGCCCGGCCAGGTCGTGCTGCGCTGGCACGTCCAGCTCGGCGCGGTCCCGGTGCCGAAGTCCGGCGACGCGGACCGGCAGCGGGAGAACCTCGACGTCTTCGGCTTCGCGCTGACCGACGACGAGGTCCGCGCGATCTCCGGGCTCGAGCGTGGGCGTCTCTGGGACGGCGACCCGGACACGCACGAGGAGATGTAGGGGCTGCGGCCCCCACGGACGGACGGGCGCGCCCCGCTGAGCGGCGACGCGAAGCGTCGCGCGGGGCGCGCCGACCGAGCCTGCGAGGGAGGGGTGTCGGCCGACACCGCGCCTCCCGTCCGTCCCCCGGTCGCCCGTGCGTCTCGTCGCCCCCGGAGGTCGCCCGGCGGGACTACACTGGACACCCCTGTTTCCCGAAGGGTGGCGTGTGTCCGAACCGACCGAGACCGACCGCGAACGTAGCTACGTCGACGGTCTCTTCACCCGTCTCGACGAGCTGACGTCCGAGGCCGAGCAACGTCTCGCCGAGACCCGCCGCCAGGCGGTCGGCGGCAACCACCAGAGCCGCAGCGAGCGTGACGCCTACGCACGCCTGTACGAGGACACGATCGCCACGCTCGACCGCGTCGGCGACCGCCTGGTCTTCGGTCGGCTCGAGGTGTCCGAGCCGGAGTCGCCCGACGACACGTTCCGGTACATCGGCCGCGTCGGCCTCCGCGACGTCGAGCACCGACCGCTCCTGCTCGACTGGCGCGTCCCCGGTGCGAGCGCCTTCTACCAGGCGACCGCAGCGCACCCGATGGGCATGCGCGCCCGCCGCCACCTGACGCTCGAGGGTCGCACGGTCGTGAACGTCGAGGACGAGGTCTTCGACGCGACGCTGTACGACGACGAGCGCACGCACCTGCAGGGCGAGGGAGCGCTGCTCGCGGCGGTCACCGCCGAGCGCACCGGTCGGATGACCGACATCGTCGCGACGATCCAGGGCGAGCAGGACCGCATCATCCGCTCCGCGCTCGAGGGCGTCCTCATCGTGCAGGGCGGCCCCGGTACGGGCAAGACCGCCGTGGCGCTGCACCGCGCCGCGTACCTGCTGTACACGCACCGCGACCGGCTCCGGGGCTCCGGCGTGCTCATGGTCGGGCCGTCCCCGGCGTTCCTGACGTACATCGAGCAGGTGCTGCCGTCGCTCGGCGAGACCGGCGTGGTGATGGCCTCGCTCGGGTCGCTGTACCCGGGCGTGCACGCGACGATGCACGACCACGGGGACGTCGCCGCGGTGAAGGGCTCGGCGCAGATGGCGTCGCTGCTCCGCCGTGCCGTCCGCTCCCGCCAGGTCGTCCCGACCGAGTCGGTCGTGCTCGACGTCGAGGGGGAGCGGCTCACGGTGCCACCGCAGCTCGTCGCCGACGCCCTCAAGCGGGCGCAGGACCGCGGGAAGCCGCACAACGTCGCCCGGGTGACCTTCAACAAGATCGCCCTCGACGCGATGACCCGCCTGCTCGCCGACCAGCTCCGCGCCCGCGGCACGACGGTGGACGAGGCCGACGAGAAGGTCCTGCGCGAGGACATCCGCAGCTCGTACGACGCCCGAGTCCTGCTCAACACCGCGTGGCTGCCGCTGCCGCCGGAGAAGTTCCTCGAGGACCTGTACGCGCGCCCGAACTGGCTCGCCTCGCTCACGCCGGACTGGACACCCGCACGCCGCGCACTGCTCCAGCGACCGCGTGGCGCGGGCTTCACGATCGAGGACGTCCCGCTCCTCGACGAGGCCGCCGAGCTCCTCGGGCCGTTCGACCCGACCGGCGGTGCCGCGAAGCGCGCGGCCAAGGCCAGCCGCAACCGCGACATCGAGAACGCCCGCCAGGCGATCGAGAACATGGGCGTCGAGGGCATCGTCTCCGCCGAGCAGGTCGCGGGGTCCTTCGCCGAGGGCGGCGATCCCCGCACGACGGCCGAGCGCGCCGCCGAGGACCGCGAGTGGACCTACGGGCACATCGTCGTCGACGAGGCCCAGGAGCTCTCACCGATGCAGTGGCGGGTCCTCGCCCGCCGGAACCCGCTGCGGTCGTTCACGATCGTCGGTGACATGGCGCAGGGTTCCTCGCCGGCCGCCGCACGCACGTGGGACGACGTCGTCGGTGCGCTCGCACGCCGCCGTCGCGGACGTGCGCCCGTGGTGCCGCTCGACCACCGGATCGCCGAGCTCACGGTCAACTACCGCACGCCGCGCTCCATCGTGCAGGCGGCGGGCGCGTTCGCCGACGCCGCCGGACTGGCGGTCACGCGCACCGAGGCCGTGCGCGACGGCGACCCGGTCGACCGCGTGTCCGTGCCCCGGGCGGCGCTGCTCGACACGGTCGCCGAGCACGTGGACGCCGAGCGGGAGCGCATCGGCTCCGGCACGATCGGCGTCATCGTGCCCGAGGCCGAGCTCACCGCCGTCCGCGAGCGGCTCGCCCGCACCGACGCCGACGTCCGGGGGCTCGGCTCGCCGCGACCGGGGTCGGTGACGGTCTTGACGGGGGCGGACGCGAAGGGCCTCGAGTTCGACGGCGTGCTGTTGGTCGACCCCGACCGGGTCGGCGCCGACGCGGCACGCGCCGCGGCCGCGGTCTACGTGGCGATGACGCGACCGACGCGACGGCTGGTCGTGGTCGACGTCACCGACTGATCGGCTCGCCCTCGTCGCGCACCCGTGCGACGAGGGCCGCCCACGGGCCGTCGAGCTGGCTGCCGGGGATCGTGACGGTGGTGCGGGCGACCGTCACCGTCCACGTGAAGTCGTCGGGGACGGGGTGCCTCCGCCGGACCGGTGCCTCGCGCGGGAGGGCGCCGACCAGGTCGTCCCAGGCGTCCGGGTCGTCGCACGAGTCGGTGTCGATCCGCCAGCCCCGCGAGAGGCCGGCGAACCCACCACTGCGGCGGACGACGATCTGCATGCTCCGGTTGTACGCCGTCACGGACCGGTGAGCACGCCGACGCTCCGCCAGGCGTCCTCGACCGCGGCGTGCTCCGTCGAGCCCTGCCCGAAGCGTGCCGCGGCGGCGTCGACCGTGACCCGTGCGAAGCCGGCGAAGTCGATGTCCTCGGTGGTCTCGGGCGACGTCAGGGCGTCCCACCAGACGGCTCCCGCGCCCTCCCACGCGTACCCGCCGATGGTGGTCGCGGCGAGGAAGAACGCGTGGTTCGGGATGCCCGAGTTCAGGTGCACGCCGCCGGAGTCCTCGGTGGTCTCGACGTAGTCGGCCATGGTCGCCGGCTGCGGGTCCTTCCCGAGCACCGGGTCGTCGTACGCGGTCCCCGGGGCCCGCATCGACCGGAGTGCCACGCCGTGCACGTCATCGGTGAAGAGCCCCTCGCCGATCAGCCACGTGGCCTGGTCGGCGGTCTGCCCGGCGGCGTACTGCGCGACCAGCGAACCGAACACGTCGCTCACCGACTCGTTCAGCGCGCCCGACTGCCCCTGGTACGTAAGGTCGGCGGTGTACTGGGTCACGCCGTGGGCCAGCTCGTGGCCGATGACGTCGAGCGCGACCGTGAAGCGCCGGAACACCTCGTCGTCCCCGTCGCCGAACACCATGCGACGCCCGTCCCAGTAGGCGTTGTCGTAGTCCTGCCCGTAGTGCACCGTGGCGTCGAGGGGGAGCCCGGCGCCGTCGATCGACACCCGGCCGAACACGTCGAGCCAGAACGCGTGCGTCGCGCCGAGTCCGGCGTACGCCTCGTCGACCGCGGCGTCACCGGAGTCGGGGTCGCCCTCGCGCCGGACGACCGTGCCGGGCAGGGTGGTCGTGCCTCGCGCGTCGGCGACGGTGCGCTGCGGCGAGCGGTCGACCGAGCCGCTGATGCCCTGCGGTCGGACGCGGTGCTCGTGCTTCGGAGCGGTGACGACGTCCATCTCGGCGAGCGCGGTCCGTGCCGCCGAGGCCGCGCGGGGGTGCTCCGACGCGGCGGCGACGGCGCGCAGCAGGTACGGCGGGACGACGGAGTGGCGGCGGGTGGCGGTCATGGCGCCATGGAACCACCGACGACCGACGACGGTGCTGCCCGGTCCGGAGCGGCTGGCCGGCTGGGGCTGCCGGGGCCCGGCGGGTCAGTCGCGCTGGCGGTGCTCCACCAGCGCCAGGGCGTACGACTCCCACCACTGCCCGGCCGCCGGTCCGCCGTTGCAGGTGCCGTCGCTGAGCCCGGGCGTCTTCACCCAGAGCAGGGCGTCGAGCCGGGTCGACCCCGCGGTGACGTGCGGTGCCTGTCCGAGTCCCGCACCCTCGGGGTTGCACCAGGTGCCGCGCCAGCCCTGCCCGTTCCGCGAGACGTCGATCACGAAGTGCGGGTCGCCACCGATCGCGTCCGCCAACCGGTCGGCGTACGCGCGTTCCGTGTCCACCCGGTAGAAGTTCGAGACGTTCGTCGCGAAGCCCTGCGTCCGGTCGACCCCGGCCGCCCGCAGCCACCGTGCCATCTCGGTCACGGGGACCCGGTCCTCGTTGCCGCCGTCGAGGTACACCGTCAATCCGTGTCCGGCGAGCTCGTCCACGACGCGGTCCAGCAGTCGCAGGCGCTCCCGGCCGAGGCGCTCGCAGACGTGGATCTGCGCGATCGAGTCCGGTTCGACGAGCACGACCGCGTGCGAGCCGGCCATCGCCCGGACGGCCGACCGCACCCACGGCAGGTAGGCGTCCTCGGCGGTGCCGCCGGCGGAGTAGCTGCCGCAGTCGCGGTCCGGGATCGCGTAGAGGACGAAGACGGGCGTGCGGTGCTGCTGCTCGGCGCCCCGGACCACCCGCCGGACGACCTGTCGGGTGACGGACTCGGAGGGGTTCGTCAGCCAGGTCGCGACGGGCTGGTCCGCGATGACGTCGATCTGCTCGGCGGTCGCGCGTTCGCCGTCCGCTCGGGCCTCGGCGGCTCGGCGCGCAGCCTGTCCGTCCTGGTCCGGCTGGTGGGCCAGGCCGCCCGGGAACGCGGCCGCGGCCGACTCGCGCTCCGCGATCGCCCGGCCCGGCTCGACACCGTTGCTCCTCGTCCTCGTCGTCGTCGCGCCGGGGGTGCCGGTGCCGTCCGGACCGTCGTCGGACCCCGACACCGTGGAGAGGACGAGCCCGCCCACGGCCACGGCGACGACCGCTCCGACGGCGAGCACCGCCCACTGTCGTCGTCCGCTGCCCCTGGTGCGGCCGCGCGTCCCCTGCTCCGGCATGCGTCCATGTTGGCAGCAGGCCACAGCGTCGTGCCAGGGTGGCCCGGCGTCCGCCCAGGTGGGGCGCGGCCGGCTGCCAGGAGCCGGCAGCGATACTGACCGGATGTTCCGGAAGCTCCTGCTGCTCGCCCTCACCGCCGGCTACGCCTGGGTGATCTGGCGGATGACCCTCACGCCGCGGGTCTTCACGCACGCGCAGGACGAGCTCGTGGTGCACGTGATCGGTTGGATGCAGCAGCTGCCGCACGGTGCCTGGTTCACCTACGACCGGGTCGAGTTCCTCGCGAACATCGGGATGTTCGTCCCCGTCGGGATGATCGCAGCGCTGTGGCTGCCGCGTCGCTGGTGGCTGCTGGGCGCCGTGGTCGCGGTCGTGCTGTCGGTCGGGATCGAGCTCGCGCAGGCCCGCTTCCTGCCGTACCGGGTCGCGGATCCGCGGGACGTGCTGTCGAACGGTCTCGGCGGGCTGCTCGGTGCCACCCTCGTCGGGCTCGTCCGGAGCCTGCTGCCGGTGCCGCGACGGCAGCGGCTGCGCGCCCGCCCTGCCTGATCTCTGGTAGTCTCGTCCGGTTGCCGTCGAACGGCCGCGGACAAAGAGCGCCCATGCATCAGGCATGAGCACCGCGCAACGGACAGGAAGGGGATCATCCATGGCACTTGACGCGAAGGTCAAGCAGGAGATCATCGAAGAGTACGCGACCCACCCGGGCGACACCGGATCCCCCGAGGTCCAGGTCGCCGTTCTGACGCGTCGCATCAACGACCTGAACGAGCACCTCAAGGAGCACAAGCACGACCACCACTCGCGTCGTGGTCTGCTGCTCATGGTCGGTCAGCGTCGCCGTCTCCTCGGGTACCTCTCCGACGTCGACATCAGCCGCTACCGTGCGCTCATCGAGCGCCTCGGCCTGCGTCGCTAGTCGACTCGCAGACACTGCGTGACCGAACGCCCCGGTCCTCCTCGTGAGGACCGGGGCGTTCCTCGTCCCCGGCCGGCCACGACCGGGAATGGTTGCGCCCCGGCCTCGGTTCGGTACGATGTTCATGCAAACGCATCGAAAGTCGGGAACTGTCATGACCACAATCGCCGTCGTCTCCGCCGGGCTCTCCGAGCCCAGCTCCACCCGCCTGCTCGCGGATCGGCTCGCCGCGTCCGCGGTCACCGCCGTCTCGGCCGACCAGCCGGGAGGCACGGTGGACGTCCGCCACGTCGAGCTGCGTCCGATCGCCCACGAGATCGTCGACGCGATGCTCACCGGGTTCGCCGCACCGGGCCTGGCCGCCGCTCAGCGCACCGTGCTCGAGGCAGACGCGCTCGTCTTCGTCACCCCGGTCTTCACCGCGGGGATGAGCGGTCTGGCGAAGTCGTTCCTCGACGTGCTCGACAAGGACGGCGTGACCGACCTGCCGGTGCTGCTCGCGGCGACCGGGGGCACCGCACGGCACTCGCTCGCGATCGACCACGCCCTCCGCCCGGTGTTCGCGTACCTGCGCGCCGCCGTCGTACCGACCGGTGTCTTCGCCGCGACCGACGACTGGGGGAGCGAGGCGGACTCCGCCGCGCTGGACGCACGCATCCGCCGGGCCGGGGTCGACCTGGCCTGGGCGATCCGCGCCTCCCGGCGGACGCCGCAGCAGGAGACGCTCGCCGCGCCGACCGACTTCGCGTCCCTGCTCGGTGGCCTCGGCCACTGACCCGCGGTACCGGACGGTGTCGGCCGGTCAGTACCAGTGCGGGTTGACGCTCATCTCGTGGTTCCACGCCGCGCAGGGCGAGCCGTAGGCGTCGTGGATGTACGCCAGCCCCCAGTTGACCTGGGTGGCGGCGTTCGTCCGCCAGTCCGCCCCGGCGACCGCCATCTTGCTCGCGGGCAGTGACTGGGGGATGCCGTACGCACCGCTCGAGGCGTTGAGGGCGTTGGCCCGCCAGCCCGACTCCTGGTTCCAGAGGGAGACCAGGCACGAGAACTGGTCTCCGCCCCAGCCGTAGGCGCCGATCGCACTGCGGGCGTACGCCTGCGCACCGGCCGGGTCGACCGTGACGCCGCCCGTGCTCGGGTAGGACGTGTCGGTCCCGCCGCTGGTCGCGACCGGCGCCGGGGCCGAGGGGGCGGCTGCCGCCGCCGCGCGCTGGGCTGCGGCGGCTCGCTCGCGCGCCCGCTGCTGCGCGGCCTTTTGTGCGGCGACCTGCACGCCGAGCTCGTACCGCTGCTCGGTCGTGGCGGTGGTGTCCTTCAGGGTGGCCAGCTGCGCGTAGAGCTCGTCGCTGTGCTGCTGGGTGTCGGCGACGGCCCGCTCGGCGGCGTCGGAGGCCGTCCGGGCCGTGGCGGACCGTTCCTCGGCGGCGGCGGCGAGGGTGCTCCGCTCGGACTCGGCACGCTCGGCCTGGTCGTGCAGCGACTCCGCCGTGCGGCCGGCGACCGAGGCGTCCTCGAGGACGCCCTCCCACGTGCTCGAGAGCTGGTCGACGGCGCCGAGCTGGTAGAGCAGCTGGTCCGGGTCGTCCGTGGTGGCGATGCGCGTGGTCATCGCGTTCTGGCTGCCGTCCCGGTACAGGGTCGCGGCGAGCTGCCCCGCACGGTCCTGCGCCTGGGTGGCGGTGCGCTCGGCGGTGTCGGCCTGGGACCGGAGCGCCGTGGCGGTCTGCGTCGCCGACGCGAGGTCCGCCTCGGCACGGTCGGCGGCCTCGGAGGCGTCGAGGGCGGTCTGCGACTTCGCCGCGGCGTCGGCCTGCACGGACCGCAGTGCCGCCTGCACCTTCGTCGCCTCTGCGGCCGCGGCCTGCTCGTCCCCCTTCGCGCGCTGCACGTCCTGCCACGTGGGGTACTCCGTCGTCGACGCGCTCGCGGGCAGGGCGGTGACGACCGGTGCGACGAGCGCGCCCACGACCACGGCGGCCGCGACGAGCACGCGCCGGGGAGGGCTGGTGCGCATGTCGGCAGGCTACCGGGGACACGCCCGTTCGCCAGGAGCAACACCCGCCGGGTGCCTGAGGACTGGTAAAGTCCTCATCGTCCGGGGACCGTTCTCCGGACGTCACGCTCCGGACGTCACAATCGCGGAGCTGGCACACAACACTGCGCAGACCGGGCACGGAGCTGGTCATCGGTGGTGGCTCGCGGGCCGTTCGGAGTCCCGAGTGCTTCTACTGCTGGCCAGACATGCGCCCCGACCCCTCGGCGCGCACGCACCACGAGTGCCGTCGCCCAGGTCTGCCGAACACGTCAAGGAGGCACCCTTTTGGAGGGTCCCGAGATCAAGTTCGCCGAAGCCGTCATCGACAACGGCAAGTTCGGCAAGCGCGTCGTCCGGTTCGAGACCGGCCGCCTCGCACAGCAGGCCCAGGGCGCGGTCGCCGCGTACCTCGACGAGGAGACCATGCTCCTCTCGGCCACCAGCGCCGGCAAGCACCCGCGTGAGGGCTTCGACTTCTTCCCGCTGACGGTCGACGTCGAGGAGCGCTCGTACGCCGCCGGCAAGATCCCCGGTTCGTTCTTCCGTCGCGAAGGCCGTCCGAGCACCGAGGCGATCCTCGTCTGCCGTCTCATCGACCGGCCGCTGCGCCCGTCGTTCGTCGACGGCCTGCGCAACGAGGTCCAGATCGTCATCACCGTCCTGAGCATCGCGCCGGACGAGTTCTACGACGCGCTCGCGATCAACGCGGCGTCCGCGTCGACGCAGATCTCCGGTCTGCCGTTCTCCGGCCCGATCGCCGGTGTGCGCCTCGCGCTCATCGGTGACCAGTGGGTCGCGTTCCCGAAGGCCTCGCAGCTCGAGGAAGCGGTCTTCGACCTCACCGTCGCCGGCCGTGTCGTCACCGACGACCAGGGCAACGAGGACGTCGCGATCATGATGGTCGAGGCGGAGGCGACCGAGCACGCCTGGGGCCTCATCCAGGGCGGCGCCACCAAGCCCGACGAGGCGATCGTCGCGCAGGGCCTCGAGGCGGCCAAGCCGTTCCTCAAGGTCCTCGTCGAGGCGCAGGCGAAGATGGCCGCACAGTCGGCCAAGGAGATCCAGGACTACCCGGTCTTCCCGCCGTACGCCCCCGAGGTCTACTCCGCCGTCGAGGCCCTCGCCCTCGACGAGCTCAAGGACGTCTACCAGATCGCCGGCAAGCTCGAGCGTCAGGACAAGGACGACGCCCTGAAGGCCCGCGTCAAGGAGGCCGTCGCCGCCAAGGTCGAGGCCGGGGAGCTCCCCGAGTCCGCCAACGGCCAGGTCAGCGGAGCGTACAAGTCGGTCACGAAGAAGGTCGTCCGCGGCCGCATCCTGACCGAGCAGGTCCGCATGGACGGTCGCGGCCTCGCCGACATCCGTCCGCTCGACGCCGAGGTCGCCGTGATCCCGCGCGTCCACGGCTCGGCGATCTTCCAGCGCGGCGAGACGCAGATCCTCGGCGTCACCACGCTGAACATGCTCAAGATGGAGCAGCAGATCGACTCGCTGTCGCCCGTCACGAAGAAGCGCTACCTGCACCACTACAACTTCCCGCCGTACTCGACGGGTGAGACCGGTCGCGTCGGTTCGCCGAAGCGTCGCGAGATCGGGCACGGCTTCCTCGCCGAGCGCGCCCTCGTGCCGGTGCTGCCGTCGCGCGAGGAGTTCCCCTACGCCATCCGTCAGGTGTCCGAGGCCCTCGGCTCCAACGGTTCGACGTCGATGGGCTCCGTCTGCGCCTCGACCCTGTCGCTCCTCAACGCCGGTGTGCCGCTGCGCGCGCCGGTCGCGGGCATCGCGATGGGCCTCGTCTCCGACACCGTCGACGGCCAGACCCGCTACGCGGCGCTGACCGACATCCTCGGTGCCGAGGACGCCCTCGGCGACATGGACTTCAAGGTCGCCGGTACCTCCGAGTTCGTCACCGCCATCCAGCTCGACACGAAGCTCGACGGCATCCCGTCGTCGGTCCTCGACGCCGCGCTGAAGCAGGCCAAGGAGGCCCGCTCGGCCATCCTCGGTGTGCTCACCGAGGCGATCGACGCCCCCGACGAGATGGCGGACACCGCTCCGCGCGTCATCTCGGTGCAGATCCCCGTCGACAAGATCGGCGAGCTGATCGGCCCGAAGGGCAAGACGATCAACGGGATCCAGGACGAGACCGGCGCCGACATCTCGATCGAGGACGACGGCACGGTCTACATCGGCGCCGTCGACGGCCCGTCGGCCGAGGCCGCCCGTGCGCAGGTCAACGCCATCGCGAACCCGACGAACCCGGAGATCGGGGACCAGTTCCTCGGCACGGTCGTCAAGATCGCGACGTTCGGTGCCTTCGTGTCGCTGCTCCCGGGCCGCGACGGTCTGCTCCACGTCTCCGAGGTCCGCAAGCTCGCCGGTGGCAAGCGCGTGGAGAACGTCGAGGACGTGCTCGGCGTCGGCCAGAAGGTCCTGGTCGAGGTCACCAAGGTGGACGACCGCGGCAAGCTCTCGCTCGCGCCGGTCGTCGCCGACGAGGTGGACACCGAGGGCCGCGAGGGCCACGAGAAGCACACCGAGGACAACGCCGAGGGTTGATCCCTCGCGCCTCGCGCTGCTGACACGACGACGGCCGCCACTCCTGCTGGAGCGGCGGCCGTCGCCGTGTCCCGGGCGGCGTCAGGAGGCGGGGGTCTCCTGCGTGCCGGTGAGCTGCGCGCGGCCGAGCAGGTGCTCGCGGAGCAGGAAGCCGACGACCGCCGGCGTGGCGTCGGCGGGGGCCTCGAGCACCGGCACGTCGAGGGCGCTGACGGTGAAGACGTAGCGGTGCGGACCGTGGCCGGCGGGCGGGGCGGCACCGAGGAAGGTGTCCGTGCCGTACTCGTTGCGACGCCGCAGCGCCTCGGCGGGCAGCAGCGCGTCGTCGGTGCCGGCGCCCTGCGGGAGCGACGTGGTCGAGGCCGGGACGTCCGTCAGGCTCCAGTGCCAGAAGCCCGAGCCGGTCGGGGCGTCGGGGTCGTACACGGTGAGGACGTAGCTCTGCGTGCCGTCGGGGGCGCCGGACCACTCGAGCGCGGGGGAGCGGTCCTCACCACCGGCGTCGGAGCCGCGTGCCCAGTCGGGCAGTGCGCCACCGTCGCTGAAGTCGGGGCTGGTCAGGGTGAACGAGGGGACCTCGGGGAGGTTCCAGTTGGGGTCGTTGGCCATGCGTACAGCCAACACCCGCGTCCTGTCCCGTGGATGGGACGGACGGGAGGCGCGGGACGGCGCCGCCACGTGCCTCCCGGTCGTCCGCTGCCCACCCGGGAGGCGTCGGACGGGCCCGTCCTGGTCAGCGCGTGATGACGCGCTCGACGACCCGCCCGAGCGCGGCGGTGGCCGCGATGGCGTCGCCGGCGTACGCACCGGCCATGACGCCGTCGCGCGCGAGCATGAGCTCGTCGGCGCCGTCGCCCGGCATCGGGTGTCCGGCGCGCTGCAGCAGCGCGAAGAGCTGTTCCGTGTACCAGTCGCGGTGCGCGGCGACGACCTGGCGGACCGGGTCGCGGGGATCGTGGTACTCGGCAGCGGCGTTGAGGAAGGCGCAGCCGCGGAAGTCCGGTCGGCCGACGTCGTCCGAGACGGCGGAGACCCAGGCGCGGACGGCCTCGACCGGGGAGGCTGCCTCCTCGACCAGGCGCGCGAAGGCCTGCTGCACCCGCTCGTCCTGCGCCCGGATGTAGGCCAGGATCAGGTTGTCCTTCGACCCGTAGTGCTTGTAGAACGTCGCCTTCGTGACGCTCGCCTCGGAGATCAGGCGGTCGACGCCGACGCCGCGGATGCCCTCTTCGTAGAAGAGTCTCGACGCGGTCTCGAGGATGCGGACCTTCGCGCCGCCGGAGCGGGGAGCCGGGGGGACGCTCGACCCGTCCGGCGACGCGAGGTTCGTGCTCGGGCCGGGGAGACGCTGGACGGCCGGTTGGGGGGAATCGACCGTCACAGCGCTGCTCCTCGGACTCATCGGCTCCGCGGGGGAGTGGGGGACTCCGCCGCGCAGGACTGATGTCCCGAGCCACCGGGTCGGAATCTAGGGGGGCTTCCGACCCGATGTGACGACTGTACCACAGTGAGGACAGACAGACGAGTCTTTCTATCCTCCTCGAATGTACCCCAGTTCGAGGCACGCGCCGCGAGCCTGTGGAATCTGGATGATCGGCCCCGCCGGGTCAGTAGGCTCTCCTGCGATGAACCAGCCAGTGCCGTTGCCGCTCGAGGCCCAGGACACGTCCTTCCTGACGTCCGGTGGTGCCTTCGTCCGTCGATCCGTGCTGCCGTCCGGTGTCCGGGTCCTCACCGAGTCGGTGCCGGGGGCGAGCTCCACGAGCCTCGGCTTCTGGGTCGGTGTCGGGTCCCGTGACGAGCGCGAAGGGCAGTTCGGGTCCACGCACTTCCTCGAGCACCTGCTCTTCAAGGGCACCGGTCGACGCAGCGCACTCGACATCGCCATCGCGTTCGACTCCGTGGGCGGTGAGCACAACGCCGCGACCGCCAAGGAGTACACCTGCTACTACGCGCGGGTCCGGGACACCGACGTCCCGATGGCGGTCGAGGTGATCGGCGACATGGTCACCGGCTCGGTGCTCGACGCGGACGCCTTCGCCGTCGAGCGCGGCGTCATCCTCGAGGAGCTGGCGATGGCCGCCGACGACCCGGCGGACGTCGCGGGCGAGGCCTTCTTCGCCGCTGCCTTCGACGGGCACCCCCTCGGCCGTCCGATCGGCGGGATACCCGAGAGCATCCGTGCCGTCGGGCGCGACGAGGTCCTCGACCACTACCGGGAGCACTACGCACCGAACGGCATCGTCGTCACCGCCGCTGGTGCCGTCGACCACGACCGCTTCCGCGAGCTCGTCGAGCGCGTCTTCCGCGACGCCCCGCGGGCCTCGCCGCTCGCCCGGCGCTCTCCGCAGCCCGTCGCCGACCCGGCGGTGCCGCGCCTCGCTGTCGCGCACCGGCCGACCGAGCAGGTCAGCATGCTCCGTGGTTCGCAGGGGCTGGACCTCCGCGACGAACGCCGCCCGGTGCTCAGCGTGCTGAACGCCGTGCTCGGCGGGGGCATGAGCTCGCGCCTCTTCCAGGAGGTCCGCGAGCGCCGCGGACTCGCCTACGCCGTGTCCTCCTTCGCCCCGGCCTACCTCGACAACGGCGCCTTCGGCGTCTACGCCGGCTGTGCCCCGGACAACGTCGCCGGCGTGGTCAAGATCATCGACGCCGAGTTCGCACGGATGGTCGACGACGGCATCACCGAGGACGAGCTCCGCCGCGCCAAGGGCCAGATCGAGGGAGCCCTGACGCTCTCGCTCGAGGACTCTGACGCCCGGATGACCCGCCTCGGCCGGTCCGAACTGGGCACGGGGGAGTTCACCGACCTCGGCACCGCGCTGCAGCGGGTCGACCGGGTCACCGCCGGCGACGTGCTCGACCTGGCGCGCGACCTGCTCACCCGACCCACGATCACCTCGGTGGTGGGAGCCGTGCAGCGGGACGAACTCGCCGCGGCCATCGGCGTCGAGGGGTGACGGACGTGTCGCACTACCTGTACCTCGTCCGGCACGGTGAACACCAGGACGCCGAGCACGGACTCCGCGACGGCAAGCTCTCCGAACGCGGCAAGCGCCAGGCAGTGCTCGTCGCCGACCGCCTCGGCGGGGTGCCCTTCGACGGCGTGTACCACTCGCCGCTCGACGCGCCGAGCGAGACGGCTGCGTACCTCGCACAGCGGCTGCCCTCGATCCAGCCGGAGCCCTCGACGCTGCTCTTCGACTGCATCCCGTCGGGACCGACGCCGGACATGCCGCACGCGTACCAGGGCTGGTACGGCGGCGTGACGGAAGAGGAGATCGTCGCCGGGCAGGCCCAGATGGGCGACGCCGTCGCCGAGTGGTTCACCCCGGCGCGCGAGGACCGCCACGACCTGCTCATCACGCACAACGCCGTGATCGGCTGGTTCGTCCGCGAGGCCTTCCAGGCACCGGAGTGGCGCTGGATGGGCACCAACGTGGCGCACACGGCGCTCACCATCATCCGGATCCGCTCCGCGAAGCCGGCCGAGGTGGTCACCCTCAACGACCTGGCGCACCTGCCGGTGGAGCTCCGCACGGGTCTGCCGGTCGAACAACCCGTCTAGCGGCCCGCCACCCAGCGCGCCACGGGGCCGGCCGGGAGGCACGACACCGGTCAGCGCACCGGCTTGCGGTACCAGGCGGTCGCGTTGGGGTTCTCGTTGAACGCCGCGGTGCGCTCGTACCCGCGGCTCCGGTACATCGCACCCGCGGCGACGAGCGAGTCGTTCGTGTCGAGGACGACGCTCGTCGCGCCGAGGTCCCGCGCGGCGCCCTCCAGTGCGTCCATCACCGCGGTCGCCACGCCCCGACCCCGTCCGGCGGGGGAGACGTAGACGTGCTTCACCTCGAACCGTGCGTCGTCGTCCGGCGTGGCATCGCCGTCCGCACGGGCGGCGATCCGTCGCAGGCCGCCGCACCCGATCGGGAGCGCCCCGTCCTCGTCGACCTCGTACGCGACCACGAACACGCCGTTCGGCGCCGTGAACTCGACGGCCGGGGTGCGCTTCCGCGAGTACGAGCCCTGCGCACTCGGGAAGGTCGCCTCGCGCTCGTCGAGGTAGGCGTCGAGCAGCGCGTCGACCTCGGGTGCATCGGCGGGGACGGACCTGACCTGGAGCGGCATGCGTCGATCCTAGGATGGAGCCATGGTCACTCCCGTCGCCGTCGTCGGCGCCACCGGTCGTCTCGGGGGCCTGGTGGCCTCCGTCGTGGAGTCGCTCGACGGCTTCGAGCTCGTCGCGTCGCTGTCCTCGAAGGACGCCGTGCACGAGGCACCGCCGTCGGCGTTCGGCGGAGCAGCCGTCGTGGTGGACGTCACCGTCCCGGCGCTGAGCCCCGCGATCGTCGACCACGCCCTGGCGAGCGGCGCGAACGTCCTCGTCGGGACCTCCGGCTGGTCGCTCGACCGCCTCGCGACGCTCCGCTCCGGGCTCGAGGCGCGGCCCGACCAGGGTGTGCTCGTCGTCCCGAACTTCTCGATCGGGTCGGTGCTCGCCACGCACCTCGCCACGATCGCCGCGCCGTGGTTCCCGTCCGTCGAGATCGTCGAGACGCACCACGCGGGCAAGATCGACAGCCCGTCGGGCACCGCCGTCCGGACCGCCGAGCTCATCGCGGACGCCCGTCGCGAGGTCGGCCCCGTCGACGCCCCGCACGTCGACCAGCGTGCCCGCGGGCAGCAGGTGGCGAGCGTCCCGATCCACTCCCTGCGCCTGGCGGGGGTGAAGGCGGTGCAGGACGTGCTGCTGAGCGGCCCCGGTGAGACCGTCACGATCCGCCACGACACGAACGACGACGTGGCCTACGTCGCAGGCGTCCGCGCGGCGCTGTCCGCCGTGGTCGGTGCCCGCGGCCTGACCGTCGGGCTCGGCAGCGTCCTCGGCATCGGCCAGCCGTGACGTCGACCTGGCGGTCCCTCCGCTCCCCGTTCTGGGGTGCGGCGCTGATGACCCTGCTGCTCGCGCTCTACATCGGGCTCGTCGGTCAGCGTGCGGTCGCGTTCGTGGCGACCGGGCAGCCGATCGGCATCGGCATCGGCGTCGCGCTGTTAATCGTCGCGGCGATCGGCGCGCTGCTGCTCGTGCTCGAGGTCCGCTTCGGGCTGCGCATCACACGGCTCGGCGCGCGGCTCGAGCGCGAGGGCGCGACCCCGGACGACGTCGTCCCCGTCCGCCCGTCGGGGCGCCCCACGCGCGAGGCAGCCGACGAGCTGTTCCCGCGGTACCGGGACGCCGTCGAGGCCGACCCCGAGGACTGGCGCGGCTGGTACCGACTGGGCATCGTCTACGACGCCGCCGGTGACCGCAAGCGCGCGCGAGCGGCGATGCGGACCGCACTGGTGAAGGCGGCGGCGACCCGCTGACGGACGGGAGGCCCGTGGCAGTGTCCGCCACGGGCCTCCCGTCCGCCGGGTCGTCGGGTCGTTCCGGTCGTCGGGTCAGAAGGCCGCGTCGACCGCGTCCTCGGCGTGCTCGTACCGGAACCGGTAGCCGGACCCGGTGAGCTTGCGCGGCACCATGCGCTGGCTCGAGAGCAGCATCTCGTCGGCGGCCTCGCGGAGCAGCGTGCGCAGGGCGAAGGCCGGTACGCTGAACAGGTAGGGGCGGTGCAGGTCCTCGGCGACGCGGCGGGTGATGCGGTTCGACACCGCGGCCTCCGGCCCGGCCAGGTTGACGGGGCCGCGCACGTCGGCGGCCTCCGGGCTGGTGGCGAGGTGCACGATCGCGCCGACCTCGTCCTCGAGCGCGATCCACGGCCAGAACTGGCCACCGGTGCCGAGCTTGCCGCCCAGTCCCGCCTTGGTGAGCGGTACGAGGGGTGCGAGTGCGCCGCCGCCCTGCCCGACCACGATGCCGGTGCGGAGCAGGACGACGCGGACGCCCTCGGGGGCTGCGGTCGCGGCGGCCTCCCACTGCGTGCAGACGTCGGCGAGGAAGCCCCGGCCGGCCTCGGCGTCGTCGTCGAGGACGTCCACGGGACGGTCGCCGTACACGCCCGAGGCCGAGCCGGACAGGAAGAGCGCCGGAGGGTTCGTCGCGTGGCGCATCGCCTCGACGAGGGTCTCGGTGGCCTGCACGCGCGAGTCGAGGATCTCCCGCTTGTACGACTCGGTCCAGGGCAGCCTGCCGATGTTCGCGCCGGCGAGGTTGATCACGACGTCCGCGCCGTCGAGCACCGCCGGGTCGAGCGGTCGCGTGCCGGGGGACCAGCGGAACGCGCTCGCGGTGCGGGGTTCGCTGCGGGTCAGCGTCGTGACGTGGTGTCCGGCCTCGCGCAGGGCGCGGACGAGGGGGGTCCCGATGAAGCCGGACGCACCGGCGACGAGGATCGAGATCGGCTGGGTCGACATGCGGCCCACGGTACTCAGCGAGCCCCGGGTTCTCCTCGTGGACGGAGGCTCGCCGTGTCGTGGACGTAGGCTCTCCGTGTGAGCGAGACCGTGCAGCCCGATCCCACCGTCCCCACTCCCTACGAAGACCTGCTGCGCCGGGTGCTCGAGGAGGGTGCGCCGAAGGGCGACCGCACCGGCACCGGCACGCGCAGCATCTTCGGCGCGCAGCTCCGGTACGACCTGTCGCAGGGCTTCCCGCTGGTCACGACCAAGCGCGTGCACTTCAAGTCCGTCGCCTACGAGCTGCTCTGGTTCCTGCGCGGCGACGGCAACGCCCGGTGGCTGCAGGAGCACGGCGTGCGCATCTGGAACGAGTGGGCGGACGAGGACGGCGACCTCGGCCCGGTCTACGGCGTGCAGTGGCGCTCGTGGCCGACCCCGTCGGGGGAGCACGTCGACCAGATCGCCCAGGTGATCGAGCAGATCCGGACGAACCCGGACTCCCGTCGTCTCATCGTCTCGGCCTGGAACGTCGCCGACGTGCCGGAGATGGCGCTCGCCCCCTGCCACGCGTTCTTCCAGTTCTCCGTGGTCGACGGCAAGCTCTCGTGCCAGCTGTACCAGCGGAGCGCGGACATGTTCCTCGGCGTGCCGTTCAACATCGCGTCCTACGCGCTGCTCACGCACATGATCGCCGCGCAGACCGGGCTCGAGGTCGGCGACTTCGTGTGGACCGGCGGCGACTGCCACGTGTACGACAACCACGTCGAGCAGGTCCGCGAGCAGCTCTCCCGCACGGCGTACCCGTACCCGACGCTCGAGATCGCTCCGCGCGACTCGATCGACGACTACGTGTACGAGGACTTCACGGTCGTCGACTACGAGCACCACCCGGCGATCAAGGCCGCGGTCGCCGTCTGATGGCCTGGACCGAGCCCGTCCGCGGTGTCGGCATGGTCTGGGCGCGCACCGCGTCCGGCGTGATCGGCGCCGACGGCGGCATCCCGTGGCACGTCCCGGAGGACCTCGCGCACTTCCGGCAGGTCACCGGCGACGCCGTGGTCGTGATGGGGCGGCGCACCTGGGACTCACTGCCGCCGCGGTTCCGACCACTGCCGGGGCGTCGGAACGTCGTGCTGACGCGGGACCCCTCGTGGTCGGCCGAGGGCGCCGAGGTCGTGCACGACCTGGCGACCGCACTCGACACCGACGAGACCGTGTGGGTGATCGGCGGGGGAGCCGTCTACGCCGACGCCCTGCCCTTCGCCGACCGGGTGTCCGAGACGATCGTCGACCGTGACGTACCGGGAGACACCCGCGCGCCGGCGCTCGACGACGCGTGGGAGCTCGTCGACGAGGGCCCGTGGCAGGAGTCGCGCGTCGACGCCACCCGCTACCGCTTCCTGGAGTGGCGCCGCCGCGCGTAGTGCCCGCGGTGCCCGCGGTGCCCGCGGTGCCCGCGATGCCCGCGGCCGGCACGCGCCGGCGCGACGTGCTCGCGCACAACACGAAGCACGTCGCGCCACGCAATCCCGTGGCGCGACGTGCTTCCGGTTGTGCACCGCGCCAGCGCGCGGCGTCCACCCGCCGGGCCGTGAGTCGCCGCACGGAGCCGAGCCGCGCCTCCCGGCCGCAGCCGCGCGCCGTCCGCGAGCCGCGCCTCCCGCACGGAGCCGAGCCGCGCCTCCCGGCCGCAGCGGAGCCGCGCCGGAGCCGGCCGCGGCGTCGCACCGTCCGCGAGCCGCGCACCGTCCGACCGGACGGCGGTGCCGTCGCGCATCCCCGGTACGCTGGAGGGCGTGTCCCCGCGTGAGAATCCCTTCGGTCAGGTCCTCGTCGCCCTCGTGACGCCGTTCACGGCCGACGGCGAGGTCGACTGGCCCGGCGTCGAGCAGCACATCGACGACTGCATCACGGCCGGCGCCGACGGCATCGTCGTCACCGGCACCACCGGCGAGACGAGCACGCTGACCGACCCGGAGAAGCTCCGCCTGGTCGAGGTCGGCAAGTCCGTCGCCGCGGGCCGCGCGAAGATCATCACGGGCGGCGGCTCCAACGAGACCGCGCACGCGATCCACCTCTACAAGCAGAGCGAGAAGGCCGGCGCCGACGGCGTGATGATCGTCACGCCGTACTACAACAAGCCGACCCAGGCGGGCGTCCTCACCCACTTCCGGATGATCGCCGACGCCACCGACCTGCCGGTGATCCTGTACGACATCCCGGGCCGCACGGGCATCCCGATCACGTACGAGACCATCGTGCGGGCGTCGCACCACCCGAACATCCTCGCCGTGAAGGACGCCAAGGGCGACTTCGCCGAGGTCTCCCGGGTGCTCAACAACACCGACCTCATGTACTTCTCGGGCGACGACACGAACGTGCTCCCGCACCTGTCGATCGGCGCCACCGGGCTGATCGGCGTCACGGCGAACATCACGAGCACGCCGTACCGCACGGTCGTCGACGCCGTGAACCGCGGCGACCTGGCGACCGCCACCGCGGAGCACAAGCGCGTCGAACCGCTCGTCCGTGCGATCATGACCCACGTCCCCGGGACCGTCGCGGCGAAGTACGTGCTCCACGGCCTCGGCCGGATCGGCAGCCCGCGCGTCCGGCTGCCGCTCGTCGGCCCCGAGGACACCGAGGCCTACGCCATCGAGACCTCCCTCGAAGCGGTCCGGGACATCCCCGGTGCCGACTTCTCGAACTTCCGCCCGGACCGCAACGCGGCGGCCGGCGGCGCACTGCCGAAGGTGCCAGGCACCACACGTTAGGAAAGCACGCGGCGCAGCGGTAGCGCGTCGCACGACAGTCAGGACCGAATGCCCACCCAGATCTCCACACCGCAGCCGCTCGAACCCGGCACCCTCCGCGTGATCCCCGTCGGGGGTCTCGGCGAGATCGGTCGCAACATGACCGTGTACGAGTTCGACGGCAAGCTGCTCGTCGTCGACGCCGGCGTGCTCTTCCCCGAGGAGCACCAGCCGGGCGTCGACCTCATCCTCCCCGACTTCGGGCCGATCCGGGACCGTCTGGACGACGTCCTCGGTGTCGTGCTCACCCACGGGCACGAGGACCACATCGGCGCCGTCCCCTACCTGCTCAAGCTCAAGGGCGACATCCCCCTGATCGGTTCGACGCTGACCCTCGCACTCGTCGAGGCGAAGCTCAAGGAACACCGGATCAAGCCCTACACGCTCGTCGTGCAGGAGGACCAGACCGAGCAGCTCGGTCCGTTCCACCTCGAGTTCGTCGCCGTGAACCACTCGATCCCGGACGCCCTCGCCGTCGCGATCACGACCCCCGCCGGGCGAGTGCTGCACACCGGTGACTTCAAGATGGACCAGCTCCCGCTGGACGACCGGATCACCGACCTCCGCGCCTTCGCCCGCCTGGGCGAGCAGGGCGTCGACCTGTTCCTGCCGGACTCGACCAACGCCGACGTCCCCGGGTTCACCGCGCCCGAGCGTGACATCGGACCGGTGCTCGAGAACGTCATCTCCCGCGCCCGCAAGAAGGTCGTCGTCGCCAGCTTCTCGTCGCACGTCCACCGCGTGCAGCAGGTCCTCGACGCCGCCGCCGCGACCAACCGCAAGGTCGCGTTCATGGGGCGGTCGATGATCCGCAACATGACCATCGCCGCCGAGCTCGGCTACCTCCGGGTGCCGGACGACGTGCTCATCGACACGAAGAAGGCGAAGAACGTCCCGGACGACCAGATCGTCTACATGTCGACGGGGTCGCAGGGCGAGCCGATGGCCGTCCTCGCGCGCATGGCGAACCTCGAGCACCAGATCGAGATCGGCGAGGGCGACACCGTCATCCTCGCGTCGAGCCTCATCCCGGGCAACGAGAACGCCGTCTACCGGGTCATCGACGGGCTGACGAAGCTCGGCGCGAAGGTGGTCCACAAGGGCAACGCGAAGGTGCACGTCTCCGGTCACGCGTCGGCCGGCGAGCTCCTCTACTGCTACAACATCCTGCGCCCGCGCAACGTGCTGCCCGTGCACGGCGAGCACCGCCACCTGTACGCGAACGCCGACCTGGCGATCCAGACGGGTGTGCCGCCGCGCAACGTCATCCTCGGCCAGGACGGCATCGTCGTCGACCTGAAGGACGGCGTCGCGAGCGTCGCCGGACAACTCGACATCGCCTACGTCTACGTCGACGGATCGACCGTGGGCGAGATCACCGACGCCGACCTCAAGGACCGTCGGGTCCTGGCGGAGGAGGGCTTCATCTCGATCTTCTGTGCCGTGGACTTCACGACGGGGCAGTGCGTGGTCGGCCCGGAGATCCAGTCGCGCGGCTTCGCCGAGGACGACTCCGTCTTCGACGACGTCCGTCCGCAGATCGCGAAGGCGCTCGCCGACGCGGCGGGCAACGGCACGCGGGACGCGCACGCCTTCCAGCAGGTCGTCCGCCGCACCGTCGGCCGCTGGGTGAACACGAAGCACCGCCGCCGCCCGATGATCGTCCCGGTGGTCATCGAGGCGTAGGCAGACGCGCCGCAGCCGGCCGGGTGGCCGACCTGCGTCATCCCACAGGCTGATGCTCCCTCGGTATGTCAGCCAATACCGTCCCAGGGTGACCGTCCTGCGTCGCTGGGTGTGGCCCGGCCTGAAGTTCCTCGTGTTCGCCGCCATCGCGGTGTCCCTCGTCCGCCTCGCCTTCTTCGCGGCGCAGCCCGAGGGCGAGGAGACGACCCCGACCGCGCAGCTGGAGGACCCGACCGTCACCGTCGAGACGGGGGACGTCGTCAACGACGTCGAGGCGACCGGTCACGTCGAGTCCGTCGCTGCGACGCCGGTGCGCTCCACCGCCGAGGGCACGGTCAACCGGGTCTTCGTGACGAACGGCACGCACGTCGAGCAGGGCGCGCCGATCATCGACCTCCGGGTCGAGACCCCGGCGGAGGGCACCACCGAGGACGGCGAGCCGTTGCCGGCGTCCGTGACCTTCGCGACCGTCGTCGCCTCGTCGTCCGGCACGGTGTCCGGACTCGACCTGGTGGCGAAGCAGCCCGTCGCGATCGGTGACACCGTCGCCCGGGTCGCCCCGGAGTCGTACCGTGTGACCGCGACGCTCGAGGCCGCCCAGCTCTACCGACTCACCTCGCGTCCCTCCGAGGCGACCGTGACGATCACGGACGGGCCGGCGCCCTTCACCTGCACGAACCTCGCGCTCAGCTCCGCGTCCGCCTCGGCGGCGGGCGAGCCGTCGGACGCGGGTGCCGACGGTGCGGACGGTGGCGAGGGCTCCTCGGGTGCCGAGGGTGCGACGCAGCTGCGGTGCGACGTCCCCGGGGACGTCACCGTGTTCCCGGGGCTCGAGGTCACGGTCGCCGTGTCCGCGGGCTCGGCCGAGGGCGTGCTGACGCTCCCGACGACCGCCGTGCAGGGGACCGCGCAGCGCGGCGTCGTCACCGTCGTCGACGACGACGGGAAGCGTTCCGAGCGCGAGGTCGCCCTCGGCCTCAACGACGGCGAGACCGTCGAGGTGCGTGACGGGCTGACCGAGGGCGAGACCGTCCTGCAGTTCGTCCCCGGCAAGGAGGCGCAGCCCGAGGACGAGTTCGCCGAGGACGGCGCGGTGGTGACCGGATGAGCCTCGTGCACGTCCGCGACCTCCGGAAGTCCGTCCCGCTCCCCGACGGCTCCACGCTGGAGATCCTGCGCGGTGTCGACCTCGACGTCGAGGCGGACAGCCGCGTCGCCATCGTCGGCCGCTCGGGCTCGGGCAAGTCGACGCTGCTCAACGTCCTCGGCCTGCTCGACACCCCGACCGAGGGGCTGCACGAGTTCGACGGGCGGGACGTCGGCCGTGCCGGCTCGGTCCGACGCGACCGGGTGCGCGGCGCGGACGTCGGCTTCGTCTTCCAGCAGTTCAACCTGCTGCAGGGTCGCACCGCGGTCGAGAACGTCGAGGTCCCGTTGCTCTACGCGACCGGCCGGGCGTTCTGGTCGCGTCGTCGCCTGGCAGTGGAGATGCTCGACCGGGTGGGCCTCGCCGACCGTGCCGACACGCAGCCGCACCGGCTCTCCGGCGGGGAGCAGCAGCGCGTCGCCATCGCCCGGGCACTCGTCCGGTCGCCGCGGCTCATCCTGGCCGACGAGCCGACCGGTGCACTCGACGTCGACACCGGCCGCGTGGTCATGGAGCTGCTCGAGACCGTCGCGGCCGAGACCGGCGCGGCGCTCGTCACCATCACCCACGACACCGCGGTCGCAGCACGGGCGGACGTCGTCCACCGGATCGACCACGGGCTCGTCGTCGACACGGCAACGTCCGATACCGCGTCCGCGTCCGCGTCTGCCTCCGCGTCCGAGTCCGCCTCCGCGTCCGCTTCCGTCGACGGGCCGGGGGTGGCGGCGTGAACCGGCTCCTCACCACCGTCGTCGGGACGTTCGTCGAGTCCTGGCAGGAGCTCCGCGTGCACCGCGGCCGGGTCGTGCTCAGCCTGATCGGGGTCACGATCGCGGTGGCGTCGCTCGCGGTCGTCGTCGGCTTCGGGTCGCTCGCCGAGCGGGTGACCGCCGCCTTCAACGAGCAGTACGGCGGACGGCCGGCGACCTACCAGGTCACCGGCTCGTCCTCGGCCACGGGGGACGGCACGGGTGCCGCTGCCGCGGCCGACGCCGCGGCGCTCGACCGGGAACTCCGCGCCGGCGCCGAGCGCTACCACGTCCGGTTCTCGACCGAGGCGTCGTGGACGCAGCGCCCCGTGCAGTTCCCCGACGGGGTCACCCTGGCCCAGGGCGTCACCGTCGACCCCGCGTACGCCGAGATGCACCGCGTCCGCGTCGACGACGGCGCGTGGTTCACCGAGGACGACCGGGACCGGCTCGCGCCGGCGCTCGTCGTCAACCAGGCGTTCCTCGACCGTCTCGGCAGCCCGGACGTCGTCACGCACCCGGTCGTGCGCCTGCCGGGGACGCCCGACGTCACCGCGGTCGTGATCGGCCGGTACGTGTCCTCGGAGTACGACACCGAGCCGATGTTCTACCAGCTGGCGCGGTCCGTCGCGACGTCGAGCGCGGAGGCCGCACCCGACGACGGCTCGCAGCGGCTGTTCGAGGTGTGGGTACCGGAGAGCGACGGGAAGGCGGTCGCCGGACGGATCGCATCGGATGCCGAGCGGGCGCTCGGCCCCGGGTGGACCGTCGACGCGAACCGCTCCGACGCGGCCGGCTCGGTCGACGGCGACCCGCTCGGTGCGCTGCGCTGGGTGATCGCCGGGGTCGCCGTCCTCGTCCTGGTGCTCGGCGGGCTCGGGCTGCTCAACGTGTCGCTGGTGAGCGTCCGACAGCGGATCCGCGAGATCGGCATCCGACGCGGGGTCGGTGCGACCGCCGGACGCATCTTCGTCGCCGTGCTGCTCGAGAACGTGCTGGGGACGCTGGTCGCCGGCGGGATCGGCGTCATGGTCGGCGCGGCGGTGCTCGGGAACGAGACCGTCCGGGGGCTCATCACGAGCGGGGTCGACGTCGGGGGAGCGCCCTTCCCGGTCGAGGCGGCGCTGATCGGTGTCGGCTCGGCGCTGCTCGTCGGGGCGCTCGCCGGGTTCCTGCCCGCGATCGTGGCGGTCCGGGTCAAGGTCATCGACGCGATCCGGTACTGAGCTCGGAGGGCGTCCGGTCGCGGCGGGGCATCCACGGAATGTCCCGAGCGGGGATTAGGCTCCGTCGCATGGCCGGAGGCACCAAGTCGACCACGCGCTCGCGCGCGTCCACGTCGTCCCGCGGGAGCGGGTCGCGCGGTACGTCGCGCACGCAGGCCACGACGAAGAAGCTGCCGCAGGCGGCACCCACCCCGGTGTTCCGCGAGCAGAACCCCGTCGTGACCGCATGGCTCGCGATGGCGCACGGCGTCGGAGCACTGTTCCGGCTGCTCGGCAAGGAGACCCTCGCCAAGGACGAACGACGCGACGGTTTCCCGTTCCTCCTGTTCGTGCTCGCGCTCGCGGGCGGTGTCGTCGAGTGGCTCAATCCCACGAACCCGGTGTCCGTCACGCTCGACGCCTACACGTTCGGCGGGCTCTTCGGGCGACTGGCGGTCGCACTGCCCGTCATCATGATCGTCTTCGCCGGATGGCTCTTCCGCCACCCGGCGTCGGTGCACGACAACACCCGGATCGGCATCGGTCTCGGGCTGATGCTCGTCTCCATCGCGTCGCTCTGCCACGTGTTCGGCGGGCAGCCGAGCGCGTCCGACGGCATGGTCGCCCTGGCCGCCGCCGGTGGTGTCCTCGGCTGGGTGGTGATCAGCTGGCTCGTCGCGGTCGCCACCGTGTGGGTCGCGGTGCCGGTCGCGGTGGTGCTGCTCGTGCTGTCGCTCTTCATCATCACGAAGACCCCGCCGAACAAGACCGGACGCCGGCTCCACGAGCTGTACGCGTACCTGTTCGGTGCGCCGGCCCCCGTGGCCGAGGACGAACCCGCCACCGAGGCGGACGCCGCTCCGGCCGCGCCCCGAGCACGGACGTCGAAGCGCCGCACGAAGGACCAGACCGACTTCCCGCTGTTCGAGGACCTCGGGTTCGAGGACGAGCAGGCTGCCGGCGGTGAGGACGCCGAGAGCACCGTCCCGTGGTGGCGCCGCAACAAGTCCGGGCGCGAGGAGGACCCGGCGTACGACAGCCCCGTGCTGCCCGCGTCGGCGACGCAGGCCGTGCCCGACCGCGGAACCGGTGCCGGTGGTGCCGGGACGGCTGCCGCTGCCGGTGCCGCTGCTCCGGCCTCCGGCGCGGGCGCGGCCGCCGGACTCGTGGACCACACGCCCGTGGCGCCCGCCTCGGTGAACCTCAACGACTCGGTCGAGCACGACGACGTGCACGGCGCACAGGAGGTCGAGCAGGACCTCGCCGTCGCCGAACAGGCCCTCCGCGACTTCGGCACCCCGGTGCCCGAGCAGCCCGCGGCGGTCGCCCGGCCCGACGCCGGAGTCTCCCCGGTGGTCTCGCCGACGGCGCCCGAGCCCGAAGCCGCCGACGACGGCCTGCCCGCCGCGACCGCCGCCGACGAGGACCCGGCAGCCCCGTACCGCCTGCCCGCAGCCACCACCCTCAGCGCCGGCACCCCCTCGGTCGCCCGCAGCCAGGCGAACGACGACATCGTGGCGGCGATCACCGGCGTGCTCACCGAGTTCAAGGTGGACGCGAAGGTCACGGGGTTCTCGCGCGGACCGACGGTCACGCGCTACGAGATCGAGCTCGGTCCCGGTGTGAAGGTCGAGCGCGTCACGGCGCTGTCGAAGAACCTGTCGTACGCCGTCGCGTCGAACGAGGTCCGCATCCTGTCGCCGATCCCGGGCAAGAGCGCGATCGGCGTGGAGATCCCGAACACAGACCGCGAGATCGTCTCCCTCGGCGACGTCCTGCGCTCCGGCGCGGCCACGAAGTCGAAGCACCCGATGACCATCGGCGTCGGCAAGGACGTCGAGGGCGGCTTCGTCGTCGCGAACCTGGCGAAGATGCCGCACCTGCTCGTCGCCGGCTCCACGGGCTCCGGCAAGTCGGTGTTCATCAACTCGATGATCACCTCGCTGCTGATGCGCGCGAAGCCGTCCGAGGTCCGCATGGTCCTCGTCGACCCGAAGCGCGTCGAGCTGTCGATCTACGCCGGGGTCCCGCACCTCATCACGCCCATCATCACGAACCCCAAGAAGGCCGCCGAGGCGCTGCAGTGGGTCGTGAAGGAGATGGACATGCGGTACGACGACCTGGCGTCGTTCGGGTTCCGGCACGTCGACGACTTCAACAAGGCCGTGCAGAACGACGAGATCGTCCTGCCCGCCGGCAGCGAGCGGAAGCTCAAGCCGTACCCGTACCTGCTCGTCGTGGTCGACGAGCTCGCGGACCTCATGCTCGTCGCCCCTCGGGACGTCGAGGAGTCGATCGTCCGGATCACCCAGCTCGCCCGTGCCGCCGGCATCCACCTGGTGCTCGCGACGCAGCGGCCCTCGGTCGACGTCATCACCGGTCTCATCAAGGCGAACGTCCCGTCGCGCGTGGCCTTCGCGGTCACGAGCGTCACCGACTCGCGGGTCATCCTCGACCAGCCGGGCGCCGACAAGCTCATCGGGCAGGGTGACGGGCTCTTCCTGCCGATGGGCTCGTCGAAGGCCGTCCGTGTGCAGGGTGCCTGGGTGCAGGAGAGCGAGGTCGCCGAGGTCGTCGCGCACGTCACGCGCCAGGCGCGCCCCGAGTACCGGCAGGACGTCCAGGCCGTGGTGGAGCGCAAGGAGATCGACGCCGACATCGGCGACGACCTCGAGCTCCTGCTCGCCGCGGTCGAACAGGTCGTCTCGACCCAGTTCGGCTCGACCTCGATGCTGCAGCGCAAGCTCCGCGTCGGCTTCGCGAAGGCGGGCCGACTGATGGACCTCATGGAGTCGCGTGACATCGTGGGGCCGTCCGAGGGGTCGAAGGCCCGCGACGTGCTCGTCACGCCCGACCAGCTCCCGGGCGTGCTCGCGAAGCTCCGGGGCGAGGAGCCGCCGGCTGCTCCGGCTGCCGACGGACCGCCGTCGGTCCGGCCGGGAGGCACGACCTCCGTCGCCGGGGCCGACCCTGCTCCGGCTGCGGCCGGCTCCGGGGCTCCTGCCGGACCCGCCGGGGCGGGTGCCGGTGGTCAGGACGACGACCGGTACGGCTCGGACCCGGTGGCGGACATGACCCGCGGGTACCCTGAGGTCGAGGACGACGGACCGGACGAGGACGCATGGGGACTGACGGGCAGGGAGTGAGCACGTGACCAGCTCGGAGACCACACACGGGGCTCGGTTCCCCTGGCGCGGACGGTTGCTCCGCAAGGGGGACGGCCCGGCATCGACCGCGAACGTCGCCAACATCATCACCGTGGTGCGCATCCTCATGGCGCCGCTCTTCTTCGTGATGCTGCTCTCCGACGGCGGCCAGGACACGTCGTTGCGCGTCTGGGCGGCCGTCGTGTTCGTCGTCGCGATCGTCACGGACAGTGCGGACGGCATCATCGCCCGACGCCAGAACCTGGTCACGGACTTCGGCAAGCTCGTCGACCCGATCGCCGACAAGGTCCTGATCGGCGGTGCCCTCGTCGCGCTGTCGATCCTGGGTGAGCTGCCGTGGATCGTCACGGTGCTGATCATGCTCCGGGAGATCGGCATCACCGTGTTCCGCTTCGCCGTGCTGTCCGACCGGGTCATCCCGGCGAGCCGCGGCGGCAAGATCAAGACCGTGCTGCAGGCCGTCGCGATCACGCTCGCACTGTTCCCGTGGTGGAACGTCGTCGGTGACCTGGCGCACTGGGTGAACGGCATCCTCATGACGGCGGCGCTCCTCGCGACGGTGCTCAGCGGGGCGGACTACCTGTGGCAGGCCTGGAAGCACAACCGCCGAGCAGCATGACGTCGGCCGGTACCGGGGCCGCCGGTCCGACGGGTCGGTCGTCGATGCCGGGGTCGCAGTCGGGGTCGGTATCGGACGAGAAACTGGCGCGCGCGCTCGTCGGTGTCCTGACCGCCCGGGGCGAGACCGTCGCGGTCGCCGAGTCCCTCACTGGCGGACTCGTCGTCGCGACGCTCGTGGGCGTCCCCGGGGCCAGCACCGTCGTCCGCGGCGGGGTGGTCGCCTACGCCACGCCGGTGAAGGCGACGGTGCTCGGGGTCGACGCCGACCTGCTCGCGTCGAACGGCGCGGTCGACCCGGAGGTTGCACGGCAGATGGCCTCGGGCGTCCGGACGGCCCTGGCGGTGGACGGCGTCCCCGCCACGTGGGGGATCAGCACGACCGGCGTCGCCGGACCGGACCCGCAGGACGGCAAGCCGGTGGGCACCGTCTTCGTCGGCATCGCATCCGCGGAACGCAGTGTCGCGACGGAGTTGCACCTCGAGGGGGACCGGGCAGCAATCCGCTCGGCCACCGTCTCCGAACTCCTGGCACGGATGACGACCGAGGTCGACAGCGGGGAATAGGTCCTGTTGCCACTGGGTTACATCCCACGCAATCTCCAGCAGGACGGCAGCCGGCGTGGTTAGCATGCTGCGAACGGCAACGCTACTGTTGCTGAACCCGACCCCAGGTCACCCGGACCGGGCGGGCGCGGAGACGACAGGAAGGAGGAGTCCACATGGTTCTCGTTCGTCAGGAGATCGGCGACGTGCTTCGGGACTTCCGCTTGCAGAAGGGCCGGACCCTCCGTCAGGTCGCATCCAAGGCCAGTGTCGCGCTCGGGTACCTCAGTGAGGTCGAGCGTGGTCAGAAGGAGGCCAGCTCCGAGATCCTCGCCTCGGTCGCGGATGCCCTCGACACCCCGATCTCGACCATCATGCGCGAGGTGGGCGACCGTCTCGCAGTCGTCGAGGGGCTCACCCCGGTCCCCGACACGCTGCCCGACGACCTCGTCGCCGAGTTCGACAACGACCTCGCGGTGCGCTGACGCACCACCCTCTCGAACGCCCTCGCCGGTCCGCCGGCGGGGGCGTTCGTCGTTACGCTGGACCGATGCGCGTGAGTGAGTTCTGGCGAGCCGTCGACCAGGTGTTCGGGGAGGCCTACGGCGCCGTGGTGTCCCGCGACGTCGTGCTCGAGGAGCTCGGTGGACGTTCGGCGGCGGACGCGCTCGACGCGGGCATCGACGCCAGGCGGGTGTGGGAAGCACTCTGTGACTCGCAGGACGTCCCGCTGGACAAGCGGCACGGCAAGGGCCTGGCCGAGCCGCGCGACTGACGCCGTCGTCCGAAACTGTGTTCGGCGTGTTGCTCGAACGCGTGTTCGATCGGTGCTAGGTTCCTGCACATCGGCGCTGTCCCGGACCATCGTCCACAGGTCGCGCGGTCGCAGGCAGTGATGTCGGTGGCCCGCCCTAGGTTCGAGGTCATCGGGAACAGCCCGAAGCCTTGTCGCCGAACACCAGCCCTGCACCACCGGCTGGGGTGGACGCGACAGCCTACAGGCGGCCGACACCGAGCACGAAGGAGCATCCCATGCCATCACCCGCAGACCGCGAGAAGGCCCTCGAGACCGCACTCGCCCAGATCGACCGGCAGTTCGGCAAGGGGACGGTCATGCGTCTCGGCTCGGACGAGCGCGCGCCGGTCGCCACCATCCCGACCGGCTCCGTCGCGCTCGACGTCGCACTCGGCATCGGCGGCCTCCCGCGCGGCCGCATCATCGAGATCTACGGCCCGGAGTCGTCGGGTAAGACGACCCTGACGCTGCACGCCATCGCGAACGCGCAGCGCGCGGGTGGCATCGCAGCCTTCATCGACGCGGAGCACGCGCTCGACCCCGAGTACGCGAAGAAGCTCGGTGTCGACATCGACGCCCTCCTCGTGTCGCAGCCCGACACCGGTGAGCAGGCGCTCGAGATCGCCGACATGCTCGTCCGCTCGGGGTCGATCGACCTGATCGTCGTCGACTCGGTCGCCGCCCTGGTGCCGCGTGCCGAGATCGAGGGCGAGATGGGCGACTCGCACGTGGGTCTCCAGGCGCGCCTCATGTCCCAGGCACTGCGCAAGCTCGCCGGTGGCCTGAACCAGACGCAGACCACGATGATCTTCATCAACCAGCTGCGCGAGAAGATCGGCGTGTTCTTCGGCAGCCCCGAGACCACCGCCGGCGGCAAGGCGCTCAAGTTCTACGCGTCGGTCCGCCTCGACATCCGTCGCATCGAGACGCTGAAGAGCGGGACCGACGCCGTCGGCAACCGCACCCGCGTCAAGGTGGTGAAGAACAAGATGGCTCCGCCCTTCAAGCAGGCCGAGTTCGACATCCTGTACGGCACGGGCATCTCGCGCGAGGGCTCGCTGCTCGACTTCGGTGTCGACCACGGCATCGTGAAGAAGTCGGGTGCCTGGTACACCTACGACGGCGACCAGCTCGGGCAGGGCAAGGAGAACTCGCGCTCGTTCCTGATCCAGAACGCGGACATCGCGGCGGAGATCGAGGGCAAGATCCTCGCGAAGCTCGGCGTCGGTGGCGCCAAGGCCGATGCTCCGGTCGAGTCGATCGCGCCGAAGCTGGCGGAGCGCAAGGGCGCGTGACCGGCGCAGACGACCACGACGAGGGCCTCGCACCGGTCACCGACCTGTTCGGTGCGCGGTCCCGTCGTGGTCGACGCACCCCGCCGGCGGAGCCGGAACCTGTCCGATCGAGCCCGGTCGAGCCGGGCACGGCCGAGCCGGGCACGGTCAGGCCGGGCACGGTCGAGCCGAACCCGGTCGAGCCGAGCCTGAGCCCGGTCGATCTGGCTCCGCGCGCGGAGCGTGGCGTTCCCGGCGGCACCGGGTCGTCCGACGACGGCTGGGCGCCCGAGTCGATGGTGCTCGGTGACGACGAACGGCGGTTCGGCCGGGCACCGACCACCGCGGCGGACGACGAGTCCGCCAGCTCGGGGTCGGCGACGGGGACGCCCGTCGAGGACGACCCGCCGGTGCCGGCCGCGATCCCCTTCCGCGGACAGCAGTCCGAGGCGGAGTGGGTGTCGCCGGTCGTCGGCGACGGCTCCGGTCGGAGTGCACGCGCCGAGCAGCACGGGTACGACGACGACACCGCGGACGCCGCGAGCGCATCGGTGTTCGCCATCGCCAGCGGTGACGAGATCGACCCGGCGGACGCCCCACGACCGCTCGACGAGCAGCGCGCCGATGCCGAGCGCGTGAGCATGCGGGCGCTCGGGCGCAAGGGGGTCAGCGAGTCGGAGATGCGGCAGCTGCTGACGAAGCAGGACCTCGACGACGACGTCGTCGAGCACGAAGTCGCCCGACTGGTGCGCGTGGGCCTGCTCGACGACGTGGCCCTCGCCACCGACCTGGTGGACCGGCTGCACGAGCGCAAGGGCCTCGGCCGCCAGGGCGTGGTCGCCGAGCTGCGGCGCCGTGGCATCGACCAGGCGGCGATCGACGCGGCGCTCGAGGCCGCGGAGGACGACGCCGACGACGAGTTCGTCCGCGCGATCGAGCTCGCTGAGAAGCGTGCACGCCAACTCCGTGGGCTCGACCGTGCGACTGCCGAGCGGCGCCTGAGCGGCTTCCTGATGCGCAAGGGGTACGGCTCGGGAGTCGTCCGCATCGCGGTGGAGCGGGCGCTCGACGGTCCGCCGCGACGCTCGCCCTCGGGTGGGGGCACCGTCCGCTTCGAGTAGCGCGGCGGCGGGCTCGACGGCCGTCCTGCGGACGCCGCGGTCGACCTACACTGGGACGATCATGGCCACCGTCGAAGCCCGCCCCAGAACCTACGAGGTCCGCACCCACGGGTGCCAGATGAACGTCCACGACTCGGAGCGCCTGAGCGGGTCGCTGCAGGCGGCCGGGTACGTCGCGTCGGACGGCGAGCAGGCGGACGTGGTCGTCATCAACACCTGCGCCGTGCGCGAGAACGCGGACAACCGTCTCTACGGCAACCTCGGGCAGCTCGCGGGCATCAAGCGCACGCACCCCGGCATGCAGATCGCCGTCGGCGGGTGCCTGGCGCAGAAGGACAAGAACGTCATCCTCGAGAAGGCGCCCTGGGTCGACGTCGTCTTCGGCACGCACAACATGGGGTCGCTGCCGACCCTGCTCGAGCGGGCTCGGCACAACGACGAGGCGCAGATCGAGATCCTCGAAGCGCTCGACGTGTTCCCGTCGACGCTGCCGACCAAGCGCGACTCCACGCACAGCGGCTGGGTGTCGATCTCCGTCGGCTGCAACAACACCTGCACCTTCTGCATCGTCCCGTCGCTCCGTGGCAAGGAGAAGGACCGTCGTCCGGGCGACGTGCTCGCCGAGATCCAGGCGCTCGTCGACGACGGAGCCATCGAGGTGACGCTGCTCGGGCAGAACGTCAACTCCTACGGCGTGGAGTTCGGCGACCGTCAAGCGTTCGGCAAGCTGCTCCGCACCGCCGGTCAGATCGACGGCCTCGAGCGCGTGCGGTTCACGAGCCCGCACCCGGCCGCGTTCACCGACGACGTGATCGACGCCATGGCCGAGACCCCGAACGTCATGCCCCAGCTGCACATGCCGCTGCAGTCCGGGTCGGACCGGGTGCTCAAGGCCATGCGTCGGAGCTACCGGAGCGAGCGGTTCCTCGGCATCCTCGACCGCGTGCGGGCGAAGATCCCGGACGCCGCGATCTCCACCGACATCATCGTGGGGTTCCCCGGTGAGACCGACGAGGACTTCGAGGACACCCTGCGCGTCGTGGAGCAGTCGCGGTTCGCCTCGGCCTTCACGTTCCAGTACTCGATCCGTCCGGGCACGCCGGCGGCGACGATGCCGAACCAGCTGCCGAAGGAGGTCGTGCAGGAACGCTACGACCGGCTCATCGCGCTGCAGGACCGCATCACCGCCGAGGAGCACGCGAAGCAGGTCGGTCGGAGCGTCGAGGTGCTCGTCGCCACCGGCGAGGGCAAGAAGGACGAGACCACCCACCGCCTGTCCGGCCGCGCCGAGGACTCCCGCCTCGTGCACTTCGCCGTGCCGCAGGGCTCCGCCGTCCCGCGTCCCGGCGACGTCGTCACCGTCGAGATCACGCGCGCAGCCCCGCACTTCCTGATCGCCGACAACGAGGGCCCCCTGCGGATCCGTCGGACCCGTGCCGGTGACGCCTGGGACCGTGCGCAGGCCGAGAGCTGCGGTGTGCCGACCCCGTCCGCCCCGGGCGCCGGGCCCCGTCCGGTCTCGCTCGGGCTGCCGAGCCTCCGTGTCGGACGCTGACCGGCCGCTCGCGGCGGTCGGACCGCGCCAGGACCGTACCCCCGACCTGATCGCGGTCGTCGGTGCGACCGGCACCGGCAAGTCCGAGGTCGCCCTCGCCGTCGCGGAACGGCTGCGGGCGAGCGGCCGTCCCGCGGAGGTCGTGAACGCCGACGCCATGCAGCTCTACCGCGGCATGGACGTCGGCACCGCCAAGCTGTCGGTCGCGGAGCGGCGGGGCATCCCGCACCACCAGCTCGACGTGCTCGCGGTGACCGACGAGGCGAGCGTCGCGGCCTACCAACGCGGCGCCCGTGCGGACGTCGAACGGATCACGGCGGACGGCGGCACCGCGGTGCTCGTCGGCGGCAGCGGGCTCTACGTGTCGGCGGTGCTGTTCGACCTCGCCTTCCCCGGCACCGACCCGGAGCTCCGCGCCGAGCTCGAGCGCGAGCACGCCGAGCACGGGCCGAACGCCCTCCTCGCGCGCCTGCGCGCCCTGGACCCGGCCGCGGCAGCCGACGTCGACTCCCGCAACCCTCGGCGGCTCATCCGGGCCGTGGAGATCGCGAGCCGGTCCGAGGTCGTGACCCCGCGCCTCCCGGCCGCGCCCCGCGCATGGCGACCGGCTCGGGTGCTGCACCTGCACCGCGAGCGCAGCGGGCTCGTCGCGTCCCTGCACGCGAGGGCCGAGCGGATGTTCGCCGACGGCCTCGTCGACGAGGTGGAGGCGCTCCGCGCGGAGGGGTTGGAGCAGGGACGCACGGCGCGCGCGGCGATCGGGTACTCGCAGGCGCTCGACGTCCTGCACGGCCGAGCGACGACGGCCGAGGCGGTGGAGGCGACGGCCGTCGCGACCCGCAAGTACGCCAGGCGACAGGTGTCCTGGTTCAAGCGGTACGACGCCGAGGTGATCGACGTCAGCGGCGCCGACGTCGCGGGGCTGCATGCGGCGGCCCGTAGGATCGTGCCGTGACCGAGCTGCACTTCACGAAGGGCCAGGGGACGGGCAACGACTTCGTCCTGTTCGCCGACCCCGACGCAACGGTCGACCTGACCCCCGAGCGCATCCGGGCCATCGCCGACCGCCGCTTCGGCGTGGGCGCCGACGGTGTCATCCGGGCGGTCCGGTCGGAGGCGATCCCCGAGGGGCGCACGCTCGTCGCCGTCGAACCCGCCGCCACCTGGTTCATGGACTACCACAACGCCGACGGCTCGGTCGCCGAGATGTGCGGGAACGGCATCCGCGTCTTCGCGCGGTACCTGACCGAGTCCGGGCTCGTCGACCTCGCGCCGGGGGAGACGCTCACGGTCGGCAGCCGCAAGGGGCTCGTCGACGTCCAGCGCACCACGAACGGCTTCTCGGCCGACCTCGGGCGCTGGGGCCTCGGCATCGAGGGCGGCGGGGCGAACGACGTCACCGTGCGGGCGAAGGAGCTCGACGGTGCACGACCCGGACTCGGCATCGACGTCGGCAACCCGCACGTCGTCGTGGCCGTGGCGACCGAGGACGAGCTCGCCGAGGTCGACCTGACGTACGTCCCCGTCCTCGACCCGGCGCCCGCAGCGGGCGCGAACGTCGAGTTCGTGCTGCCCGGTGACCCCCTCGTCAAGGACGGCGTGGGGGAGATCACCATGCGCGTGCACGAACGGGGGAGCGGCGAGACGCTGTCCTGCGGCACCGGTGCGGTCGCGGCCGCCCTCGCCACGCGGTACTGGGCGGGGCCCTCGGCGCCGGACACCTGGCGGGTGCGGGTGCCGGGCGGGGTCGTCACCGTGCGGATGTTCGCGGCGGAGGACGGCGAGCACGTCGCGCTGGCCGGTCCGGCAGAGCTCGTGTTCTCCGGGGACCTGACCGTCTGACGGTGCCGCGGTGCCGCGGTGCTGCGGTACCGCGCTGCCGCCGTGCCCGCGCGAGCGGGACGCCGTCGTGCCAGTGCGACGGCGAGGTGCAGACGACGCGCCGGCGTGCTCGCGAGACACCGGCGTGTCCTCGAGACGCCGTCATGCGTGCGAGACGCCGTCGATCTCGGCGGCGTCTCGGCTGTCCGGATGCGTCTCGCGTCGACGCCGGCGTCTCGTGCGGGTACGGGCGCAGCCCAGCGCAGCCCGACCCGCCGCCTGCGCCCTGCCCCGGGCTACTCGGCGGTCCGGCGGACCCGGATCACGCGGAAGCCCTTGTCGGTCGTGGCCCGCGACACCGCGAACCCGTCCCCGAGCGCGTCCCCGAGCCACCGCTGCAGGGAGTCCCCGCCGAGGTCCTTCGACACCACCAGCCAGGCGTCCCCGCCGACCTCGAGCCGGGGCAGCCACGTCAGCAGGATGGCGTGCAGTTCGTCCTTGCCCACCCGGATCGGCGGGTTGGACCAGATCGTGCGGAAGTGCAGGTCCGCCGGGAGCTCGTCCGGCAGCCCGACGGTGACGTTCGACACCCCGGCTGCGACGGCGTTGCGCTGCGCGAGACCGAGGACCCGCTCGTTGACGTCCACGCCCCAGACCCGGGCGTCCGGCGACTCGAGCGCCATCGTGATAGCGATCGGCCCCCACCCGCAGCCGATGTCGAGCAGGTCGCCCTCGGGCGCGGGCGGCGGCACGGAGCCGAGCAGCACCCTGGTGCCGCGGTCGACACCGTCCGGGCTGAACACGCCCGCGGCGGTGGACAGCGTGAGCGACCGTCCGGCGAGCGTGACGTGCACCTGTCGCTCACGGGCCTCCGACGAGGGGTTCGCGGAGAAGTAGTGCTCGTTCGCCATGGAAGAACCGTACCGGCGAGCCCGTGTGTCCCGGGCGTGGCGGCGGTACCCTGTGGAGAAGATGACGGAAACCACCATGAACGACGGACGATCCGACGACAGCGCCGAGGGTGTCGTGGAACGCGTCCTCCGCAATGCCGAGACCCGGGCCACGTCGGCGATCTTCGCTCCGGCCCAGGCCATCCAGACACGATCGGTCGACGAGCACGGCTGGTCCGGCGACGGCGACCAGTACGAGCGCGAGGACCGCGCCGCCCTGCGGCGCGTCACCGGGCTCTCCACCGAGCTCGAGGACGTCACCGAGGTCGAGTACCGGCAGCTCCGGCTCGAGCGGGTCGTGCTGATCGGCGTGTACCCCCAGGGCGACGCCCAGGACGCCGAGAACTCCCTCCGCGAGCTCGCCGCCCTGGCCGAGACCGCCGGTGCCGTGGTCCTCGACGGGCTCCTGCAGCGCCGGCCCAACCCCGACCCGGCGACCTACCTCGGCAAGGGCAAGGCCGAGGAGCTCGCCATGGTCGTCAAGGCGACCGGCGCCGACACGGTCGTCGCGGACACGGAGCTCGCCCCCTCCCAGCGCCGAGCGCTCGAGGACGTCGTGAAGGTGAAGGTGATCGACCGGACCGCCGTGATCCTCGACATCTTCAGCCAGCACGCCACCACGCGCGAGGGCAAGGCCCAGGTCGAGCTGGCCCAGCTGCAGTACCTGCTGCCGCGTCTGCGCGGCTGGGGTGAGTCGATGTCCCGCCAGGCCGGTGGTCAGGTCTCCGGCGGTGCCGGCATGGGGTCCCGTGGTCCGGGTGAGACGAAGATCGAGCTCGACCGCCGGCGCATCAACACGCGCATGTCGAAGCTCCGCCGTCAGATCGCGGGCTTCCGACCGGCTCGGGAGGCCAAGCGCGCCGACCGGCACCGCAACGAGGTGCCGAGCGTCGCGATCGCCGGGTACACCAACGCCGGCAAGTCCTCGCTCCTGAACCGCCTGACGAGCGCGGGCGTCCTGGTGCAGAACCAGCTGTTCGCGACCCTCGACGCCACGGTGCGCCGGACCGAGAGCAGCGCCGGCCGCGAGTTCACGTTCGTCGACACGGTGGGCTTCGTGCGGAACCTGCCGCACCAGCTGGTCGAGGCCTTCCGCTCCACGCTCGAGGAGGTCGGCGAGGCCGACGTCATCGTGCACGTGGTCGACGGGTCGCACCCCGACCCCGCCGCGCAGCTCGCGACGGTCCGCGACGTCATGGGTGACGTCGGAGCGCGGGACATCCCCGAGGTCGTCGCGTTCAACAAGGCGGACCTCATCGACGAGGCGCAGCGACTCGTGCTGGTCGGACTCGTGCCGGACGCGGTGTTCGTCTCCGCCCGCACGGGCGAGGGCGTGCCCGAGCTCCTCGCCGCGATCGAGGCACGGCTGCCAGAACCGGACGTCGAGTTGACGGTGGTGATCCCGTACGACCGTGGCGACCTGGTGTCGTCACTGCACGACGCGGGAGCAGTCGAGACGACCGACTACGTCGAGGACGGCACCCGCCTGCGGGTGCGCGTCTTCCAGCGCCAGGTCGCGGAGCTCGACCCGTACGTGGTCACGCCGGTCGCGACGGCGTAGTCCCGCAGGCGGTCGCGCCACACCACCGGCCGGGAGGCACGGGTCGGCTCCGGCGTGCCGGTCCGGCCCCTCGGCGGTACGGTGCGGTCGCCTGCCCACGTCGCGCCGTCGGACGGTGCGGCGTGACTTCGCACAACGCGGAGCAGCGTTGTTCCGGCGTCAGATCGAGCGCAAGACCGCGACGACCTTGCCGAGGACGGTGGCCGCGTCGCCGAGGATCGGTTCGAACGCGGAGTTGCGCGGGAGCAGCCACGTGTGGCCGTCGCGCTGGCGGAAGACCTTGACGGTCGCTTCCTCGTCGAGCATCGCGGCGACGATGTCCCCGTTGTCCGCGGTCTGCTGCGACCGGACGACCACCCAGTCGCCGTCGCAGATCGCTGCGTCGATCATCGACTCGCCGACGACCTTGAGCATGAAGAGGTCACCCGTGCCGACCAGCTGCCGGGGGAGCGGGACGATCTCGTCGACGTGCTGCTCGGCCGTGATCGGCACACCGGCGGCGATCCGACCGACGAGCGGGACCAGGGTCGTGGCGTCGACGTCGGGCGTCTCGACGTCGGGGGTCGGTTCGTCGACCAGGACCTCGAGCGCGCGCGGACGGTTCGGGTCACGACGGATCCAGCCGCCGAGCTCGAGCTGGCCGAGCTGGTGGGAGACGCTCGAGAGCGAGGAGAGGCCGGCGGCGTCGCCGATCTCCCGCATGCTCGGCGGGTAGCCCCGGCTGGTGATCGACGCGCGGATCGCGTCGAGGATCGCCTGCTGCTTCGCCGTCAACGGCTTCTGGACCCGCAGTTCGTCCGCCACGTCGTCTCGCCCTTCGTCGGTGCCGGGCGGTCGGGCAGGAATGTCAGTGGTCCCCGCTTGACTCGTCCCAGTCGATCGAAACAGTATCCGACCGCTCCGGGCCGGACAAACACCTGTTCGAGCGTGTCGGCAGAAAATCCCGCACAGATCTCTTCCTGGGACTTGTGCGAGGTCGCATTCGAAACTATGTTCGGTACACGACTTCGGTTCCTCCGAACGGGAAGGCAAGAACGACATGAGCACCATCGCCATCGCTGACCAGCGCACTGCGACGCCCGCCGTCCGTACCCGCCTGCGCATCACGCGCCGCGGCCGCATCGTCCTGACGACCGTCGCGGCCCTCCCGGTCTTCCTCGTCGTCGCCCTCTCCGTGCTGAACGGTGGACAGGCCTCTGCCGGCGACTCGTCGCGTGCCGGTGCTCCCGTGCACTTCGAGACGGTCACCGTGCAGCCGGGTGAGACCCTGTGGCAGCTGGCAGAGGAGACCGCGCCGCAGGCCGACCCCCGCGACTTCGTGCAGGACGTCGTGAGCCTCAACGCCCTCGACGGTTCGACGCTGCAGGCCGGCGAGCAGATCGCGATCCCGGTCAAGTACACCGCGGGCAACTGATCCGGTCGGCGCTCGCCTGACCACCGTCCGGACGGCCGGTCGCCGTCCGGGGGTCCCGGCCTACGATGGGTCGGTGGACACCACGCTCGAAGACCTCCCGATCCGTGACGACCTCCGTGGGCAGAGCCCGTACGGGGCTCCGCAGAAGCACGTGCGCGTCCAGCTCAACGTCAACGAGAACACGCATCCCGTACCGGAGGCCGTCGCCGAGGACATCGTCGCCTCGATCCGGCAGGCCCTGACGACCGTGAACCGCTACCCCGACCGCGAGTTCACCGAGCTCCGGGAGTCCCTCGCGGGCTACCTGAACGGTGGACTCTCCGCCGGGCAGCAGCTCACCCCTGCGCACCTGTGGGCGGCGAACGGGTCGAACGAGGTCCTGCAGCAGCTCCTGCAGGCGTTCGGTGGCCCGGGCCGGTCGGTGCTCGGGTTCCCGCCCACGTACTCGATGCACTCGATCCTCGCGTCCGGCACCGGCACGCGCTGGATCCCCGCGCAGCGCGACGACGAGTTCCGCATCGCGCCGGAGACGGTCGTCGCGGCCATCCGGGAGCACCGACCCGACATCGTGTTCCTGTGCGGCCCGAACAACCCGACGGGCACCCCGCTCGACATCGAGACGATCCGCGCGGCCTACGACGCGACGGACGGCATCGTGATGGTGGACGAGGCCTACGCCGAGTTCATGCCCTCGGACGCCCCGAGCGCCGTCACGCTGCTGCCCGGCCGTCCGCGGCTCGTGGTCTCCCGCACGATGAGCAAGGCCTTCGCCTTCGCCGGAGCCCGCGTGGGGTACCTGGCGGCCGACCCCGCCGTGGTCGACGCGCTCCGCCTGGTGCGGCTGCCGTACCACCTGTCCGCGCTGACGCAGGCGGCGGCGGTGGCGGCGCTCCGGCACGCCCCGGTGATGCTGGCGATGGTCGACGACATCAAGCAGCAGCGTGACCGGATGGTCACGGAGCTCCGGGCGATGGGGTACCGCACGTACGAGACCTGGTCGAACTTCGTCCTGTTCGGCGGGGTCGCCGACCCGAACGCGGCGTTCGAGGCCCTGCTCGACCAGGGCGTCATCGTGCGCGACCTCGGCATCCCGAACCACCTGCGCGTGAGTGCGGGGACGGAGGAGGAGACCACCGCGTTCCTCGAGGCCATGCGCCGCGTGGCCGCCGTGCAGCCGCCGGTTAGGGTTGACGCATGACCGCCCGCACCGCCTCGATCAGCCGGAGCACCAGCGAGTCGAGCATCGAGCTCTCGCTCGACCTGGACGGCACCGGTTCGTCCGACGTCTCGACGAGCGTGCCCTTCTTCGACCACATGCTGACGGCGTTCAGCAAGCACTCGCTCATCGACCTCCGCGTGCGCTCGACGGGCGACACCGACATCGACGTGCACCACACGGTCGAGGACACGGGCATCGTGCTCGGGCAGGCCCTGAAGCAGGCCCTCGGCGACCGTGCCGGCATCGGCCGTTACGGCGACGCGCTCGTCCCGCTCGACGAAGCCCTGGCCCAGGCCGTGGTGGACGTCTCCGGTCGTCCCTTCCTCGTGCACTCCGGTGAGCCCGAGGGGTTCGAGTTCCACCGGATCGGTGGGCACTTCACCGGTTCGATGGTGCGCCACGTGTTCGAGGCGATCACGTTCAACGCCGGCATCACGGTGCACGTCCGTGTGTTCGGTGGCCGTGACCCGCACCACATCGCCGAGGCCGAGTTCAAGGCCTTCGCGCGCGCGCTGCGCCGCGCCGTCGAGCTCGATCCGCGGGTCGACGGCATCCCGTCCACGAAGGGGAAGCTGTGACCGCGAAGCCGAACGTCGTCGTCCTCGACTACGGATCGGGCAACGTCCACTCGGCTGCCAAGGCGCTCGAGCGCGCCGGCGCCGACGTCACCCTGACCGCCGACAAGCAGGCCGCGCTCCGCGCCGACGGTCTGCTCGTGCCGGGTGTCGGCGCGTTCGCCGCCGTCGTCGACCAGCTCGAGGGCGTCCGCGGCGGCGAGATCGTCGACCACCGTCTGGCCGGCGGGCGACCGGTGCTCGGCATCTGCGTCGGCATGCAGGTCATGTTCGCCCGCGGGGTCGAGCGCGGTGCGGACGTCGAGGGGCTCGGCCAGTGGCCGGGCACGGTCGAGGAGATCCGTGCCGAGGTCCTGCCGCACATGGGCTGGAACACGGTCGAGGCCCCCGAGGACTCCGTGCTCTTCGACGGCCTGCACGACGAACGGTTCTACTTCGTCCACTCGTACGGCGTGACGGACTTCCCGCTCGACGCCTACGGCCCGTTCCGTGCGCCGCGTCTGACCTGGGCCGAGCACGGGCAGCGGTTCGTCGCCGCGGTGGAGAACGGCCCACTGACGGCCACGCAGTTCCACCCGGAGAAGTCGGGGGAGCCGGGCATCCGGCTGCTCCGCAACTGGGTCGACTCGCTCTGACCCGGCCGTCCACCGGGCGGACGACCGCCCGACGGTCGCACGCCGCGCCTCCCGGCCGCAACGGGAACCAGAGCCGGACCGGCCGCGCCGCCACGACGGCCGCACCACACCGCATCGAGAACCGACAGGACCATGACCGACCTCACCTCGACCCCGCCCCTCGTCCTGCTGCCCGCCGTCGACGTCGTCGACGGCCAGGCCGTCCGCCTCACGCAGGGCGAGGCCGGCAGCGAGACCTCGTACGGCGACCCCGTCGCCGCGGCCCGCACCTGGCGCGACCAGGGTGCGGAGTGGATCCACCTCGTCGACCTCGACGCGGCGTTCGGGCGCGGTGACAACCGGGCGGTCATCGCGAAGGCGATCCGCGAGGTCGAGGGCGTCTCGGTCGAGCTCTCCGGCGGGATCCGCGACGACGCCTCGCTCGAGGCGGCGCTCGCGACCGGTGCTGCGCGCGTCAACCTCGGCACCGCGGCGCTCGAGAAGCCCGAGTGGGCTGCGCGCGTCATCGGCGAGTACGGCGAGCAGATCGCCGTCGGACTCGACGTCCGCGGAACCACGCTGGCGAGCCGCGGCTGGACCGAGGACGCCGGGGACCTGTGGGAGGTGCTCGACCGGCTCGAGGCCGCCGGGTGCGCCCGCTACGTGGTGACCGACGTCACGAAGGACGGCACGCTGCAGGGGCCGAACGTCGAGCTCCTGCGCGAGGTCTGCGACCGCACCGACCAGCCCGTGGTGGCCTCGGGCGGCATCTCGACGCTCGAGGACCTCCGAGCGCTGCGCGAGCTGGTGCCGCACGGTCTCGAGGGCGCCATCATCGGCAAGGCGCTGTACTCCGGCGCCTTCACGCTGCCGGCCGCCCTCGACATCGCCTCGGAGTAGGCACCGTGGCGGGCATCTCGAACGGTCGCGGCACCGGGCCCGAGGCACCGGCATCGGGGGCGCACGACGACGCCCACACCCCGGGCGGTGCCGCGGACTCGGCGGGGAACCCGTGGGCGGGACGGACCTTCGACGCCCACGACGACGTCTACGCCGACGACGACGGCCTGGCGGACCCGGCGCTCGTCGCCGCGATCACCGCCCTGCAGCAGGGCGGGTCGCAGCGAGAGGTCGTCGAGGCCCTGCGTGGCGCACGACTGCTCATCCCGCTCGTGGCCGAGGCCGGTGACGTCGGGCACACCCCCGACGGGAAGCTCGTCGACAAGACCCAGGAGCTGTCGATCGTCACCGTCGCCGGCCCCGACGGGCGCAGCGTCATGCCGGCGTTCACGTCCGCCGAGGCGATGCGGTCCTGGGACGCCACCGCCCGACCGGTCCCCGCGGACGCACGCCGGGTGGCGATGGCTGCGGCGAGCGAGGAGACGCAGCTCGTCGTGCTGGACCCGACCGCGCCGACCGAGTTCGTGCTCCGTCGACCCGCCGTGTGGGCGATCGGGCAGGACCTGCCGTGGACGCCGTGCTTCGAGGACGCCGAGGTCGGGCAGGCCTTCGCCGCCTCCGTCGTCGACGAGTCCGCCGTCGCACGCGTCGAGCTGTCGCCGGGCGACCCGCTCGGACGCTTCGCCGGTGCCGAGCTGACGGTCGGGCTGGCGCTGCACCCGGGGCTCGACCAGGCTGCCGTCCAGGCGCTCGTCGGCCGGCTGCAGCAGCGGTGGACGGCGGACGCCGTGATCGCGGACCGGGTGGACAGCATGCGCGTGGCGCTGCGACCCGCCTGACGCAGGACCGACCGTGCGGCCGGGAGGCACGGCCCGGCGCCGTCCCGCCCGCTGCGGCCCGTGCGGCGGTGCGACGGGGGCCGCTCGCGCCACGCCGGTACGATGACGGGGTGAGCACGAACCCGACGACCACCCCCGGCTCCGAGCAGACCCCGGTCGGCCCCACCGGTCGGCCCGTCCGGCAGTTCCCGGTGCCCGCGCCGCTCGACGGCCACGGCCCGGCTCGCATCATCGCGCTCTGCAACCAGAAGGGCGGCGTCGGCAAGACCACGACGTCGATCAACCTCGGCGCCGCGCTCGCCGAGTACGGCCGCAGGGTCCTCGCCGTCGACTTCGACCCGCAGGGCGCCCTGTCCGCCGGCCTCGGGGTCCGCACCCACGACGTGCCCACGGTCTACGACCTGCTGATGGGTTCCGTGAAGGACCCGCGCGAGGTCATCCGCCAGACGAACGTGCCGATGCTCGACGTGATCCCCGCGAACATCGACCTGTCCGCCGCCGAGGTCCACCTCGTCAACGAGGTCGCCCGCGAGCAGATCCTGGCGAGCGTCCTCCGCAAGGTGTCGAACGACTACGACCTGATCCTGGTCGACTGCCAGCCGTCCCTCGGCCTGCTGACGGTCAACGCCCTGACGGCAGCACACGGTGTGCTCATCCCGCTCGAGTGCGAGTTCTTCGCGCTGCGTGGCGTGGCGCTGCTCATCGAGACGATCGACAAGGTGCGTGACCGGCTCAACCCGGCGCTGCGGCTCGACGGCATCCTCGCGACCATGTACGACTCGCGGACGCTGCACTCGCGCGAGGTCATGGAGCGCGTGGTGGAGACCTTCGACGACCACGTGCTCGACACGGTCATCAGCCGGACGGTGAAGTTCCCGGACGCGACGGTCTCGGCGCGACCGATCACGCAGACGGCGCCGGAGCACGCCGCGGCGCACGCGTACCGGGCGCTCGCCAGGGAGCTCGTCGAGCGTGGCGCCGTCGCCTGACCCACCGAGGTCATCGGCCGACCCGACGACGCCGGCCGACCGCAGCGCCGTCGACGGCGCCGTCGACGGCGCACCCGCGGGCACCACGACCACCCCGGGCTTCCGGGTCCGACTGCGCAACTTCGACGGTCCCTTCGACCTGCTGCTCTCGCTGATCACGAAGCACGAGCTCGACATCACCGAGGTCTCCCTCGGCGCCGTCACCGGCGAGTTCATCCAGTACGTCCGCCAGGCCGAGTCCGCCGACGAGCTCGACGAGGCCAGTGAGTTCCTCGTGGTCGCGGCCACCCTGCTCGACCTGAAGATCGCCGGGCTGCTCCCGCAGGGTGAGCTCGTCGACGCCGAGGACGTGGCGTTGCTGGAGGCCCGCGACCTGCTCTTCGCACGTCTCCTGCAGTACCGGGCGTTCAAGCAGGCCGCGGAGTGGTTCGGGGCACGGTGGCAGCAGGAGTCCCGCCGGCACGTCCGCAAGGTCCGCCTCGAGGAACGGTTCCGCGCCCGCACGCCGGAGCTCGTCTGGACGCTGTCGGTGCAGGACTTCGCCGCGATCGCGACGCTGGCCTTCGCACCGCGGGAGATCCCGACCGTGGGGTTGGACCACCTGCACGCCCCGCTCGTGAGCATCCGGGAGCAGGCCGCGATCGTCGTGTCGATCCTCCGGACCCGCGCCGACGAGGACGTGTCGTTCCGTGAGCTGGTGGCCGGCGTCTCGGAGACGGGTATCGTTGTGGCTCGCTTCCTGGCGATCCTGGAGCTGTACCGGAACGCGTCGATCTCGTTCGAGCAGTTCGAACCGCTGGGGGAGCTGACACTCCGCTGGACCGCCGAGGACTGGTCCGACGAGAGCCTCGCGAACCTGGGAGCCGACTATGACGGATGACACACGTGCCGCCGCGTCGAGTGCCGAGCCCGGGGGAGCGGACGAGGTCGCCGAGGCCCGCGCGGTCGAGCAGGAACTGCACGCCCAGCACACCCCGCACCCGGACCTGCCGGTCGACCGGCAGCTCGAGGCCATCCTGATGATCGCCGACGAGCCCCAGTCGCTCGTGTCGCTCGGTGCCGCGGTGGGCGCGCCGGTGCCCGCCGTCCGACAGGCGATCGAGCGGCTCGTCGCCGACTTCGACGGTGTCGACGGCACCGTCCGTCGCGGCTTCGAGCTCCGTGAGGTCGGCGGCGGCTGGCGCTTCTACGTGCGGCGCGAGCTCGACGACGTCGTCGAGCAGTTCGTCGAGGCCGAGCGGCCGGCCCGACTGTCGCAGGCCGCGCTCGAGACCCTCGCGGTCGTCGCCTACAAGCAGCCGATCACCCGGTCGCAGATCGCCTCGATCCGAGCGGTGAACGTCGACGGTGTCGTCCGCACGCTCGTCGCCCGGGGGCTCATCGAGGAGTCGTTCACCGACGCCGAGACCGGGGCCGTCAACTACGTCACGTCCGACCTGCTGCTCCAGCAGCTCGGCATCAACTCGCTCGACGAACTGCCGCTGATCTCGCCTCTGCTGGAGGACGGCGCGGACGGTTTCGGGCACAACGAAGGGATCCCCGATGGCCGCGTTTGAGGACGAACGACGAGGTGGGTCCCGAGGGGGATCCGACGGACGCTCCGGCGGGTACGGTCGCGGTTCCGACCGCTCCGGCTCGGGTCGGTCTGGAGGCGCGGGGCGCGACCGCGCCGCTGGTCCCGGCCGTGCGGACGGCCGGTCCGGTGAGGACCGTGGCGGGTACCGCGGACGCGAGGAGCGTCCGACGGGTGGCGACCGCGGCGGCCACCGCGGGCGTGAGGATCGTGCCGGTGGTGACCGTGGTGGGTACCGCGGGCGCGATGACCGTTCGGGTGGTGAGCGTGGTGGGTACCGCGGCGGCTCGGACCAGGGCGGGTACCGCGGGCGCGATGACCGTTCGGGTGGTGAGCGTGGTGGGTACCGCGGGCGCGATGACCGTTCGGGTGGTGAGCGTGGTGGGTACCGCGGGCGCGATGACCGTTCGGGTGGTGAGCGTGGTGGGTACCGCGGGCGCGACGACCGTTCCGGTGCTGACCGTGGCGGGTACCGCGGCAGGGACGAGCGATCCGGTGGTGACCGCGGACGGTTCGTGAGCCGCGACACCGACCAGCGCAGCAACGACCGCGGCGGGTTCGTCCGTCGCGAAGACGACCGCTCCGGTGGGTACCGCGGCCGTGACGACCGGTCCGGTGGCGAGCGCGGTGGGTACCGCGGCCGCGACGACCGGTCCGGTGGCGAGCGCGGTGGGTACCGCGGCCGTGACGACCGGTCCGGTGGCGAGCGCGGTGGGTACCGCGGGCGCGAGGACGACCGCCGCGGCGCAGACCGTCGCGACGCCGGTAGCCGACCGGACCGCAGCGCCGACCGCCGGGACGACCGCCGTGACGACCGCCGTGACCCAGCGCGCGAGGACCGCCGAACCCCCGACGGCCGACCGAGCACCGTCTGGCACAACGGCCGTCGCTACGTCGGCGGCACGACCACCGCACGCAACGGTGACCGGCCGGGCGCGGGCGCGCGGGGACGCGTGCCGAGCAGCGCGGAGCGCGGGACGACGCCGCGCCCGGAGGGCGCTCGTGACGAGCACGGCGTCCCGGTGGAGGGCACGCCCGAACGTCCGGTCATCCCCGACTGGGACGCGACCGAGGCTGGGTCGTCCGCCGGAGGTGCCCCGAGCCTCCAGGCCGACGGCGAGCGTCTGCAGAAGGTGATCGCCGCTGCGGGCATCGCGTCCCGGCGGGTCGCGGAGAACCTGATCGTCGAGGGTCGCGTCACCGTCAACGGTGAGGTCGTCGACGCCCTCGGACGCCGCGTCGACCCCGAGACGGACGCGATCGCGGTGGACGGCGTGCCGGTGCAGGTCGACAGCTCCCGGCGGTACGTGCTGCTCAACAAGCCGGTCGGGATCGTGTCGAGCCTGCAGGACGAGCGCGGTCGACGCGACCTGTCGGAGTTCGTCGACCGGTACGAGGAGCGCCTGTTCAACGTCGGTCGGCTCGACACCGAGACGTCCGGGCTGCTCCTGCTGACGAACGACGGCGACCTGGCACACGTGCTGGCCCACCCGTCGTTCGGCGTGACGAAGACCTACATCGCCAAGGTCGCGGGCAACGTGAACCCGGCGACGGTGCAGCGGCTGCTCGACGGGGTGGAACTCGAGGACGGACCGATCGCCGCGGACAAGGTCCGGCTGCTGGAGTCCGCTCGCGGTGAGTCCCTGGTCGAGATCAGCCTGCACTCGGGGCGCAACCGGATCGTGCGACGCATGCTCGACGCGGTCGACCACCCGGTGCTCGAGCTCGTGCGCCGGTCGTTCGGCCCGCTGCAGCTCGGATCGCTGCCGATCGGCAGGGTGCGCGAGCTGTCCACGGTCGAGCTCGGGGCGCTCCTCCGCATCGCCCGCGACGCGAAGGGTGCTGCACAGGGCGACGCCGACGAGGAGGCTGCCGACTGACGCTCGGTAGGCTGAGGCCCGTGACCGACGCCCCCGCCCCGCTCGCCGAACCGGACATCGACCGGCGGCTGCGCGGACCCGTCCGGGTCGTCGGCGCCGGGCTGCTCGGCGCCTCGATCGGGCTCGCCCTGCGCGAGAAGGGCGTCGACGTCGTGCTCGACGACGTCTCACCGGCCGCGCTGGCGCTCGCCGTCGACTACGGCGCGGGTCGTCGACCGGCCGACGGCGACGAGCCGGAGCTCATCGTGGTCGCGGTCCCGCCGGACGTGGTGGCAGCGGTGGTCGAGCGTGAGCTCGTCGCGTTCCCGCGCGCGGTCGTGACCGACGTCGCGAGCGTGAAGACCGGGCCGCTCGAACGCCTGCGGGCATCGGGCGCCGACGTCAGCCGGTACATCGGGTCGCACCCGATGGCGGGCCGGGAGCGCAGCGGACCGACGGCGGCGCGGGCAGACCTGTTCGTCGGACGCCCGTGGGTGATCGCCGGCCACGACGCCATCTCCTACCAGCGTGCCGCGGTGGTCGAGGACCTCGCCCTCGACGTGGGAGCGACGGTCGTCCCGATGGAGCCGGACTCCCACGACCTCGCCGTCGCGTACGTCTCGCACGCGCCGCAGCTCGTCTCGACCCTGATGGCCGCGCGGCTGCAGGAAGCCCCCGACGGGTCGCTCGACCTGGCGGGCGGCGGTGTCCGCGACGTCACGCGGATCGCCGCCAGCGACCCCGGCCTGTGGGTGCAGATCATCGGGGCGAACGCCGCGAACATCCGGCCGGTGCTGACGGACCTGCGTGACGACCTCGACCGGGTCCTCCGCGCGCTCGACGACCCGGACGGCCAGGGGTCCCCCCGGACGATCGCCGAGACCATCGCCGCCGGCAACCGCGGGGTCGAGCGGCTCCCCGGCAAGCACGGTACGACCAAGCGCTTCGCCCAGGTGGTCGTCCTCGTCGACGACACCCCGGGGCAGATCGCCGCACTCCTGCAGTTCATCGGGGAGATCGGCATCAACCTCGAGGACATGCGCCTCGAGCACTCACCGGGCGCACCGATCGGCATCGTCGAGGTGTCGGTCGTGCCCGAGCAGGAACAGCGACTCGTCGAGGAACTCGAGGGGCGCGGATGGAGGATCGCAGCAGCATGGGCATGAACGACGACACGCACGTCACCCTGGACGAGTCCGGCGTCACCGGGGGACCCGAGGGCCCCGACTCCGGCCTGCCCACCCCGACGCCGCCGGGCGACGGAGCGGCCGGCGGAGCCGACGGCGGCGCGCTCGGCGGGCCGGCCGGCGGCCTGGGCACCCCCGGTGGCGAGCCGGGTTCGACCAGCGCCCCGGTCCCGTCCGGTCTGCCGCAGGGCGCCTTCGTGGCGAAGACCGTCATCGCGGTCGACGGACCCGCGGGCAGCGGCAAGTCGAGCGTCTCGCGCGCCGCGGCCCGTGCGCTGGGCTTCGGGTACCAGGACACCGGTGCCGCCTACCGCGCCCTGGCGTGGCACGCACTGCAGCAGGGCATCGACCTCGACGACCCCGCGGCCGTCGTGGCGAGCTGGGACACCTTCGACTACGCGATCGGCACCGACCCCGACGAGTACTTCGTGCGCGTCGGCGACACCGACGTGACCGACGCGATCCGCACGCCGGAGGTCACCGCAGCGGTCGCGCACATCGCGAAGCTGCCCGAGGTCCGCGAGAAGCTCGTGCAGCTCTTCCGACAGGTCATGCGGAAGGCCGACGCGCAGGGCATCATCACCGAGGGGCGCGACATCACCACGGTCGTCGCACCCGATGCCGAGGTCCGCATCCTGCTGACCGCCGACGAGTCGGTTAGGATGGCTCGGCGCTCGGCAGAGGTCACCACGCAGTCAGCCGCCGAGACCTCCGCCGCACTCGCCCGTCGAGACGCGGCGGACGCGAAGGTCGTCGACTTCATGAACGCCGCCGACGGCGTCACGACGCTCGACTCCACCGACCTCGACTTCGACCAGACCGTCCAGGCGGTCGTCGACCTGGCCCGAGCGGCCACGCACTGACGCACGACCGGGCGCCGCCCGGTCACCACGACCGGGCTGCCCGGTCACCACGGCCGGGGAACCGGCCCGGCCGGCACCGGCCACCGACACCGCGGCTCCGGTCGCACACGAGGAAACCCACCATGGCCCAGCAGGACAGCCACGACAACGACGACTTCCCGGAGTACGACGACGCGCTCGGCGAACGGCTCGCCGGACTCGACGACGCCGAGGCGGACCAGCGTGCGAACGCGCTCCGCGTCGGGCTCGACGAGTACGAGCTCGACGACGAGGACGTCGCGCTCCTCGACGCCGGCGAACTCGGCGAGGACGGCGTCCACTACCTGCCCGCGTACCCGGTGCTCGCGATCGTCGGGCGGCCGAACGTCGGCAAGTCGGCGCTCGTCAACCGCATCATCGGTCGACGCGAGGCCGTCGTGCAGGACGTCCCCGGCGTCACCCGCGACCGCGTGAGCTACAAGGCCGAGTGGAACGACAAGCGCTTCACGCTCGTCGACACCGGCGGGTGGGAGCCCGACGCCCGCGGCATCAACGCCTCGGTCGCCGCCCAGGCCGAGGTCGCCGTCGACCTGGCCGACGCCGTGCTCTTCGTCGTCGACGTCACGGTCGGCATCACCGCCACCGACGAGCACGTCGTGAAGATGCTCCGTGGGACCGACCGTCCGGTCATCGTCGTGGCGAACAAGGCCGACGACGACCGCCGTGACCTCGACGCCTTCGAGCTCTGGAACCTCGGGCTCGGCGAGCCGCACCCCGTCTCGGCGCTGCACGGCCGCGGTGTCGCGGACCTGATGGACCTCATCATCACGACGCTCCCCGACACGTCGGCCGTCGCCAAGCAGGAGGTCGGCGGCCCCCGTCGCGTCGCGATCCTCGGGCGCCCGAACGTCGGCAAGAGCTCGCTGCTGAACAAGGCGGCGGGCGAGGAGCGCGTCGTCGTCAACGACCTCGCGGGCACCACGCGCGACCCGGTGGACGAGCAGATCGAGCTCGGCGGGCGCGTCTGGCGCTTCGTCGACACCGCCGGCATCCGGAAGCGCGTGCACCTGCAGCAGGGCGCGGACTTCTACGCGTCGCTCCGCACGACCGCGGCGCTCGAGAAGGCCGAGGTCGCCGTCGTCGTGCTCGACGTGACCGAGCCGATCTCGACGCAGGACCTGCGCATCATCGACCTGGTCCTCGAGTCCGGTCGGGCACTCGTCCTGGCCTACAACAAGTGGGACCTGCTCGACGACGACCGGCGTCGCTACCTCGAGCGCGAGATCGAGCAGGACCTGGCGCACGTGGCCTGGGCGCCGCGCGTGAACATCTCCGCCCGGACGGGTCGTCACCTCGAGAAGCTCGTCCCGGCGCTCGAGACCGCACTCGAGTCGTGGGACACCCGCATCCCGACCGGCAAGGTCAACGCCTTCATCGCCGAGCTCGTGCAGGAGCACCCGCACCCGGTCCGCGGCGGCAAGCAGCCCCGCATCCTGTTCGGGACGCAGGCGTCGAGCCAACCGCCGACGTTCGTGCTCTTCACCTCGGCGTTCCTCGACCCGCAGTACCGCCGCTTCATCACGCGTCGTCTGCGCGAGGTGTGGGGCTTCGAGGGGACGCCGATCAACGTCAACATGCGGGTGCGCGAGCGCCGCAAGCGCACGTAGCGGTCGGACGACGACGTGGCACGGCGAGCACGGCGAGGCCCCCTGGCGGGCCTGCTGGCGCTCGCCGTCGTCGTGTCCGGGCTCGGTGCCGCCTGGCTCGTCACCGGTGACGACGACGTCGTGCGGACCGCACGTGCCACCGACCGAGCGTCGACAGCACCGGACGGAGCCGGACCGCTCGGGGTGTCGAACGCCCTCGGCGCCCCGGTCCCCGGTGCCGACCGACGACCGGACGTCCCGCGCAGCGTCGAGGACTGGGTCGGCCGGGTCCTGCCCGTCTCCGGCACCGTGGTGCCCCTGGTCGACGGGATCGCCGCGACCGTCCGGATCGAGCGCATCGACGAGTCGTCCGTGGCGGTCCGGATCGACGACCTGTCCTCGCCGCCGGGCACGCGCGCGGTCCGACTCGTCCTGTCGCCGGACGCGATGCCCGACCGCAGCACCCTCGCGCACGCCCCCGGCGTCGTGACGGCCTCCGTCGACGAACACACGTCCGGGGGCTTCTCGCTCATCACCGACGGCTCGTCGCTCCAGGCGGACACCCGTTCCGCGGCCCTGGTGGACGACGAGACCGACGAGGTGCTCGGCGTCGCACTGCTCGTCCCCGCCGACTGAGGGGACCCGCGTCGACCGACGAGGACCGGCCCGCACCTCGGACACGTCCCGGATGCGGCACCATTGACGTGTGCGTCTCCCCGTCCTCGCCGACCGTCTCTGGTGCCGGCTGCACCTGGACCGTCTCGCCGGTGGGCGACAGGCCGACTACGTGATCCGCGAGGACATGCTCGCCCACCCGGACACGGTCCGTTCGTTCCGGTGGATCCGCTGGTTGCTCGTCGCCGAGACCGCGGTCGGACTCGCGGCGATCGTCGTCGCCGTGCTGCTCACCCGTGCGGGGGAGACCGTGGCCTGGGCCGTCTGGTTCCGGGCGACCGTGGTGCTCCTCATCACCCTGACGCTCTACGTGTTCGCGTGGCGGGCGCAGCTCGGCTACTACTGGGCGTACCAGCGCCTCCGGCTCTTCAGCAGGATCTTCCCGGTCGTGACCCTGGTCGTCGCTGCCGTCCCCGGGCTCTACCCGTTCTGGATGGTCATCGAGCAGATCCTCTTCTCGCTCCTGATGATCGGCATCGGCGACGTGCTGACGAGCGACCACATGCGCGCGACGTTCCCGAAGCCGGTCCGCACGCCGCGGGAGGACCACTCCACGGACTGACCGACGGCGGTCCCCAGGTCGGCGTGCACCCGTACGATGGTCGGCACGGGGGTGGTGTGTGAAACTCAAGGTGACCATCGCGGGGCCACGAGCAGACCGCGACGTCGTGGTGACGGCGGACGTGACGGCGACCATCGGTTCGCTCGCCGACCGGCTGTCCCGTGGGCGGACGGCGGCCGACGGCGTCCCGCTGACGCTGCGTGTGTGGTTCCCCGACCGACCGCAGCCACGCCTGCTCAACCCGTCCGCGACGGTGCACGAGTCGTCGCTCCGTTCCGGCTGCCGGGTCGAGGTCGTCGCCGCGACCGACCGCCGCCGCGGCGACGACGTCGAGGACGCCCCCGCGGCCGTGGCGCACGTCGTCTCCGGGCCGGATGCCGGCAACGAGTACACCCTGTCCGAAGGGGTGAACCTGATCGGCCGCGACGCGATGGCCCAGGTCTGGCTCGCCGGGGACGACCTGGTCTCCCGTCGTCACGCCACGGTCACGATCGGCGACACGGTCGAGGTCGTCGACCTGAACTCCGCGAACGGGGTCGAGGTCGACGGACGGCTCGTCGCGCGGGCGTTCGTCGACCCGGAGACGACGGTCTCGGTCGGTGACACCACGCTGCGCATCCGACCGCTGCCCGCCGCACCGCCCGTGCCGGGCACGGGTACCCCGGCGTCCGCGGTCCCCGAGGTGGACTTCAGCCGCTCGCCCCGCGTCGAGCCAGCGCACCGCGGCCGGCAGTTCACGCTGCCCGAGATCCCGGTCCCGGGGGAGAAGCCCCGGCTGCCGATGATCGCGATCATCGCGCCGATCATCCTCGGCGCGGTCCTGTTCCTCGTCACGAAGCAGCCGTACACGCTGATCTTCATCGCGCTCTCGCCGGTCATCATGATCGGGACGTGGATCGACCAGCGTGTCCAGGCCCGGCGGCGCCGCCGCGACGAACGCCAGCGGTTCGAGGAGTCGCTCGCCGACTCGCGCGAGCGGCTGGCGGCGGCCCGCACGACGGAGATCGCGGCGCGGACGGCCGAGTCGCCGGCCCCGGCCGTCGTGACGGCGGCGATGCGCGACCGCTCGGCGCTGCTGTGGACCCGGAAGCCCGAGCACACCACCTTCCTCGAGGTCCGCTTCGGTGCCGGCACGCAGCCGTCGCGGTCGACCGTCACGCTGCCCTCCAGGAACTCCGGCAGCGTCGACGACTGGAACCGCGCCGAAGCACTCGCCGACGAGTACGCCACGGTCGGGCCGGTGCCCGTGGTGGAGACGTTCGAACGTGCCGGCGCGATCGGTGTCGCCGGCACCGGGCTGGCGGCGGACGACGTCGCACGGTCGCTCGTGGTGCAGCTCGCGGGGCTGCACAGCCCGGCGGACCTCGTGCTCACCGCCTTCGCCGGCGGCACCACCACCGACCAGTGGTCCTGGCTGAAGTGGCTCCCGCACGTCGACTCGCCCTACAGCCCACTGCGGTCCACGGGGCTCGTGCACGACTTCGCCGGCGCCTCGACGCTGCTGGCCGAGCTCGAGGGACTCGTGGCGACCCGCCGTGCAGCCGGCTCGGGCCGCGGTGAGCAGGTCCGGTCGCGCATCGACGAGTCCCGCGCCCTCGACGAGGACCACGGCGAGTCCGTCGACCGCCTGCCCGCGACGCCGGCCGTCGTCGTGCTCGTCACCGCCGAGGCACCCGCCGACCGTGCCCGTCTCGTCGCCCTGGCCGAGGAGGGCCCGGACCTCGGCGTCCACGTCCTCTGGCTCGCGCCCACGCTGCAGGCACTGCCCGTCGTCTGCCGGACGCACATCGTGCTCGACCGGACGAGCGGGTCTGCCACCGTCGGCTTCGTCCGGTCCGGGCAGTCCGTGGTGCTCGACGAGCTCGACCGTGTGGACAGCATCGAAGCAGCGACCGTCGCCCGTGCGATCGCCCCGATCCAGGACTCCGGCGCGCGGGTCCTCGACGAGACCGACCTGCCGCACAGCGTGGCGTTCGTCGACCTGTACGAGGGCGACGTCGCCGGTGACCCGTCCGCGATCGTCCAACGGTGGTCGAAGAACGACAGCCTGACTGCCGCGTGGTCACCGGGATCCGGGCGCGAGAGCGGCGGCGTCCGTGCCGTCGTCGGTCAGGGACCGAGCGAGCCGCTCGCCCTCGACCTCCGCGCCCACGGCCCGCACGCGCTCGTCGGCGGGACCACGGGCGCCGGCAAGAGCGAGTTCCTGCAGACGTGGATCATGGGCATGGCGACCGAGTACGCGCCGGATCGACTCACGTTCCTGCTCGTCGACTACAAGGGTGGCGCGGCGTTCGCCGAGTGCGTCGGCCTGCCGCACACCGTCGGGCTCGTCACCGACCTCAACCCGCACCTCGTCCGCCGCGCCCTCACCTCGCTGCGGGCCGAGCTCCGGTACCGCGAGCACCTGCTCAACGATCGTGGCGCGAAGGACCTCGTCACGCTCGAGCAGCGCGGTGACCCGGCGGCACCGCCCGTGCTCGTCATCGTGATCGACGAGTTCGCCGCACTCGCCACCGAGATCCCGGAGTTCATCGACGGCGTCATCGACGTCGCGCAGCGCGGTCGGTCCCTCGGACTGCACCTCGTGATGGCGACCCAGCGCCCGAGCGGGGTCATCAAGGACTCCCTCCGGGCGAACACGAACCTCCGCATCGCCCTCCGCGTCGCCGACCCGGTCGACAGCGAGGACGTCCTCGGCGTGGCCGACGCCGCCTTCTTCGACCCGGGCACCCCCGGTCGCGCGGCCGCCAAGATCGGCCCGGGACGCGTGCTGGACTTCCAGACCGCCTACCTCGGTGGTCGCTCCGACGACGTCGTGCACGAGCCGGACGTCGACGTGCAGGACTTTCCCTTCGGCCCCGGCAGCACCTGGCCGAGTCCACCGCGGGCACCGCGCGACTCGACGCGGGCGCGCGACATCGAGCGGCTCGCCGCCACGATCGTCCGCGCGGCGGACCGGCAGGGCCTCGAGGTCCCGCGGAAGCCTTGGCTGGACCAGCTGCCCGATGCCGTCGGCCTGGAGGCACTGCCCGCCTCCGACGGGTCGGCACTGGTGATCGGGACGGTCGACCTACCCGAGTCCCAGCGGCAGACCCCGTTCCGTCTCGACCTCGATGCGGCCGGCAACGTGGCCGTGCTCGGCGCGGGCGGGGCCGGGAAGTCCGCGGCGCTCCGCGCCGTGGCGGTGGCGGCCTCCGCCGCAGCGGACCGGTTCCCGGTCCGGATCACCGGACTGGACTTCGGCGGTGGTGGCCTGCGCATGCTCGAGGCGCTGCCGACGGTGGGCACCGTGATCAGCGGGCCGGACGACGAACGGATCACGCGCCTCCTGGCCGACCTCGAGTCGACGGTCGCCGACCGCTCCGGGCGGTTCGCGGCCGCCCGGGCCGCGAACCTCAGCGAGTACCGCGACGTGACCGGCATCGCCGAACCGCGCATCCTCGTCCTGGTCGACGGCATGGGGGCGTTCCGCAACGAGTACGAGTTCCGCCTCGGCACCCAGCCGGTCTTCGACCAGCTCGTCGCGATCGCGGCGACCGGGCGCGCGCTGGGCGTGCACCTGGTGATGAGTGCGGACCGCATCGCGGCCTTCCCGTCGAACCTGCAGGCCGCGATCGGCGAGCGCATCGTGCTCCGCCTGGCGACCGAGATGGAGTACCACGCGGCCGACGTGCCGGCGGACGTGCTCGAGGACGCCGTGCCCGGCAGGGGACTCGTCGACGAGCACGAGGTCCAGGTGGCGGTGCCCGGTGGCAGCGCCGACCTCGTCGCGCAGGCAGCGGCGGTCGAGGAGCTCGCCGCCGACCTGCTGCGCCGTGGTGTCGCGGAGGCCCCGCCGATCCGCCGACTGCCCGAGGACGTCGATCGAGGCGCGCTGCCGGTCGCCGTGGCCGGGCGACCGACGATCGGCCTCGCGGACGACACCCTCGGCCCGGTGGGCATCCCGACCGACGGCCTCTTCGTGGTCACGGGACCCTTCGGCTCCGGACGCTCGACCACCATGCGGACCGTCCTGCGGTCCGTTCGCGCGACGTGGCCGGACCGACCCGCGCACCTGGTCGTCGGCAGGCGGTCCACGCTGCGCGACGCCACCGACTGGGCGTCGGCGGCGCAGGACGCGACGGACGCCGAGGCCATCGCCTCGCAGCTCGCGACCGCGCTCGAGAGCGGTGCGTCGAGCGGGCCGGACCCGGTGATCGTGATCGAGAACGTCGGTGACTTCGAGGGGCTGCCCGCGGAGAGCCAGGTCGCGCGGCTCATCAAGGCCGCCCGCCGTGCCGGGGTGTTCGTGCTCGCCGAGGCCGACACGGTCACGGCCCCGAACGCGTGGCAACTCTTCGCCGAGCTGAAGACCGCGCGTGCCGGGATCGCCCTGCAACCGGAGGAGACCGACGGGCTCACGCTCTTCCGGACGGCGTTCCCGCGGGTGACCCGGACCGACTTCCCCGTCGGGCGCGGCATCATGGTCGACTCCGGGCGGATCACCCGCGTGCAGGTCGCTCGGGACCCCGAGTCCTCCTGATCGGGGACCCGCTCGTCCCCCTCGAACGGGGGTGTGGACATCGCATGGGCGATTTGTTCCGGACCGGTGTTACCGTTGTCGCGGTCGCCGGAGGGGCTGGCGATCCAGTCCACCGTGAAGGGGTGCAACGTGGCCAACATCAACGTCTCCTACCAGGAGCTCAACAGCAACGCCGACCGTCTGCTCGCAGGGCGTGACGAGATCAACGCGACCCTGTCGAAGCTGCAGGCGCAGATCGCGTCGCTGACCCAGGCCGGGTTCCAGACGGACCGTTCCTCCGGTGCCTACAACGAGGCGTACAACCGCTTCACGAGCGGAGCGCAGAACACCATCGGCGGGCTCAACGACCTCGCGCAGTTCCTCCGCACGACCGCGCAGACGCTGGGCGACGTCGACCAGCAGCTCGCGTCGCGACTCGGGCGCTGATCGGGACGACCGGACCAGGGACGGCCGGCGCTGCAGGTGCCGGCCGTCTCCTCCGTTGGGGGTAGAGCATGTACGGGGAGATGGCACAGCTCCGGGCGAAGGCCCGTGCGCTGCGCGACGACGCCGACGGGCTGCGGTCACGGGCGAGCGCGCTCGTGGCGCAGGCCGACGGGCTGTCGTCGGCGGGGAAGGCCGCCGACGCCGTGCGTCGTCGCGTCCAGGAGTCGGGCACGGAGCTCGGCAAGAAGGCGCAGCTGCTCGACGAGGCAGCAGACGCACTCGATGCGCACGCCAAGGCAGTCGACGCCGTGAAGGCACAGATCGCGGAAGCCGAACGCATCGCACGTGACCTCTGGAACCAGGCCGCGCACCTGGCGGCGAACGTCGTGAACGCCGTCAAGGACGTCGCGTCGAACGCAGTCAACGGCTTCATGCAGGTGATCGGTGCCGCGGGCTCGGGGGAGCCCGACCACGTCCGTGTCTCCGTCCACGAGCTCGGTGGCCAGCAGGTCTCCGACGGCCAGGTCGCGAGCGCAAGGTCGTTCATCGCGCAGGTGCCGTCACCGCCGCCGTCCGGGTCGAAGGACTGGATCGACGTGCGCGGCGCCGCCATCCGGAACGGCGTCGGATGAGCGGGGCACCGGCGACCGACGTCATCGACTGGGACCTGACCGTCGACGAGCTACGCACCGTCCGTGAGCACCTGCCCGGTCTCGTCCTGCCGTCCTTCGTACCCTCGGGGGCGCAGGACCAGCAGTCCACGGGAGCGCTGGTCGAGCGCGGGGTGCTCACGCGACAGCCCGACGCTGACGCTGAGTCGTGGTCGGATGACCTCGACGCGCCGTTCCTGCTCACGCTCGCACTGCAGAACGCCGGCTCGATCGTCATCCAGGTGAGCGCCTGGGCCCCCGACACGACGTGGGCGCACTCGACCGTCATCGGGGGCGACGCTGCTTCGCACCTCACCGTGCAGGGCGCGCGGTCCGGCGACGGCAGCCGTGCGCACCTGCGCGGGACGGTGCTCGACCAGGCGTGGTCGTCACTCGTCGAACTCATCCCGTCGCTCGAGGTCACCGACCCGGCCCGTGGGACGACGACGGTCAGCACGGTTGCCTCGCAAGCGTTGGTCGACGCCATCCAGCGCGGCGACGCCCGGGTGCTCGATGCCGTCGTCGAAGAACTGCACGTCCCGACCGATGCGGTCGGCCTGTTCCGTGGCCTGGCCGAGCCCGTGCAGCACGGCTTCCGCGTGAAGGCCTTCACCGCTGACCGTGGCCCGGTCTTCGTCGCGGACTGGTTCGGCACCCGCCGCGGATGGCTGCGGATGAGCGTCGGACTCGACGCGGAAGCGCGTGGCTCGGAGGTCACGCCCGAACTCCTCACCGATGCCGGCACGGTCACCGTGACGGCGCAGACGGACCAGGAGATCCGCACGGATCTGCTCGGGCTCGTCGCTGGACTCATCAGGGATCGAGATGTCTGACGGGATCAAGGTCGACTACGCGGAGATCGATCGCCTGACCACGGGGATCAGCGCGCTCAACAGCTTCGCCGGGCCGCTCGTGCCGAAGGTCGGAGCGCTGTCGGTGGACGGGGACCTGCTCGCTTCGGCGATCCTGTCGCCGGGTACGGCGCTCGCGGCCGAGGGCGCGGTGATGAACGCTTCGGCGCAGCTCAGCGTAACGATCGTCTCCAGCGAGGCGCTCGTGATCATCACGGCGTCGATCTCGAAGGTGTACGAGGCTGCTGAGGTCGCCCTGGCCGCGGCGGCGGCGCTCGCGGATGAAGCGGTCGATCAGGCCTTGCTCATCGGGGGGTTGCCGGTCACTCTGGTGACTGTCGTCGATCTACTCGGAGTGTCGCTCGCAACCGGGGCATTCCTGGAGGGGGGTCGGGCGCTCGTTGTGTCGCTGGGCGACGCGCTAGGTAATCCTTCGAGCTGGCGAACATCTGGGGGATTTGCGGGGGAAGTAGCGCGAAGATTCATCGACAACTTCTCCACGTCGAACTTCAGCGCTTGGTCCCTGAAAGCATTCGAGACGGCATTGGGATCGCACGGAGACATTGGTTATGACGCCCTCCTGTCGTTGCTGCTACATCAGGGCGGTGCTTTGCGCTTGTTCGAAGATGGAGCAGGGACGACAAGTCCTTCCGACCTCGGAAACACGCTCAAGAAGCAGAATGATCTCGATCAGATCGCCACGGACGTGTACGGTCGTGCCCAGCAATCGGAGGAGGATGATTACGTACCTCCGCTGCTGACGGACGAGAACGGCAACATCGTGCCACGGAGTGTCGACGAACTATGGGCTGGTGCTGCACAGATTGACGGGATCGGAGCGAAGGAGTACGGGGATCTACGCGTGATGCGTGTTGATGGCCCGGGTGGACCGCGATTCGTCGTCCAGATTCCGAGCACGCAGGTATGGGACCCAAGAGCGGGTACTGTTCCAAATGATGTGACTTCGGATGTCCTGGCAATGCGCTACGGAGATTCGACGACGCTGGCTCAGACGGTGCGGTCGACGCTCGACCGCATACCGGAGATCCGTGACGGTCACGCTCCTGTGATGCTCACCGGATTCAGTCTCGGCGGTATCACAGCAGGCGCCATTGCCGAGGATCCGCAGGGTCTCAACGTGCAGCAAGTCGTTACCGCTGGTGCGCCGATCGGCCGGATGGACATTCCCGACTCCACTGCGGTGACGTCGTTCGAAGCGCGCGAAGACCCGGTTGCGCGTCTCGATGGGGCTACAAATCCTTCAAGGGATGGTTGGAACACGATCAGTGCACCAGCTCCCGCATTATCTGGCCACGGGGGCGAGCAAGACTTCGCAACCGCGCACAACGCTTCGCGTTATGCCATCATGGCAAGGCAACATCCTGACAGCCCCGGCTTGGCAGAAGTTGATCGATTCCTGCAGGGTCAACAGACGGTCCAGGACTACCGATTGGAGCGAAGTGCGGGTAAGTAAGTGGGCGAAAGCGGGCAGCGTCGTGTCGTTGCTGACAACCACGGCGCTCCTCCTTTCTGGCTGCTCGGGAGCCTCGGCCGCCCGGGGGCAGACAACCCAGGAGGCTGAGCAATTTCTGCGATCGCTCGCGGGCGTGGAAGCTGCTGAGGTCTCTGTGGAGCGGAACACGTCGGGACTAGACACCAGCAACTCCAACCGAGCCTTGATCATCCTTACTCTTGACCCGAAGACCACAACCGACTCGATCGACGACGCGGAAGTGGATGCGATAATCCAGACTGGATGGTCCCTACAAGCAAATCGCGAACTGGCCAACGGAGTTGGAATTGGGTTGCAGGGGGCGCCCAAGGTCAGTCTCGGCAAGGTGCTTGAGCGATCAGGTTGGGTGAAGACGGGTGCCGCGCTCCCTGGGAAGACCTCCGCAATAATCCCGGCGGATCTCCTCAGGGACCGTCTGGGCGATTGGCCGGCGGCAGCGCCAACGGTCAATCCAGAGGGTCTCTGAGCCGAGCCAGTCAAACGAGGCCGGTGGGGCTGCTGTCCGCAGCGGTGCTCAAGGACGCAGACCACAGTAACGGCCGATCAGTAGCCGGACCCGGTGCGATCTGCACGATGACCGGGTGGTCAACAGATGAGTTTCAAGAGAAGGCACTTTGCGGTCGCGGCCTTCGCGAGTTTCGCGATCTTGCTCAGCTCGTGCACGTCAGGTGCTCAGTCTGGTCGGACTCTCGACCAGGCGTCCGCTGATGCGGCGGCGATTCGAGGAGTCACCGAAGCCTCCGTGGAGATGCGGAACTACCGTTCCGGCTTCACATCTGAATGGGGGACGACGGTGAACTTCACCCCGTCCCCGGGCTTCGAGGAGGGCAGCAAGAGTGCGGCGCTCCGAGAACTGCTGCGGATCGGGTGGTCCGTGAACGAGCACGAGCTGACCAACGGAGTCGCGCTCTCGGTCGGTCGTACCTCCGGGGTTGACCTCGTCGCGCTGGCCCGGGAATCGCATCTCCCGCAGTTCGCGAGCAACCCAAGGCTGCGGTATCAGATCACGTTCTCTGAGTCGGACATGGAGCAGCTCTTCGGGGCATGGCCGGGCAGTTGAGTACGACTGAAGGGGCCGTCAGTGTGGGTTCTGCACACGCGGCCACGCGCTACGGGATGATGGCCGAAGACGCCCATCGACATTCCGGATCCGATCCGGCTCACCGGCAATCCGAGGTGGATGTCAGCCGATCCCTTTCCGGGAGCAAGACCGTGACCGACTACCAGGCCGAGAGATGACGATGCGGAAAGCCGCCGTCCTGGGGATTCTGATTGCCGTTTCTCTCGCATCAGGAGGATGTTCCATGTCGAACGACAACTCCACCGAGACGCAATCGCAGGACAAGGTTGCGCAGCGTCTCAACGGGCTTGCCTGATGTATCCGAAGCTACGGTCGAGTACGAGCAGACCACGGACGGCTTGTCGAAGCACTACGCGATCGCAGTCCAGATCACAGCTCCCGAAGCTGGCACATCCGAGGAGAAGGTGGCGCAGCTCGTCGATGAAGTTCTGCCGCTTGCATGGTCTGTGCAGGGCAAGGAGCCTGATCGCGGCGTCATCCTGAGGATCAGAACGAATCCACAGGTCGCAATCGGGCCTATCGCGGCTGCAGCGGGCTGGAAGGACGTGGCATACCCGAAGAATCCTGATCTCCTGGCGAAACTTCCCTATCAAGCGAGCTTCGGCAAGCAAGCACTTGACGATCAGATCGGTCCTTGGCCCGTCGATGCTGACGGATAGATCCACATCGCGCGAGGCAGGTACGGGCTGATCCCGCGAAGTCTCGCAGACATTCGGTCCGACCACGATCGTCGTTCTTGCAGCTGATCAACCGTGAAGCACTGTGAAGGACTTTCCCGAGTTCGAGGAACTCCTCGAGGCCGCGTGCACGGTACGAGATGGTGAGCCGGCCGCGGGCGTTCGAGTCGTCCTGCGCGGTCACGTCGGTGCGCCGCTCGCGGTCGCGCTCGAGCAATCTGGATGGAAAGTCATCGGATGTGATGAGAGTGATCCGGGTACCGTCATCGTGTCGTTCTCTGAACTACAGGAACACTTCGGCGAGTGGCCGGGCAAGGCGGATCTGGTGCGATGAACGTCGCGTCGTCGTGACCCGGCGGTTGGTCTCTTTGCTCACTGGGTGTGCGGATCAGGGGACAACCAGGGCCAGGCACACCGCAGCGATCGGGAGCATGGTCGGACCATGACGACGAACAGCCTCCCCGGTGGCACCTACGACCTCGGCGACCTCGAGGTCACCCGCTTCGGCTACGGCGCGATGCAGCTCGCCGGCCCGCACGTCTTCGGCCCGCCGGCCGATCGTGACGAGGCCGTCCGCGTGCTGCGCACGGCGGTCGAGCTCGGCATCACCCACATCGACACCGCGGACTTCTACGGCCCGCACGTCACGAACGAGATCATCCGCGAAGCCCTGCACCCGTACCCGGAGCAGGTCCACATCGTCACCAAGGTCGGTTCGCGCCGGAACGACAAGGGGCAGTGGCCGCCGGCGCGGAAGCCCGAGCAGCTCGTCGAGGACGTGCACGCGAACCTCGAGCGGCTCGGTCTCGAGCAGCTCGACGTCGTGAACCTCCGTGTCGGCGGGTTCGACGCCCCGGAGTCGGGCAGCATCGCACCGCAGTTCGAGGCACTCGCCGAACTGCAGCAGCAGGGCAAGATCCGCCACCTCGGACTGTCGACCGTGACGGGCGCGCAGCTCGTCGAGGCCCTCCGGATCGCGCCCGTGGTCTGCGTGCAGAACATGTACAACGTGGCGCAGCGGGGCGACGACGACCTCGTCGACCTCACGGCGGCCGAGGGCATCGCCTACGTGCCGTACTTCCCGCTCGGCGGATTCTCGCCCATCCAGTCCGAGGCGCTCGACACCGTCGCGCAGCGGTTGGGGGAGTCGCGCCTGTCGGTCGCCCTCGCATGGCTGCTCCAGCGCTCGGACAACATCCTGCTCATCCCGGGTACGTCATCCGTGGAGCACCTGCGGCAGAACGTCGAGGGCGCGGGCATCACGCTGCCGGCGGACGCGATCCGCGAGCTGGACGCGATCGGCGCGGCCTGACCCGAGCGGCGCATGCGGGCGGAGCCGACGCTGGAGTCGGCACGCACCGTCGCCTGCACAACCGGGAGCACGGCGCACCACGGGAATCCCCGGCACGACGTGCTTCCGGTTGTGCGGGAGCACCCCGCACCCCGCAGCCCACACCCCGCACCCCGCACCCCGCACCCCGCACCCCGCACCCCGCGCCTCCGGACGGACCACGGACGGTCGGCCGGACCCCGCCGGCGTCAGGCCACGGTCGCGAGCGCGAACGGCAGCACGGCCGACGCCCCCGCACGCCGGAGCGCCCGCCCGGCGACGGTGACCGTCCACCGGCTGTCCACCAGGTCGTCGACGAGCAGCACCGGCCCCTGGTGCGACGCCAACGCCGCAGCCAGCTCCGGGTCCACCACGAAGGTGTCCCACACCCCGGCCAGCCGGTAGACGCTGTTCGTCGCACCGTCTCCGCGGGGCTCCCCGCCGCTCCGTCCGAGGGTCCCGAGGAACTGCAGCCGCCCGATGGAGGACAGCGCCTGCGCCAACGACCCGACGAGCTCCGGCCGCGACCGCGACGACATCGCCACGACGCCGGTCGGCCGTTCGGCCCAGGGCCAGTCCTTGAGGGCGCGGATGCACCCGTCGACCAGCTCGCGGGACACGGGTCCGTCCGGAGTGGTGGCCGAGAACAGCGCCCGGAGCGGCCCGCCCCAGCCGAGATCGGTGAGCCGGGCGACGGCGCGGCCCGGTTCGACGAGCTCGCCGGCCGGGATCCTGCCCTTCACGGGCACGCCGAGCGAGGCCATGCCGGACGGCCACTGCGCGCGCGGCGCGATCTCGACGCCGACCCGGTCGAGCGCGGCAGCCGCACCGGAGGTGTCCGACTCCGAGATCGACGTCGGGTACCAGACACCGGCACAGTTGTCGCAGCGCCCGCAGGGCTCAGCGGACGGGTCGTCCAGGTCCTGCTGCAACAGCTGCATGCGGCACGCCGAGGTGGACTCGTACGCGAGCATCGACGCGGCCTCGGCCTCGCGGGCGGCGGCGACCCGCTCGTACCGGGCGGCGTCGTACTGCCACGGCTGCCCGGTCGAGACCCAGCCGCCGGCGACACGGTGCACGGCGCCGTCGACGTCGAGCACCTTCAGCAGGAGCTCGAGTGTCGATCGCTTGATGTCGACGAGGCCCTCGAGCGCAACGGTCGACATCGCCGTGTCGGTGGAGAGCGCGCCGAGGACGGCGGAGGCGCGGGCCTCGGTCGGCATCGACGCACTCGCGAAGTACTGCCAGATCTCGCGGTCCTCGCGTCCGGGCAGGAGCAGGACGTCGGCGTTGTCGGTCGCACGCCCGGCGCGGCCGATCTGCTGGTAGTAGGCGACGGGCGACGAGGGAGCGCCGACGTGCACGACGAACCCGAGGTCCGGCTTGTCGAAGCCCATCCCGAGCGCACTCGTCGCGACGAGCGCCTTGAGGTCGTTGCCCTTGAGCTGCTGCTCGAGCTGCTCGCGTTCCTCGGTGTCGGTCCGCCCGGTGTAGGCGCGGACGGCGTACCCGTTCTCGCGCAGGAGTCGGGCGATGTCCTCGGCCCCGGACACGGTCAGCGTGTAGATGATGCCGCTGCCGGGCAGGTCGCCGAGGTGCGCGAGCAGCCACCCGAGGCGCTGTCGGGCGTCCGGCAGCGTCAGGACGCCGAGCCGGAGCGACGCCCGCGCCAGGGAACCGCGGATCGTGAAGACGGGAGCGTCCGGGCCCGCGGTGAGCTGCTCCGCGACGTCCTCGACCACGCGCTCGTTCGCGGTCGCCGTCGTCGCGAGCACGGGGACACCCTGGGGGAGGGCGCGGATGAGCTCGGCGAGCCGGCGGTAGTCGGGGCGGAAGTCGTGTCCCCAGTCGGAGATGCAGTGCGCTTCGTCGACGACGAGCATGCCCATCCGGGCGATCAGCGTCGGCAGCTGCTCGTCGCGGAAGCGCGGGTTGTTGAGCCGTTCGGGGGAGACGAGGAGCACGTCGACCTCGTCACGCGCGAGGGCCGCCTGCGTGTCCGCCCACTCGTGCGCGTTCGCCGAGTTGATCGACACCGCGCGGACGCCGGCCCGCGCGGCCGCTGCGACCTGGTCGCGCATGAGGGCGAGCAGCGGCGAGACGAGCACGGTCGGGCCGCCGCCACGTCGCCGCAGCAGCAGGGTCGCGAGGAAGTACACGGCCGACTTGCCCCACCCGGTGCGCTGCACCACGAGGGCACGCTGCCGGTGTTCGACGAGCGCCGAGATGGCCTCGAGCTGCCCGGGGTGGAAGACCGCGTCCGGTCGCCCGGTCAGGGCGGCCAGGGCCTCCTGTGCCTCCGCAGCGATCTCGGCGGACGGCGGAGCCGCCGCAGGAGCAGGTGAGCCGACGGACGAACCGACACCGAGACCAGACATGACCCCATGCTGTCAGCACCCGCCGACGCACCGTGCCCCGACCCTCCAGGCTGTGGACACCACGACGGGACGCGACGAGACGCGACCCCGCTACTGGTACGTGATGAGCGACGGCGTCGGCTGCACGTCGGCCATCGTCTGCTGCGGTGACAGCATCGGCGTGTCCTCGTCGTAGAAGTTCTTCCAGCCCCAGTGCACGCCTTCCGGTGCGTCCTGGTGCAGCGCCTTCCAGGTCGCCTGCTTGTCGGGCTGCGAGCCCTGCCCGTCCACGTGGATGAGGACGTCGAGCTCCGGGTGCGACGCGAGCGACGACCGGTCCTGGATCATCGAGAGCCGGAACTGGTGCAGGACGAACGCCTTCGGCGGCAGGCCCTTCGACCGCACCAGGTCGGCGAGCCACGACGAGACCTCGTTCACCTCGGACGCCGAGACGCTGCCGATCTGCTGCAGGGGCACCTGGTCGGCGGTCAGTCGCCACTCCGGGTCGAGTGCGAGCCAGACGTTCGGCTTCGCGAGCAGCGACTCGTACCGCTTCGCCTGCGACAGGAAGTCGGACCGCCCCGGCTGCAGGTCGAGGATGACCGGCATCCCGGCGTCGCTCGCCGCGTCGACGTAGGGCTCCAGCGTCGACGCCGGCAGCTCGGTCGAGTAGTCGCCGTCCGCCCCGGCGTCCCCGGCGGCGACGGTCGCGATGACCTCCATCGCAGGCGTCACCGGCTCGTCGCCGAGCCCGTCGTACTCCTTCGCCGTCCCCTCGGCGCGGCGCACGGTCGCCGCCGGGTCCTGCTCGCCCAGCACCCCGAGCACCGGCGCGCCGGGAGCGCCGTACAGCGCCACGTAGCGGTGTCCGTCGAAGGGCCGCTGCCCGCCGTGCGGCAGCTGCCAACCGCTCTCCGCCGCCCGGACCGTCCACTGCGGGTCCGGCAGGTCGCCGAACGCCGAGCCGACCAGCACGGTCGGGTGCTCCGCGCGGTCGTGGAGGGCCGACACGACGTCCGGGGCGGCAGCCGGGTCGGTCACGCCGTCCGGCATCGCGACCACACGGGCGCCGGCAGCCTCCGCCGTGGCCACGGCTGCGGCCTCCGACCGGCGGTCGGACACGACCACGGTCGCCGGACGGGAGGCATCGCTCGCCTCGGGCACGTCGCCCCGCTCCGGCGCGTCCTGCTCCGGGACGTCGGTGTCGACCACCACGCTGCCCTCGGCCTGGTACCAGTCGGCCCCGAGCCGGCGGAGCTCGGCTGCCACCCGGTCACCGTCGCCACCCGCGTCGGCGGACGGTGTCGACGAGGGCGTGCCGCCGTCGGGCGTCAGCAGCAGTGGGACGTGCGCCGCACGCGCGGCGCTCGCCGCGTCGCGCACCGCGCCCGCGTCGGAGGCCGACGCCACGACCGCGCCGGGAGCCGACGCGAACAGTGCTCGGCTCGCGGCGACGGAGCGGGCCGACGGGTCCTGCTGGGCCACGACGTCCACCGAGTGGGCGGACGTCCGTGTCAGCTGCGCGACCGTCGGCGCGTCGTCGTGGGAGGTGCAACCGGCAGCGCCGAGCAGGAGCCCGGCGACCGACAGTGCGAGCAGGGTACGGGTGGGACGAGCGCAACGCATCCGAGCCACCCTACGAGGGACCGTCACGACACCCTGTGAGCGCAACAGGTGTCGTCTCGTAGACAGGGTGCATGCCATCCGCGCCGGACGACCACCCGACGATCGGGGCGGTGGTGGCCCCCGAGGTGCACTGCGCCACCCTCAACGTCAGACGTCGGGTGCCGCACGCGCCCGGTCACGCCGACGCGTGGGAAGGACGCCGCGACGCCGTCGTCGCGCTCGTCGCCAGCGAGCAACCGACGGTGCTGGCCGTCCAGGAGGCACTGCCCGCCCAGACCGCGGACCTCACGGCTCGTCTCGGCTCGCGATGGGAGCCCGTGGTCGTCGGTCGCGGTGCGCGCGGCGGTGGCGAGGCGGTCGGCCTGTTCCTCGACCGGGAGCGCCTCGACGTCGTCGAGCGGCGCACGTGGGCGCTGTCCCGGACGCCGTCGCGCCCGGGCTCACGGTCCTGGGCGACGGCCTTCCCGCGGCACGCCGTCGGTGCCGTCGTCGCGGACCGCACCACCGGGCAGGAGTTCACCGCGATCGCGACGCACCTCGACGTCGCCTCGTCCTGGGCACGGCTGCGCGGCGCGCAGCTGCTCGGGCGCATCGTCCGCGAGCGCGGACTGCCGGCCGTCGTGATGGCCGACTGGAACTGCCCGGCCGGATCGGCGCCCTGGCGAGCACTGGCCGAAGCGGGGGTCGTCGACAGCTGGGGGCGAGCCTCCCGGCAGGTGGGGGAGGCCTACGGGACGTACCCGCACTACCGGGAGCCGCGTGTCGGCGGCCGCCGGATCGACGGGGTGCTCGTGACCGAGGACGCCGTCGTCGACCGGGTCGCGGTGAACGTGCGCCGACCGGGCGGTGTCTGGCCGTCCGACCACGCGGCCGTGCACGCCGTCGTGCGGTGGGCCTCGTGATGCGCTCGCTCGGGCTGACCTTCCTGCGCCGGCGGTTCCTGCCGGCCGACGTGGTGCGGGTCCTGACGCTCCTCAGCATCCCCGTGGCCACGATCGGCTGGGGGAGCACGTCGTTCGCGGTGATGTCGCTCGCGTTGTTCGGGGTGGTCCTGCCGCGGATGCTCGGACTCCGGCCCGCGTTCGACCTGGCGGTCTGCGTGCTGGTGCTCGTCGCCGGGTGGTCGAGCGCGCTCGAGTGGTACACGTCGGTGTTCCTCTGGGACAAGCTGATCCACGTCGTCCTGACCGGACTGCTCGCGGCGCTGCTCGCGGTGATCGCCGCGGACCTCCGGCTCGTGCCGCACGCCCCGGACGCCGGACGCGTGACCGTGTCGCTCCTGGTGTTCACCCTCGGGCTCGCGATCGGGTCCGTGTGGGAGATGTGCGAGTGGCTCGGGCACAACTTCGTCGACTCGGCGATCTACGTCGGGTACGACGACACGATCGGCGACCTGGCCGCGGACGGGCTCGGCGGGCTGCTGGTCGGGCTCGCGCTGCCGTGGCTGGCGGCCGAGCGGGACGTGGTGCGGCAGCCAGCGCGCTCGCCGCGGGGCTGACGGCTCGGCCCGGCCTATCGCTCCTGTGGAGGTGGCGACGCGCCGTGGCACGAGCAGGGTCCCGCGTCCGCTATGCTTGACGGGCTGCTCGCGCTCCGGTCGGACGCGGGCGGTGGAACGCCGGAGACGGAGTTCCGAGCCTCTCGGGGCTCAGAGCTCGTGAGAGCTCACGGGCTGTGGCGCAGCTTGGTAGCGCACTTGACTGGGGGTCAAGGGGTCGCAGGTTCAAATCCTGTCAGCCCGACCGAAACCGATGAAGCCCCCGGCGAGACACGTTCTCGCCGGGGGCTTCTCCGCGTTCCGCACGGGGGAGCGGTGCCAGCCGCTCTTGCGCCGCCGCTGCTCGGCCTCCTAGCGTCGACCGGGATGGACGACGACGATCTGCTCACCGCCCTCGTGCCGTGGGCGCCGGAGCACCTGGCCCGCTGGAACGAGCACTGGCGATCGGACCTGCTGCGGACGGTCGGACCCGACCTCGCACTGGTGGGTGACACCTCGTGGGGAGCGGCGGTCCGCGACGCCGTCGGACTCGCCGTCCCGGACCCGCTCGACTGGGCGAACCGGGTCGTCGAGCTGCCCTCCGGCGGATGGGCCCTCACCGGGATCCGCTTCCGTGGCCGCGACGTGTCGAAGCCGTTCGTCGACGTGATCGCGACCAGCGTGCGCCCCGACGCAGCCGGTCTGGCGGAGCTCGGCTCCGTGCTCGAGGACGCCCGTGCCTTCTCACCGCTCTGCTTCCGCGTCCGACTCCCCGGAGACCTCCTGCGCGTCCGCGCTCTGACCGGACACGGGTCCTCGGTGGCACCCGACCAACTCGTGGTCGCGGGGCCGGTGTCGGTGATCGCCGGTCGTGAGCAGACGCCGGGAGCCTCCGCGGTCGAACTCGTCCCGACCACGCCCGAGGCTGCGGCGCCGAGGGTCGCCGCGATCTACGAGACCGTCCGTCGCGTCACGCCCGACCTGGACGAGTGGGCGGCGCCCGCCGACGAGGACGGGCTCGGCGACGCCGACGAACAGGGACTGCTGTTCGAGGTCGTGGTCGACGGACGGGCCGCCGGTGTCGTCGCCGCCGCTCGGGACGACGCGTACGGGTTCACCGGGTTCGTCGTCGAGGAGATCGCGCTCGACGACGACCACCGCGGACAGGGACTCGGGCCGGCGGTCCTCCGGGCCTTGGCACGGCGGCTCCCGGCGACGGAGGCCGACGTGCTCTGGGGACACGTCCACGCCGACAACACCCCCTCCTTGCGTGGCGCCCTCGCCAGCGGTCGGGCGGTCTGCGCCACGTTGGCCTGGGTGACGCCGGACGGCTGGCCCGGGATGCCGGGGTCGCGGCCCGTCAGGTGACCGAGGACCGACCCGGTTCGCTGGAGCCGCTGCTGACGCCGGACGGAGGGCGACAGGGCCGGCGCAGACCGCTGCGGTACGCTCCCGCCATGCTCTGGGGGAGACGACGCACGGGGTCCGCCGCGCTCTTGGCCGCCACGCTGACCGGGGTCCTGCTGCTCACCGGGTGCTCCGGCAACGTCAACGCGGGGAGTGCGGGTGCCGAGAAGGCCGAGCGCGAGCTGTCGGCAGTCGACGGTGTGCGGTCCGTGCGCGGTTCGGGCACGAACAACCTGCCGTTCGCCGGCGAAGCGTCCGTCACCGTGACCACCGAGGACGACCTGTCCGACGCCGACCTTCGACGCGTGACCCACGAGGTCGGACGCTGGATCCGCGATGCCTCCGGCCCGGGTACGACGTACCGCGGCTCGATGGAGGCCGACGGGTTCGGGTTCTTCCTGGAGGAACGCGCCTCCGAGAACGACCGACTGCTCGCCGTCGTCGATCGGCTCCGCGGCGACGACCGCTGGCTCGGTGGCGACGTCGACGCTCCGTCCGCCTCCGGCACCGGCGGAGGTCGCATCGCACTCACCGTCCGCGATGCCGATGACCTGGTGGCCGGCTGGGAGTCGGTGCGGCGGATCGCCACGTCGTCCGACTGGGACACGGCGTCGACGTCGGCGTCCTGGTCGTCGGCGCAGCAGGACGTCATCCGCTCCGACGACGTGCCGGACCTGCGGATCGCGAACGACATCGCCGGGACGGACGACACCGTCGGTGACCCGACGCCCGAGATCACCGCGTACGAGCGTGTGCGTGCCGCGCACGAGGTGACCCGCGCCTCCGTCACGCCGGGTCGTCTCCAGATGCACCTCGCGGACCTCGACGACGTCGGGGACGCGACGGCGCTCGCACAGCAGGCCGCACCGGACGCGCAGGTCATCGTGGACGGCGGCATCGTCACGAAGGACCAGCCCCGAGGCGACGACGACCTGCCCGACGCCGCCGACTACGCCGAGGCGGACCGGCTCGCTGCGATCGCGGCGCGGCCGGGGGTCGCTGCCGTCGAGCTCACGCCGTCCTGGGTGCGGGTCAGGGTCGACGACCCGGACGAGGTCCTCGCGACGGCGACGGCGCTCGCCGCCGCTGCTCCGGCCGATCCGGTGGAGTCGATCCGCGTCGGTCCGCAGGCCGATCCCGCTGACGGCAACGACGACGCTGCTGACCGGGACGCTGCGGACGACACGGACCGTCTGTCCGTGAGCGGCTCCCCGGCGATGTTGGGCCGGTCGATCGACGTCGGCACGGAGCTGCGGGGCTTCCTCCCGGCGTCGTCGGAGCAGTTCGACACGAACCAGTCGGTCGCGGCCACGCTGTCCGACGCAGGTCAGGTGCCGGCGTTCGTCGCTGCCCTGCGACCGGTGCTGCCGGACGGCACCGGGCTGCACGTGAGCCTCGTCGACCGCGGCACCGACAGCACGACGGAGTTGACGCTCCGCGACGGGGAGCTGACGGCCGAACCGCTCCGTGACGGGGAAGAGCGGGGATCGGACCGCACCGACCTGGAACGCGCGCTGCGGGACGCCTGGAACGGCTGATACACGACCGACGGCACCGCCGCGACGACCCGTCCCCGGCGTGACGCCGGTCTCCGCCGCGCAGGCGCTACTGTCAGCACGTGGGGACCAGGGGCATCTACGTCGAGACCGTCATCGATGCGGACCTCGACCGCGTGTGGGCCGCGACGCAGGACCCCGAGCAGCACGTGCGCTGGGACGTCCGGTTCTCGGAGATCGTGCCCGAGGGCGCGGAGGACGGGGCACCGACGCACTTCCGCTACGTCCGACGCTCGCCGCTGCACGACGTGCACGGCACCGGTGTGAGCATCGGGGAACGCCGCCGCCCGGACGGTTCGCGCACGTCGGCGCTGCGCTTCGGGACCGCCGACCGCCTCTCGCCGATCCGCGCGGGCCGGGGCTACTGGCGCTACGTCCCGACCGACGACGGGCGCACGCGGTTCGTCACCGGCTACGACTACGACGGCGGATGGGGGCCGCTGGACCTGGTCGTCCGGCCGCTCCTCGGCTGGGCGACCGCGTGGAGCTTCGACCGCCTCCGGATCTGGCTCGAGGGCGGATCCGCACCGGAGGCGTGGCCGCTCACCTCGGTCCTGCAGCCCTGGCGCCGGGACCGGCCACGAGCCTCCAGGACGCTGCGGGCACCCGCAGGCAGCGCCCGACGCACCGACCACCTGCACGATGCGCCGGCGACGCTGGCGACGCTGGCGACGCTGCCCGACCCGAGGGACGACCGATGACGTCCGTGTTCGAGGAGGCGCTCGGTGCCGACTTCCAGCGACTCCACCCGATGATGCGACGACGCTTCGGAGTCGGCCTCGACGCCGGCGAGGCCTGCACCGGACGTGGCGTCATGTCGTCGATCCGACGCGGCCCGTGGTGGACCGTCCCCTTCCTGCAGATCGGACGGCTCCGGAACATCCTGGTCCCCGACGTCGGGGAGGACGTGCCGTTCACGATCGAGAACCACCCGTACCGCGACGAGCTCGGCCGCGAGACGGTGACGTTCGTGCGGACGTACGAGACCAAGCCCGGTCGCACGGCGCGCTTCGACGCGACGATGGTGCTCGTCGACGGCAGGGTGCTCGACTACCTCGGCACGCACCAGCACCTGGCGGTCGACCTCGACCTGGCGGTGGACGAGCGGGGCGGGCTCGTGCTGACGTCCGACGCGCAGCGGTTCCACGAGGGGCCGGTCTCGTTCCGGTTCCCGATGCTCCTGAGCGGTCGCGCCACCCTGCACGAGTGGTGGTCGGAGGACGACCAGGCGTTCCACGTCGACCTCGAGGTGCACAACCGCGTGTTCGGCTTCCTGTTCGGGTACCGCGGGACGTTCACGTGCGAGTGGACCCCCGCCACCGACGCACCGGACCGGTTGAAGCCGGTCCGCACCGAAGCGCGGACCTGAGACCGCCGGGCGTCAGTCCGTCGCCGCTCGCCCGGAACGGACGGCCCGCACGACCTGGACGACCGCGATCGCGACGACCACGACGGCGACCGCACCGACGGCCCACGACCCGGTGACCCCGAGCACGGGTCCGCTCGTGCACCGGCTCGTGCCCGCACCCGGCGCTGCATCGGCGCACGAGCTCACCCGCGTGACGGCGAGGAGCAGTGCCGGCACGGCCGTGACGAGTGCCAGCACGACCCACGCGATCGCTCGGTCCACAGCGTGCTCCGTCCGCTCTCGTGGTCAGGTGCGACCAGGCTCGCACGCACCGGGGTGACGGGCCGTCTCGATCCCGCAACGATGGTCGCCGAGCGTGGGCGCCCGGCGGACCGCAACCGGGCGCCGGACGGGAGGCGCGTGGCGGCGTCGTCCCGCGCCTCCCGTCCGCCACGGGTTGCGTTTCCCGGACGTGCGCGCGCCGTCCAGGCGTTCTCCCGGTTCCGTGACCTACTGTCGCCGGAAGCGCGGATGCGTGAACTCTCCGGATCGGTCGAAGGATCGCTCACCACAGAAGGTCGGTCCTCGATGACGACCACCCCGCTCGCCCCCGGTTACACCCGGACCCGACCCGGTCCGGGCAGCCGCAACGGTACGTCCACCTACTCCGCGCTCCTGGCGCAGGTGAAGGAGAACGGCCTGCTCCGTCGGCGCACCGGTTTCTACTGGTCCCTGTTCGGCAGCCTGGTCGCGGGTCTCGCGCTGGCCTGGGTGGCGTTCGCGTTCCTCGGTGACTCGTGGTTCCAGCTGATCGTCGCGGGAGCGCTCGGGGTCATCTTCACGCAGTTCGCGTTCCTGTCGCACGAGGCCGCGCACCGTCAGGTGTTCGCGTCGCAGAAGTGGAACGACCACGCGGGCCGGTGGCTCGGCACGTTCATGGTCGGTCTGAGCTACTCGTGGTGGATGAACAAGCACACCCGCCACCACGGCAACCCGAACACCGTCGGGAAGGACCCCGACATCGCGCCCGACGGCATCCGCTTCCTGCCCGAGGACGCCGCCGCGGCGAAGGGCCCGCTGATGCGGACCTTCCTGCGCTTCCAGGGCTGGCTGTTCTTCCCGCTGCTCACGCTCGAGGGTCTCAACCTGCACCGCTACGCCGTGACATCGATCGTGACGGGCTCCGGGACGAAGGCCGACGCACGGCACCGGTGGCTCGAGGGCAGCATGCTCGTCGCCCGGTTCGGCATCTACCTGACGGTCGTGTTCTGGTTCCTGCCGTTCGGCATGGCGTGCGCGTTCCTCGGTGTGCAGCTCGCCGTGTTCGGCGTGATGATGGGCGCCTCGTTCGCCCCGAACCACAAGGGCATGCCGACCATCGCGCACGGCGCCAAGGTCGACTTCTTCTCCCGACAGGTCCGGACCTCGCGGAACATCCGCGGTGGCTGGTGGGTGTCGTTCCTGATGGGTGGCCTGAACTACCAGGTCGAGCACCACCTGTTCCCGTCGATGCCGCGACCGGCGCTGAAGCAGGCCCGCCTGCTGGTCCGCGACCACTGCGAGACGCTCGACGTGCCGTACACCGAGACGACGCTGCTGCGGTCGTACGGCATCGTCGTCCGCTACCTGAACCGGGTCGGTCTCGCCGCACGCGACCCATTCGCCTGCCCGATGGTCGCCGAGCTCCGCATCCACTGACGCGGTCCTCCGCGCCGGCGGGCTGCGGGACCTCGCAGGTCTGCGCGGGTTGCCGCACAGCCCCCACTGCGGAGCGCACCCCCGGGGTACCGTCGGGCGACCACAGTCCGCGCGCACGGTGAAGGGGGCCTCGTGACCACGGCGACCGACACGACGGCGACGACCGACAGGACGACGACGCGGCAGCCGACGGCGGACCCCGGAGCGGCAGCGCCGCACGCGGGGACGGAGCCGTCCGTCCTCGACGGTCTGGCCCTCGTCGCCGACCGCGACCCGCACGCCCTCGCCCTGGTCGACGAGCACGGCGAGACCACCCACGGTGCCCTCGACCGCACCGCCCGCGCCCTCGGCCTGCTCCTGGACGCACAGCTCACCCCCGACGACCACACCGGCCGCGGGGTCGACGTCGAGCAGGGCCGTGCACCCGTCCCCGTCGGCGCGATGGTCGCGCACGGTGCCGGGTCGGTCGTCGCCCTCCTCGGACTCCTGCACGCGGGCCGTGTCGTCGTCGCGCTCGACCCGTCCCTCCCCGGGGCCCGGCTGCAGCACGTGGTGGCGCTCGCCGGTATCGTCGACGTCCTCGCGGACGCGGAGCACGCCGACCGCGCCGCGGCCCTCGTCCCCGAGCCGGGCCGGGTGCTGTCCCTCGAGGACCTGCTCGGAGACGCCCGGACCGCCGCCGCGACCGAGGGCGACCTCGCCGTCGTCCCGGGAGCCCGGGAACGCGGTGGTCGCGACCCGGCGGTCGTCGTCTTCACGTCGGGGTCGACCGGGGTGCCGAAGGGCGTCACGATGACCCACCGGCAGCTCGTCGTCGACAGCGTCGCCCAACGGGAGGCCTTCCGGCTCGTCCCGACGGACCGCGTGGCCTCGGTGCTCCCGCACGGGTTCGCCGCCGGGCTGACGCTCGTGCTGTCGGCCCTGCACGCCGGTGCCTCCCTGCACGTCGCCGATCCGCGTCGCACCGGCGTCGACCGCCTCGTCACCTGGGTCCGCGACGCACGCCTGACGACACTGCACACCACCCCGCACCTGCTGCGGTCGATCACCGGCGCCCTCGACCCCTCCGACGACCGGTTGCGTGCGCTCCGCGTCGTCGCCACCCTCGGCGAGGCGGTGACGGGCACGGACGTCACGGCGCTGCGGCCGCTGCTCGGCCCCGGCGCGTCGTTCTGCAACCAGACCGGGTCGAGCGAGACCGCCGTGTACGCCGTGCACGAGATCCGCGCGGGGGACCCGGTGCCCGAGCGCAGCGTGCCCGCCGGCAGGATCGTCACGGGCAAGCGCATCGAGGTCCGCCGACCCGACGGCTCCGTGGCCGACGTCGGCGAGAGCGGTGCGGTCGTCTGCGTCTCCGACGCCATGACGAGCGGGTACTGGGGCGCGCCGGACGCGACCGCAGACCGGGCGGGCACCGCCGCGGACGGCACGCCGACGTGGACGGTCGGTGACCTCGGACGCTTCGACGACCAGGGCCGGCTCACGCTGCTCGGCCGCGCCGACGACGCGGCGAAGGTGCGCGGGCACCTGGTCGAGCCGAGCGAGGTCGAGGCGGCGCTCCGCACCGTCGACGCGGTGCAGGAAGCGGCGGTCGTCGCGGTGCAGGCCCCACCCGCGCCGACCCGGCTCGTCGCCTACGTCGTGAGCCGCCCGGGTCGCCGCTCGCCGTCACCGGCCGCGATCCGCAGGGCCCTCCGCGACCTGCTGCCCGACCACATGGTGCCGACCACGATCGTCCCGGTGACGACGCTGCCCCGGAACGAGCGCGGCAAGGTCGACCGGACCCGCCTGCCCGATGCACCCGCGCTCAGCACCACGGTGTGCGAGGACGGCGCGGCGTTCGGCGAGGACACCTACGACCAGTGGCAGCTCGCGGTCGGGCAGATCTGGGCCGAGGTGCTCGGGCTGCCCGCCGTCGGGCCGCTCGAGCTGCCGGCGGTCGGGCTCGACAACGACTTCTCCGCACTCGGTGGCGACTCGCTCTCGGCGGAGGAGATGCTCGCCGCCGTCTCCGACCGGCTCGGCGTGGACGTCCCCTCGTCGGAACTCCTCCGGCACCCGACGCTGCGCAGCTTCACCGCGCGGATCCGCCTCGGTGCCGCCGCGGTCCCCGGTCACCCGGACGTCGTGACGCTGACGGCGTGTGCACCGGGCGACGCCGACCCCCTGTTCTGCGTCGCGGGTGCCGGAGCCCTGGCACTGACGTTCGTCCCGCTCGCCCGGCACCTGGGTGACCGTCCGGTGTTCGCCTTCCAGCAGCACGGTCTGGAGCGGCGCTCGGTGCCGGACTGGAGCATCCCGGCCATGGCCCGCCGCTACATCGAGCTCCTGCGGGTCGTACAGCCCTCCGGCCCGTACACCCTCGTCGGGCACTCGTTCGGTGGCCTCGTCGCCCTGGAGATGGCCTCGGTGCTCGCCGGTGCCGGTCACGAGGTCGCCCGGGTCGTCCTGCTCGACACCCACCTGCCCGAGCAGGCCTCCGAGCGGGCCGACACCGTTGAGTTCGGGCAGCTCGACCTCGGCCGGCCGGCAGCGCGTCCGGTGCCCGGCGTGCTCCGGCGGCTCGCCGTGCGCACGAGTGCGCTCCGCAGTCGCTCCGCCACCCCGTTCGCGCGCATCGGCCGCCGGGCTCGGGGCGTCGGCGCCGGGGTGGTCCGCTGGCAGGGCCAGCGCCACTTCCGGGCCTTCTTCGACCAGGCGCTCCTCGTGTCCCGCCGGTGGGAGCCGCGCCCGTACGCGGGCCCCGTCACGCTCGTCGTCGCCGACGGCAACGACTCGGGTCCGGCCCGGTGGGCCCGGTACCTCCGGGGACCGGTGGACGCGGTGCGCGTGCACGCCGAGCACAGCTCGGTGCTGCGGGAACCACACGTCGCCGAGGTGGCGGCGCTCGTCGCCCGGCAGAGCGGGACGCCCTGAGCGAGCGCGGACGGACGGACGGGAGGCGCGGCACCCGACCGGTGTCGCGCCTCCCGTCCGTCGTCGACGTGCGTCTTCCGACCGGAGCGCACCGCCACTGTCCGGTTGCGCACCACAACGCCCGCTCCGGTGGCACATCGGGGTACAGGAACGGCCCTCGAAGTCCGTTTCCTGGGGAAATGCCCGACACGGAACGGGGGACGTGACGAATCTCGGTGTCAGCCCGTCTCATCCGTGAACAGCAACCGCTGGGAACGAGTCCCGGCGGGTCCTCGAAGGGAGACACCAATGGCTGACACCACCACCACCTCGACCACTCCGGCGACCGC